>JBJTOU010000117.1:0-43381 GCA_046074725.1 Planctomycetia bacterium
GTGGGTGATACGGTTGGCGATCCCTTCAAGGACACGAGTGGCCCCAGCCTCAACATTCTTGTCAAGCTCATGAGCATGGTGAGCGTGGTGGTCGCGGGGCTCGTCGTCCGCTACTCGCTGGAAGCGCTCGGGATCTTTTAGGTTGGCCGTGCGGCTCGGGGCTGCCCATGCCCCGTCGCCGGACGTTCGCTACGGGCATCCCGCCTCCGCTCACTCGGAGCTGGCCGCGCTTCGGCATCCGTGCCTGCGCTTGCCATCAACGCCGGCTTTCGGGGCACGGGCAGCCCCTCGCGGAGTCCGGCTGGCGATTCATCCCGCGATCCGCCCATTCGATAGGCTTTCGTCATGCACCGCGGATTTGCTTTTACGGTCGAGGCGACGGACGGAGCGGCCCGGGCGGGTGTGCTCACCACGCCGCATGGAAGCGTGCCGACGCCGATCTTTATGCCCGTGGCCACCATGGCCACCGTGAAAGGCGTCGATATCGAGCGGGTGCGGGAGAGCGGGGCGGGGATGGTGCTTGCCAACGCCTACCATCTCCACCTGCGGCCCGGCGAGGCGATCGTGGAGCAGGGGGGCGGGCTGGCCCGGTTCATGGGCTGGAATGGTCCCACGCTCACCGACAGTGGTGGATTCCAGGTTTTCAGTCTCGCGCAGCAGGTGAAGGTGACGGAACGAGGAGCATTCTTCCGGTCGCACATCGACGGCGCCGCGGTCGAACTCACGCCCGAGGCGTCGATGCGGATCCAGGAACGGATCGGCGCCGATGTCGCGATGCAGCTGGATCACGTCGTCGCGCTGCCGGCGAACCGGGCGACCGTCGAGGAGGCGATGCGTCGGTCGCTGCGGTGGGCCGAACGTTGCCGGGCGGCCCACACGCGTGCCGACCAGGCGCTCTTCGGCATCGTGCAAGGGGGGCTCGACCCGGAGCTGCGGCACGAGAGCGCCGAGCGGCTGCGGTCCATGGACTTCCCCGGCTATGCCGTGGGAGGGCTGTCGGTGGGCGAAGGGCCGGAGGCGATGGACGCCACCCTCCGATTCACGACGCCTCATCTGCCCGTGGAGAAGCCGCGATACCTCATGGGAGTCGGTCAGCCGCGGGACATCATCGAGGCGGTCGCCACGGGCATCGACATGTTCGACTGCGTGCTGCCGACACGATGCGGCCGCAATTCGTTCATCTACACCTTCGAGGGGCCGGTGCGGCTGAAGAACGCGAAGCATGCCTCGGATCAGTCGCCGCTGGAGGAGGGGTGCCCGTGCCTCGCCTGCCGTCACAGCGCCAGCTACATCCGCCATCTCTTCCTGGCGGGTGAAATGCTCGGTCCGATTCTGGCCTCGATCCACAACCTCGTTTTTTACCAGCGGTTGGTGGCGGCGCTTCGTGCCGCCATCCACGCGGGCCGCTTCGATGCGGTGCGGTCCGACATGCTCGCGAGGCTCTCCGGGGACGCTCCCGGGGAGTGAATGCTCCGACGCCGTGGGACGGGCGCCGGGGTGGCGGGCTTGCCGGTCCGTCGCACCGGTCACTACATTCCCCTGTTCCACGACCCGTCCCCCGAGCGTTTCCCATGCCGCAGCCACTTCCGATGCCCGTTTTCATAACTGCCGAAGGGCTCGCACTCGTGGCGCAGGCGGCAGGCGGGCCGGGGGCTCGCCCCGGCGGCCTGGAGTTGCTGCTCACCTACCTGCCGATGCTGCTCATCGTGCTTGTCGCGTGGCTGCTGCTCTATCGGCCGGAGCGAGAGCGGCAGCGCCGGCACCAGGAACTTCTGGCTGCGCTCAAGAAAAATGAGCGCGTGGTGACGACGTCGGGCATCTACGGCATCGTGGCCAACGTCGATCGAGAAAATGACCGCGTGATCCTCAAGATCGACGATGCGGCCAACGTCAAGATCGCGGTTACGCTCGCCAGCATCGCCAAGGTGCTCGATGGCGACGACGAGAGCCCGACGGCCAACGGCTGAGTCTTTCTTCCCGAACGTTCCCAGCGAGTCCAAGCCCAGCGAGTCCAAGCATGATCAGCATTTTCGGATATGGCAGCCTTCCCGTGACGGGCCTCCTGGCGCAGGCCGCCGCCATGCCGGCCGCGGGGCTGCCGTGGTGGCGCGAGGGGTGGGCGATGTGGGGGCTGACGATCCTCACCGTCGCCGGTCCGACGCTGCTTGCATGGCTCCTGGCGAAGCGTTTGAGGGCGTCCGACATGTGGGGGCGGCTGGCCGCCGTCCTCGTCGCGGCTGTTGCCGGGGCCATCGTCTGCTGGTTGGGCTGGCCGCCGCGGCTGGGCATCGATCTCAAGGGGGGCGTGATTCTCGTCTACGAGGTCGATGCCTCGAAGCGGCAGGAGC
This sequence comes from Planctomycetia bacterium, assembly GCA_046074725.1. Taxonomy (GTDB): domain Bacteria; phylum Planctomycetota; class Planctomycetia; order Pirellulales; family UBA1268; genus CACORA01. Next base: position 2,349 of record JBJTOU010000117.1, read on the forward strand.
CTGCCGATGGGGATGGGGCCGCCTCGGAGCCGGTCAACATGGACAAGCTCGTGGCGGCGGTGAGCCGCCGCGTCAATCCAGGCGGCCAGAAGGAGGTCACGGTCCGTCGGTATGGGCTTGACCAGCTCGAGGTGATCGTCCCCGACGTGGACCAGGCCGAAATCGACCTCATCAAGAGGATCGTCTCGAGTGCCGGCGTGCTCGAATTCCGGATCACGGCGAATCCGGAGGATCCGAGGCACAAGCAGGTCATCGAACTGGCGACCCGGTCGCCCGGAACGACGGTCATGGAAGGCGGGCGGCCCATCGGCCGCTGGGTGCAGCTCGACACGGCCAAGATGAATCCCGCGGAGGATCGCGGCTTGGTGACGCGGGCGACCGCCGACGGCCGTGTGGAGGCGCTCGTCGTGCTCGATCGGTTCGACGTCACCGGCGGATACCTCACGCGGTCCCTCGCCAGCTACGACCAGAACCTGCAACCGTGCGTCAATTTCTCGTTCAATGCGGCTGGGGCGGCCCTCTTCGGCACGCTGACCGGCCAAAACCTTCCCGACCCCGCCAATCGTCTCACCAGCCGGCTGGGCATCGTGCTCGACGATACGCTCCTTTCGGCGCCCACCATCCGCAGCACGATTTCCGGGGACGGGCAGATCACCGGCAGCTTCAAGCAGGCCGACGTCGATTTCCTCGTGGGCGTGCTCAATGCCGGCAGCCTGCCGGCCGCCCTCTACAGCGATCCGATCAGCGAGCAGAAGATCAGCCCGCAGCTGGGAGCCGATACGATCCGCTCCGGCGCACGGGCCATGCTCCTGGCGACGATTGTGGTGCTCACCTTCATGCTGGCCTACTATCGTTTCTCGGGGCTGGTGGCCGATCTGGCCGTGTTGCTCAACATCGTGCTCGTCGTGGCCCTGATGATCTCGATCAAGGCCGCCTTCACGCTGGCGGGCCTGGCGGGGCTCGTGCTCTCCGTCGGCATGGCCGTCGATGCCAACGTGCTGATCTACGAGCGCATGCGCGAGGAGATCGACCGCGGAGCCTCGGTGCGGATGGCGATCCGCAATGGCTTTGCCCGTGCGTTCTCGACGATCGTCGACTCGAACCTCACGACGCTCATCACCGGTGTCGTGCTATTCGCGATCGGCACCGACCAGCTCAAGGGATTCGCCGTCACCCTGATCCTGGGCCTGACGCTCAACCTCTTCACGGCCGTCTTCTGCTCGCGGGTCGTGTTCGACCTCGCGGAGCGGAATCGGTGGATCACGAAGCTTTCTATGGCGAGGATCTTCGGTCAGCCCAGTTTCCAGTTCGTGCGATGGGTGCGGCCCGCGGTGATCGGGTCGCTCGCCTTCATTCTGCTCGGCCTGGCGGCGGCGGCGGATCGCGGACAGGGTCTCTTCGACATCGATTTCACCGGCGGCACGAGCGTTCAGGTTGGATTCAAGCCCGACAACGGGATGGAGATCGCCGAGGTCCGGCAGGCGGTGTCCGTCCTCCCCGACGCGGCCGTCAGCGCGGTGAGCGTCGGCGAGAGCGAGGAGCGGAATCTTCGCTACAAGATCGACACGTCGCTTCGGGATGCCGATGAGGTGGAGCGGACGCTCCAGAAGGTGTTTCCCGACCGCCTGGCGACCTATGAAATGACCTTCCGCGACGTCTCATCGACCACGACTGATCGGTCCGCGGATGCCGTGCCCCAGGTCGCCGAGTCGCAGTCACTGCCGACATCGGCCATGCTCGAGTTTCCCCAGAAGATCACGCTGCCGGCCCTGCGCGACACGCTGCAGGCGGCGCTCGAGGCGGAGGGCGTCGCCAACACCCCGTTCGAACTCAATGCCGAGGGCATGACCACGCGGACGAAGCCGTATCGCACGTGGGCCATGTCGACCTCCCTCGACGTTGAGCGGACACGGGCCGTGCTGGAGCGGGTCGCCGCGGAACTTCGGCGGACGCCGGTCTACCTCTCGGCCAACACGATCGGCGGCAAGGTGGCCGGAAACACGAAGGTGACCGCCCTCTATGCCCTCCTGGCGAGCCTTCTCCTGATCGTGCTCTACGTGTGGGTGCGGTTCCAAAACGTCGCCTTCGGTCTGGCCGCCGTCATCGCGCTGGTGCACGACGTGCTCGTGGCCGTGGGGTGCCTGGCGATCAGCACGTTCGTGGCGCCCTTCATGGGCTGGGCGCTCATTGATGACTTCAAAATCAGCCTCGATGTCGTCGCCGCGCTGCTCACGATCGTCGGCTTCTCGATCAACGACACCATCGTGATCTTCGATCGGCTGCGCGAACTTCGCGGCAAGAGCCAGTTCGTGTCGGCGGCGATGATCGACAAGGCCGTGAATCAGACGTTGAGCCGCACGATCCTCACCTCGGGCACGGCCCTCCTGGCGACGTTGATCCTCTACATCTTCGGCGGCCAGGGGATCCACGCGTTTGCCTTTACGATGCTGGTGGGCATCATCGCCGGCTCCTACAGCACCATCTACATCGCGTCGCCAATCGTGCTCTGGCTGCAGCACCGTTTCGGCGGACACGGATCGGCCTCGGCCAGCCCGGCGCGTGCGGCCTCCTGATCGAGCCGCCGGCCGGGTCGACGGTGGCCTGCGAGACTTTGACGCTTCCGCGGGCTGTGCGCGTCGTGCCGGGCGGCAGGGACATGCCGGTCGCGGTGGGGCGAAACGTCGTCTTCCGGGAGGAGGGTCGTCGCGTCGCCCGTCATGACGGGCGGCAGATGGCATGGTTGCATGGAAGGAATCCCGTTGCCATGCGATTCATCGGAACCGTGCAGTTCCTGCTCGGCCTCGCCATGCTCATCGCCGGTGTGGCGGTCGTGGCGCCACTGGCTGCCGAATGGTGCGCCGCGCACGGTCGGGCGGTCGTCGTTCCCGCAGTGGACGTCGCCACGGCGGCCACTCACACCAGTCCTCCCGCTCCGTACGGGCACGCCATTCCCGATCCGAGGGGAGCCGCCGCTGGTGATACGCGGGACCACGAGATGAGCAGCCCGGTCTTTGCACCTCATGCCGAACCCTCGCATGCCGCCCCGCAGATGGTCGCTCCCTACCAGCCGCCTCCCGCGCCAGCCCGGATGCCAGCCGCGTTTCCCGGAGTCGTTCAGAACACGCCCGGGCTCACGCCGACCTATCGATCCACGCTCGACATCCCCCCTCCGCCGCTTTTGGACGCGCACGGTCCGCCGCCCGTCGCGCCGGGCTGGACGTCCCGCGAGCCGCAGCCTGCCGCGACAACGACGTCCGAAACGAAGCCGCTTCCAGCGACCTACACGATCCGCGATGGTGATGACCTGACGTCCCTGGCGATTCGGCTCTATGGGCATCCCGGTGCAGCCGCGGCGATCCTCGCGGCCAACCGTGACCGCTTGGCCGATCCTGCAATCCTGCCGATCGGGGTTCGCTTGCGATTGCCTCCGCCGTGGGCCGTGACAAGCGGTGGGCATGCCGCAGGGCCGCACGTGATCGAGCCGGGCGCGGGCACCGGGCTAGAGCCTCGCGGACGCTTGCCGTTCGCTCCGGCATCAGCCTCGCGAGCCTGGCTCTCCACGGACGGAGCCTCGGCTGCTCCCTGAACACCGGCTGAAAGTCATCGCGCATCCCCCATGGCGAGGTCGAGAAACGCCGTCACCATCGTGGGAATCCTTGATTCGGTATCGCCCGCGAGTTTGTCAGCCGACAACGGGCTGGCGGCATGAATGCAAAAAACGGAGGCGTCGGAGGTTTTCTCGAGGCCATCCGCAATCTCGCGTTTTTCGCCCGGTCCCTGCACGATCCATTGCTTGGGTCGCATGCTCTTGAGCTGGTCGGTGATTTTCCTGGCATCCTTGTCGCTGCTTCCGGAGATCAGCATGATCGGCAGTGTGCGGCCGATCGGATTCGCCTTGATCGCCGGGGTGATCGAGATGCCGCCCTTGACCATCCACTCGGGGCTGATCATGGCGATGGCGCGAACGTGTCCTCCTTGCGGTCCCTTGGTCGTCGGGGGCCATGCCGCGTCCGCAATGGTCCAGAGCATCGTCAGGGTGCCCCCCGCACCGGAGCCGACGATGCACAGGCGATTGGCATCGAGTGACTCCGACTGGTCTTTAATCCAGCCGTAGACGGCCTCGAGATCGCCTCGGGCAGTCGCATGGTCACGAATCCGTCCGCCCGCCGAGGCCGCGATGGCCAGCAGGTCGGCTTTTCGCAACGAAGCGGCATCGAGTTCGCCGCCCCGGCCCGCGGGCCCGATTCGGGACGTGCTCGCCCCGTGACCTCGCAGGTCGGGCGCCACGACGGCATAGCCTGACTGCTGAAGGCTCTTGGAGAGCGGTTCGACCGACTCGTGGGAGCCCTCGAGATCGTGGACGACGATCACCGTCGCCTTGGGGGACGTGCCCTCGCCGGCAGGGTAGTACCAAGCGGCCAGCGACACCCCATCGGAGGTCGTGAGAGCGAGTTTCTTGGCCGGGAGAGGCCCACCCTCGGCTGCAGCGATCGCCGCGGGTGCCAGACCCATGGCGACCACGGCCCCAAAGGCCGCGGCCACCAGCATTTCCAGCGACGGATGACCCTGGGCCACTCTGTGGAAAAAACGACTCATTGCTTGAATTTTTCTGACCAGGTGGGCGTGCCAAACCGACTAGAATGTAACAAACATCCGGAAAGGGGCGCGGCATGACATCGGAATCGCACAGCGCGTTCGAGGATGTAACGGATGAGCCAGACGGTGCCTCCCATTCGCCCGTCGCCGTTCCGTCGTGGGCGGTGAGTCTCGTTCTCCACGTGGCCGTTCTGCTGGCGCTTGCGCTGGTGGTTCTCGATCCGCCGCCGAAGCCCCTGGAGCGGCTCGTGCTCACGCAGCCCCCCTTCGAGGAGCCGAGCCTGATCGAAACCGTCGATGTGGCCGTATCCGACGCGCCGCCCGAAGCCATCGGTGCCGAGGGGGATCAAGGATCGGAGGCGCCTGAGATGGTGGCTCCGGAGATCGCGGAAGTGCCGATCGCCGAGATCGAATCGGTATCCGATGTTGCGAGCGACATCCAGATCGAGCCGCTCTCCGTCCTGCCGACCTCTCTCACGATCTCCAAGCCGCTTGTCGTGAAAGGGACGATCAGCGGAGTCGGAACCTCCGGCGCCGCTGGGGCGGTCGATCGGCTCGCGGCCGAGATCAACGGGTACCTCGAGCAGCGCAGCAAGGAAACGAAGATCTATTGGCTCTTCGACCAATCGGTGAGTCTCGCCGGGCAGAGAAAGGACATCGCTGATCGTCTCGAGCGGGTGTTCGATGAACTCGGCGTCTCCCATGGCGGGCCGACGAGCAAACGGCTCTCGCACGTCGTGGTCGGTTTCGGGAAAGACGTCACGCCGATCACCAAAAAGCCGACGCACGACTGCTCGGAAGTGGTCGAGGCGATTCGTTCGATCGCCATCGATGAATCGGGAATCGAAAGGACGTTCACCGCCATCATGAAGGCGGCCCAGGACGCGAGGATTTCCCGAACGTCCGTTCCGAAGAAAAACGTCCTGATCATCGCGTTCAGTGACGAGGTGGGGAACGATGAGCAGGATGCCGACAAGACGTCGGAGTTCTGCCGTCGCCTCGGCATTCCGGTCTATGTCGTCGGCGTGCCGGCCCCCTTCGGCCAGCGGCAGGTGAAGATGAAGTTCGTCGAGCCCGACCCGCAGTATGACCAGTCGGAGGGGTGGGCGGTCGTCGAACAGGGGCCCGAGACGCTCTACCCGGAGGTCGTGAGGATCGTCTCGGGGGCATTCGCGCACGACGCCATCGATTCGGGCTTCGGGCCGTTCAGCCTCTCGAAGTTTTGTGCCGCCACGGGCGGCCTCTATTTTGCGGTGCATGCCAACCGCGAGACGGTGGGCCGCGTCAGCGACCGGGCCGTCGCGCCGATGGCGGCGCAACTGCGGCGATTTTTCGATTCCGAGGTGATGCGTTTCTACGCGCCCGAGTATCGGACGGCGGCCGAGATCGACCAGATGCTGCAGTCGAACCAGGCCAAGAGGGCCCTCGTCGATGCCGCGAGAGCCTCCGTCATACACCCGATGGAATCGCCGACCATGATCTTCCCTCGGAAGGACGACGCCGAACTCGTGCGACTGCTCGGCCTTGCCCAGCGTGACGCGGCGGTACTGCAGACGAAGATCGACGCGGCCCATGCCACGCTCGCCAAGGGGCTCACTGACCGGTCAAAGATCAAGGAGAAGCGGTGGCAGGCCGGCTACGATCTGGCCATGGGGCGTGTGCTCGCCCTCAAGGTGCGGACCTATGCCTACAACAGCATGCTCGGCGGGGCGAAGTCCGGGAAGAAGTTCACGAACCCCGACAGCGACACCTGGAGACTGGTGCCTTCGAACGACCTTGCCGCCCTCGATTCGCCGACGCAGAAACTGGCGAAGCAGGCGCGCGAGTTTCTCGAGCGAGTCATCGCGGAGCATCCCGGAACGCCGTGGGCGCTGCTGGCGGCGGACGAACTGGAAACGCCGCTGGCCTATGCATGGGAGGAACGACACACCGGTGTGAATGAGAAGGATCGGCCGGGAGATGGCAACGCCAATCCGAACAGGTCGAGGCCAAAGGACGACCAAAAGCGGAAGTTGGCCCCGCCGAAGCCGAGGCGCGACCTCAAAAACGTCTAGCGAGCCTTTGGCGTTTTCATCGATCGACCGAGCGGAAGAAGGCCATGGAGGGCTTCTTCCGCGTGAATCACAGCCCGAGGTTTTCCTCCGCGAACGATGACCGGCTGTCGTGGGCGTGAAACAGCCGGGCCATGCGGCGACCGAGGATCTGAAGGAACATCGCACGGAACTGCGATTCCGACCGGTCCGTCGAAGGTACGGCGCCATTGCCGGGGTAAGCGAAGTCGTCGATGCGTTGCTGAAACACCATGTCTTTCGCGGCCACGTCGAAGACCTGCACGACGGCGGAGGCGCGACCGCGGTAGAGGGTCGTGCCCTCGTGGATCCGGAACTGTTCGAGGTCGATGCCGACGACCATGTCGGCGTCGAGAGCCTTGCCGAGCGTTGTGTAGTCGACCCAGTCGTTCTCGTCGATCCAGCGGGCCACCTCCTGCTGGCTGATGACCTTCACGGAGCGGATGTTCTGCTTCATGAGGGCGCCGACGATCGACGCCAGTTCGCGAGCCGATCCAGCGTCGCTGAATTCCAGTTCCACGATCGGGCGGCAGACGATGGCGACATGCTTGCCCTTGAGGCCGTCATATTCCGCCGGCAGGTCGTTGGGCTGGATGAGGTAGGCGATCGTTCCGAGCGTGGAGCAGCCGCCGAGCGAGATGGCAACCGCCGCTGCCAGGGTCGCGGGAAGCCAGTGACGGGAGGAAGAGCGGAGGCGGGTCATAAGCGATCCTTTCACGTGCCGATTCGCGGCGTCGAGGGAAGGAGGGTACCGCCTGCCCAGAACGGGCTCAATGCCGCTTGATGCGGTGTTTCGCGGGAGAAAACGGATGGAGCTGGGGTTCTCGCGATACGATAGAAGTCGGTGTTCCCCGCCACCCCCATGTCTGACTCGACGGCGATGCCTGCCTCTGCCCATCTTTTGCTCCACGATCTCGCGGCGGCCCTGCCGCGCCACGGATTCTGGGAATCACCGGTGATCGTAGGTGTCTCGGGCGGGGCCGACAGCACCGCGTTGCTCCTTGGGCTGTGCCATCTCGCCGACGGGCTCGAGGGACATCGTGCCAGCCTATGCGTGGCTCATGCCGAGCACGATCTGAGGGACGAAGCGGCGGCCGATCGCGACGTCGTGAAGACGCTTGCCGCGCGGCTCGGGCTGCGGTTCGAGACACGACGATTGCCGTTGGGTGCCGATGCCGGCGGCGGCGGCGAGGGTGTGGAGGCGCGCGCCCGTCGGCTCCGATACCGTTTTTTCGAGGAGGTGGCCCGGGACATCGGGGGCCGTCATGTGGCCGTCGGGCACACCGCCGACGACCAGGCCGAAACGATCCTCCACCGTGCCCTGCGTGGGACCGGGCCGGCGGGGCTGGCGGGCATGTCGGCAGCCCGCGAACTGTGCGACGGCGTCGCGCTCCTGCGGCCGATGCTCGGCATCCGGCGGTCGGTCGTGCGACGGTGGCTCACCGACCTCGGGGAACGGTGGTGCGAGGATGCCACGAATGACGACACCCGCTACGCCCGTAATTTTCTGCGCCACGAGATCCTCGGGCGGTGTGAACAGGGGGCCTATCCCGCGGCGACCGAGGCGTTGGTTCGGTTGGGCGGGCAGGCTGCGACCCTTGCCGGAGCGATCGCTTCCGCGGCCGAGTATCTGCTCGACGAGCATGCCATGCGGCAGGATGGCGGCGTGGTTCTCAACGCGGCCGCCATGGCGGCGCTCGATCGCCACCTGCTTACCGAGGTGTTCGCCGCGCTCTGGCGGCGGGAGGGCTGGCCTCGACGTCATATGACGGCCCGCCATTACGGGCAGCTTGCCGAGATGCTCGCCTCGGCGGCCGACGGCGGTCTGCCGCCGAGGGCGGAGTTCCCTGGGGGAGTGGCCGTGATGGCGGCCGCCCCTGGGCGGCTCGCATGCCGATGGCAGCCCGCCTACGACGCCATTTCGACCCGCCGGTAACCGCCGATGCTCGCGAAATAGAGCAGGAAGAGCAGGTAGATGCCCGCCATGGTGGCCGGGATGAACGAGTCGGCCTCGAGTGTTCGGCGATCTCCCTGCTGATCGGCCTCGAGGGCCTTCCTCTGGTCGGCCGTGGCGGTGGCGCCGGCCGCACGGGCGGCGGCGACCTTCTGCCCGTCGAGCCCATACGCGGTCGTGACGGCGAGATCGAGGAATCGGCTCGGCTTCTCCGCCTTGTACTGCTCGTACACGGCGGGGGCAGCCTTCTGCAGCGCCTCGCCGGCGAACCGATCCTTGCAGTAGCCGAGTCCCGGGCCGCCGAGCAATCCGGCGGAGAGCATGCCGATGCCCCCCATGATCGACATCGCCACGGCGCCGGTCTGCGGGAAGCGATCGCCCACGACGGCGAGCATCGTCGGCCAGAAGAATGTCTTGCCCACGGCATAGATGCCGAGCGCCGCCAGCGCCACCGGAAAGGTGGTCATTCCGCTGGCGAATCGCAGGCCCACCCAGGCCAGCACCGACGACACCAACAGCAGGCCGATGGGCGAGAGCCGGAGCTTCGTCTCGATGAAATGGGCGCAGAACCGCAGGCCGAACATGATCGCGGATGTCCAGATGAACAGCGCCTTGCCCTGCTGCGACGAGAAGAGGTTGCCAGTGATGTTTTGGATCCAACTGTCGGTGCCGAGTTCGACGGCGCCGACGAGGGCGTGGGTCACGAACAGGACGAAGAGCATCAGCGAACCGATCGAGAATTTCGTCATCAGGGCGACTCCGAGGAGCAACACGCCGCCCAAGGCATAGCCTGCGACGGCGGCTTGCTCGGGGATGAAGGCCCGCAGGATGTCGGCAAAGAAGAGCGACAGAAGGTAGCAGGCGACCGCCGACCCGAGGATGCCCACGCTGCGGAACATGTCGATGAAGCTCGCCCCCTTCTCCGCCGCTTCCGACCGCGGGAAGGTTTGCCCGAGGAACATGATCGCGTAGGCCACCGTCGGGATCAGATAGAGCGCCAGTTGCCACTTCCAATGGATGCCGAGACGGTCGTCGAGGAACCAGCCGACCATCGCCCCCAGCACCATGCCGGCCGGCCAACTGGCGTGCAGGATGTTGAGGTAGTGGGTGCGATTGTGGGGGAACACGGTCGCCACGAGCGGGTTGGCCACCGCCTCGAGCGTGCCGTTGGCGAACGCGAAGATGAACGAGCCCCAGAAGAGGAACTGGTAGGCGTTGCCGGGCGAGGAGGCGCTGAAGGTGACGAACGCCGAGAGGACGTGGCCGAGGAGGGCGAGCGCGACGAGTTTCCCGTAGCCGATTTTATCGACGATCAGGCCGCCAAGGATGATCCCGAAGCAGAAGCCGGTGAGGCCCGCGCCGGTGATCTGACCGACCTGGAGCGCCGTGAAGTCGAATTCCTGCCGCCAGTTGTCGAGAATGCCGCCGCGGATGGCGAATCCCACACCGGCAGCGAGGATCGCCATGAATCCCGCCCACAGAAGGCGATGGGCATTGGGCGTCGCGCCCGCGAGATCGGATGAACGGGTGGCGTGATTGGCGTGCATGCGTGGTTCCCCTGGGGCTTCGCGGCCTGGAGGTGCGGCGAGGCGGGAACTATAGCAAAGCGACGTAGGGGACGGAAACAGCAGTGTTTCGGGGCTTCGTGGCGGCTTTCATCGGAATGGCGGGTGGCTTGACCGCCGATGGGCGACGCTCGTACTGTCCTGCCCCCTCCTGCCCGGCCGGGATCCGTGCCGGCCGCGGGAACGCCGTGCGCCTCCCCCGATACCATCCGTGAACGCGCTGACCGACTCCCTCTGGACGCTCGTGCGCTGGGCCGTGCCCGTGACGGTCGCCGGCGTCATTGCCGCTGGTGTGATCGGCGCCAGCAGGATTGGCGACCAGGTGCGAACCCGTGTCGAAGCCAGATTGGCCGAGGAGTTTCCCGGGATGGTCGTCCGCGTTGAGGCGGCGAGCCTTCTGGAAGGGGAAGGCATCGTCCTACGCGGGCTGTCGCTCGTCGATCCGACTCTGCCTCAGCAGTGGCGGCAGCTCCTCTGGATCGACGAGGTTCATCTTGCCTGCGGCACGACGCTCGCCGAGCTCGCTTCGGGGCCACCGCGAATCACGACCGTCCGAGTCCGTCGGCCGGTGATCCATGCCGCCCGTCGCCAGACTGGCGACTGGACCATCGCCCGGTTGGTCGCCGGTCGTCCGGCCGGCACGCTGATCCCGATCGTCATCGAGGATGCAAGCCTGCTCATTGATGACGCACGGCTGGGGACGAGGATCGCCATGAGGCAGGCAGCGGTCGAACTGGCACCCGATGACACGGCGCCCGGCTGGGCGACGATCCGCGGCAGCACGGATGCCGACCTCTTCGACAGGGGGACGTTTCATGGACGGATCGCGCCGGGGGGCGGCGGTTTCGAACTTGCCGGAACGATCGACGGATTCGATGTGTCGCCGCGGATCGCCGCTGCCGTGGCGGCGGCCACCCCCCGCGCCGCCGACATGCGGGGTGCGGCGGTCGGTCTGCGGGGAAGGCTGTCACTCGCGTGGAAGGCGGCAGGGGCCCTGAACGCTCTCGACCAGGTCGTGTTCGAGTGCAGCGGCAGGCTCGACTCGGGGCATCTCGAGCATCCCAAGCTGCCGCTGGTCGTCAGCGACATGAAGGCCACGTTCGCAGCCGACCGGGACGGGATTCGCGTCGAGGGACTCGAGGGACACAGCGGCTCGACGTTGCTCCGCGGCTCGGGTCGGCTGGCGGGCTGGGGAACGGACGGCGATTTCGACCTGCTCGTCGAGGCGGAACGGCTCGCCGTGGGCCGTCACTGGGAGGGCATGCTCCCGGAGGCAATCGCCGACCAATGGCAGAAATTGCTCCCCGCGGGCGAGGTCGATGTGCGGGCTGAAGTGGTTCGACGCGGCGGCACGATCGACCCGCGGGTGTCGGTCCGCTGTCGAAGTGTTTCGCTCACCCACTACCGGTTTCCCTATCGCGTCGATCACACCGTCGGCACCGTCGTCTTCGAGAACCGCCAGTTGTCCCTTCACCTCACGGGGCAGGCAGGGGGGCATCCGGTGCAGGTGGCTGGTGCCCTCCGTTTCGAGCCGAATGCCGCGTCGGGGCATGTCGAGGTGCGTGGCGAGGGCATGCAGATCGACGACTCGCTCCTCGCGGCGATGCCCTCGCAGAGCGCCGACATCGTCCGCAGCCTTCGTGCGGCAGGCACGTTTGACTTCGTCTTCCGGCACGAGCGAGGCCCTCAGCTGCCGGGCGGCCGAGCCAACTCGCTCGGCATCCGACTCATCCGGTGCAGCATGGCCTACGCCGGATTCCCCTATCCCCTCACCAACGTCTCGGGCAGCATTCGCATGGATCGTGACCACTGGACGATCCGCGACATCGCGGGATCGAACGATGCCGGCGTCGTGCGATGCTCAGGATCGCTCACGCCCCGTGGGGATGGCGATGGTGAATTGACGTTGCAGCTCTCCGGCAGCGGGGTGGTTCTCGAGCGGGAGCTCCGCGATGCGCTGCCCTCGGGGATGCGGCAGATCTGGGACGACCTCGATCCCCGCGGCAGCGCCGATTTTTCAGCCACGGTCCGCCATCATGTGAAGCCTCGTCAGACGTCGGTGGAGGTCGAGGCGATTCCACACGGACAGACCGTGTCGATCGAGCCGGCCTGGTTTCCGTATCGGCTGGAGCAGTTGACCGGGAAGATGGTGCTCAAGAACGGCCTGCTGCAGTTCGATGGCGTGCGGGGCGTGCATGACCGCACCACCGTGGCCGCCGAGGGGACCTGCCGGTTCATGCAGGGCGGGGGGTGGCACGTGTCGTTTGCCAACCTCTCCGCCGATCGCTTCCGGGCCGATCATGAAGTGGTGCGGGCGTTGCCACCCGGCCTTCAGCGGGCGATCGAGCTGGTGCGTCCGCGCGGGCTCTTGTCGCTCTCGGGGGCCCTCGATATCGCCTCGTCGCCACACACCGCGCCGGTCAACGCGCCGGCCGTCGAGCCGAACGCAGCGGGCCCGTCGCCGGCGGCCGCCTGGGATCTTGTGCTTGACATGGAACAGGGGGCGCTCGACGTCGGAGTGCCGCTGGAGCATGTGCATGGCGGCGTGCGGTTGAAAGGGCGAAGTGACGGTCACGCCTGGCAATCGACCGGCGAGATCGCCATCGACAGCGCGATCTGCCGAGGCGTCCAGATGACAGGCATCACAGGTCCCTTGGCGATGGATGCAGACGGCGTGCGGTTTGGCATGGCGGCAGGTGGCCTGGAAACGGGAAGGCCCCGCCGGCTCGAGGCCGGCATCGCCGGGGGCACGCTCGCAGCCGACGGCCGGATGAATGCGGACGAAGCGGGAACGTTCGCCGTGGCGTTGTCGCTCGACAGCGCCGACTTCGAGCGGCTCTCGGGCGACGCGCTTGCCTCGTCTCCCTCTCAACGCTATCGGGGCCGGCTCTCCGGATTCCTGGAGCTGAGCGGATCGCGGGCCGGCACGCACTCACTCTCCGGCCGGGGGCAGATGCGGCTTCGCGACGCCGCGATCTACGAACTGCCGGTCGTCGTCTCGCTCCTCAAGGTGCTTCGGATCAAGTCGCCCGATCGCAACGCCTTTGGATCGAGCTTCGTCGATTTTCACATCGAGGGGCCGCATGCGTATCTCGACACGATCGAACTGTCGGGAGATGCGATCAGCCTCGTCGGAGCCGGCGAGGTCGACATCGATGCCAACGTGAAACTCGTGTTCCGCTCGATCATGGGCGATTCCGAGCAGCAGTTGCCCGTGCTCAAGCGGGTTCTCGGCGGCGCGAGCGGACAGTTCCTGCTCATCCATGTCGATGGCACGCTCGCGCAGCCCGAGGTTTCCACGGAGGCGTTCCCGACCCTGGCCGCGGCCCTGCAAAAACTGCAGTCTGCCCAGCGGCATCCGGACGGCTTGCGCAATGCGGCGGCCCGCCGCGAGGGCCGACGGGACGTGTCGCGGTGATGGGGCGGGTCGCGAAAGAAATGCCGGCCAACGACGCGATGAGGTAGAGTGTGGCCGATGGAGTGCCGATGGGAAGGCGACGAGAATGGCCGAGAAGCAGCTCAAATTCGTGAAGATGCAAGGAGCGGGCAACGACTACGTCTACGTCGATTGCTTCGTCGAACCCGCCCCGTCAGACCCCGTCGCGCTGGCGCCGCGGATCGCCGACCGGCATTTCGGCGTCGGGGGCGACGGCCTCGTGCTCGTGCAGCCGTCCGACAAGGCCGCCGCGCGGATGCGGATGTTCAATGCGGACGGCAGCGAGTCGGAAATGTGCGGCAACGGCGTGCGGTGCGTAGCGCATCTGGTGGTCGCCCGAGGCCATGCCCCTGAGGGCATGGTGACGATCGAAACGGGGCGTGGTGTGCTGGCGCTCGACGTCCGCCGCTCCGGTCCGCGTGGGAGCGTCGTGCGAGTGGCGATGGGCAGGCCGATTCTCGCTGCCACCGAGGTTCCGGTGACCGTGCCCGGTGATCCACGGGGCCGCGTGATCGATGCGGCCTGTCCGGCGCTCGGCGTGGCCGAGCCTTGGTGGGACACGGCGGGGCTCGACCCCAGAATGACCTGCGTCTCGATGGGCAATCCGCACGTCGTCTTCTATTGCCGTGACGTGTCGGCCGTTCCACTGGAGCGCATCGGCCCTTCCATCGAGCAGCATCCGATCTTTCCTCGGCGGGTCAACGTCCACTTCGTGCAGGTGCTCGCCACCGACCGCGTGCGGATGAGGACCTGGGAACGCGGCAGTGGCATCACGATGGCGTGCGGCACGGGCGCGTCGGCGGTCTGCGTGGCGGGAGTGCTCACGGGCCGCACCGGTCCTCGGATCGTCGCCGAGGTGCCCGGGGGCGAACTGACGCTCGCGTGGGACGACGATGCGGAGGTCTTCATGACCGGGCCGGCTGAAGAGGTGTTCCAAGGCGCGTGGCCCATGGGGAACACCCGATGAAGATCGAGTCACCGCTGGCGATCGGAGCATGGTCGCTCGCATCGACCGCGTGCATCCGTCAATGGATGGCCACGCTCGACTGCCGCGCCGAATTCGGCGACCCGACGGTCGATCCGGTGCATCCGGACTACCGTGGCTCGAAGATCTACGTCTTCTGGCACGAGAACATCCTTTTGCCTCTCTATCTTCGTGGTCATAGCAACATTTCGATGCTGCTATCCCGCCACGTCGATGCCAACATTCTGGACCGGGTCGCCCGGATGATGGGATTCGGCGTGGTGCGCGGGAGCACGTTCCGGGGCGGCACCGTGGCGCTCCGCGAACTCGCGGAGCGGGCCGCCACCGGGAATCTCACGATCACGCCCGACGGGCCCCGCGGGCCGCGCCGCCGATTGGCTGCGGGCTGCGTCTTCCTGGCCAGCACGCTCGGCATTCCCATCGTGGCCATGGGCTTCGGCTACGACCGGCCGTGGCGGATGGGCACCTGGGATCTCTTCGCCGTTCCCCGGCCATGGACGCGCGCCCGCGGTGTGGTGAGCCGTGCGATCAGGGTTCCGGCCGATCTCGACCGCGATGGCATCGAGCAGTATCGCGAGGGGATCGAGCGGTTGCTCATACGGCTTTCCGACGATGCCGAGGCATGGGCCACACGCGGAGGGCGGCGTCTCGGCGAACAGATCGTGCGAAAGGAGCCGTCGAGGGTGGCGGGGCGGGCGGCAGCCTTGGCCGGCCCGGTCGGCGTCAGTCTGGACGAGGAATTCGCCCGTCTGGGCATGGCCGCGCGGGCCGTGCCCGGCGATGTCGACTGCCCCGCGGCGTAGCAGACTGTGGAACACGTCTGCAGGAGCAGGATGCGACGACCGCCGACCGTCAAAACCCTCGGCGTTTCCACCGGTCGGCCATGTGGAAAAAGATCATGGATAACTTTTTCCACGGACAGGGAGCGGATCCCGATTACCGCAGCGGGCCGGGCTGCGTGCGGTCGAGTTGGCGTTCGAGCGACTCGACCCGGTTTTGCAGGAGACGGATTTCATCCTCGAGTCGGCTCGTGGCCGTCGCATCGACTCGGAGAGAGGACGGCGCGAGATGCCCTCGGTGATCGGGTGGAACGGCCAGCCTGCGGGCCTGCTGAAGCACGGACTCGGGTGGGAGGAGGGCAGGATCGCCGACTGTCGGATCGGGGCCAGTCAGCGCACGCTCCAGAGGAATCTCCAGCGACTGCAGGACGACTTCAGCCTGACGGGACTCTCCCCCGGGCAGAACATACTCCAGCGCGACCGGCGATCCGGCCGGTCCCTGCGTGACCAGCCGCGTGAGATCACCGGGATCACGGATGGGGCGGTTGCCAAGCGCCACGATCACGCTTCCCGGCGGCACGCCGGCTTTTGATGCGGGAAGATCCTGCACCACGCCCACGACGTAGGCGCCGGTCGGCTGCGAAAGGCGGTAGCGGGACTGCATGCCCTGATCGACGGGAACCGTTCGCACGCCGAGCGCGATGCGTCCCTTGGCCACAGGCCGCTGTGGGGATAGAGACGGAGGAGGTAATTCATGCACGGTCGACGGCGCGATCGACGCGGGGGCGGGAGCCGCCGGCGCCGGGGTGACGGATGCCTGCCACTGCGGTGTTGACGACGATACCGGCCGTGCGATGGCCCTCACCGCGATCTCGTCGATGCGATCGCCCCTCCCGATCGCGAGCTTCACGTTCATCCCGGGGCTGATCGCCGCCAGCGCCGCAGCCAATTCGTCGGCGGTCCGAAGCGGAATCCCGTTGATGCCAAGCAGCGTGTTCTGGGCCACGATGCCGGCCTCGGCCGCCGGACTCGCCGCGGCGACATCAACCACGACAAGCCGGCCCGGAACGAGCGTGTCGTCCGCGGTGATGCCGATCCATCCCATGCCGACCGCCGAGGCTTCAGGATGCAGCGGACGCGGTGGCTCGGGAACTGCGGATCGCACCGGAGGAGGAGTGAACGGGGCGGCTGGCGTTCGTGCCGGTGTGGAGTCTTGAGTGGGCCATGCCTTGGCCTCCGATGCCTTGGGCTCCGACGGCACCGGTGGGGGTGCAATCACCGCAGCGGGAGCCCGGAAGGGAACCTGGAGCGGCTCGCCGATCGAGATTTCGCCCGGTTCGAAACCACCTTCCCCGTCCGGCGCAAGATCATTTGCAGAGGTGTCGCCCGATGGAGCCGGCTCGTCTTCAGCGGCAAAACTTACGATCGCCCACGAGCAACTCAGGACGCATCCCACAACGGCGATATAAAAAAACCGCTTCATGCCGTTGGTTCGCCTCTTTCCCTGCGGCAGGCACTCGAAAGTCGCCCGCGAGACACGCAGTATATGGGATTGAAATCGTTTGTGCGCGGGGTGCTCGGCGTCAAAAAAAAGAGGCTCGCGGGACGGTGCGAGGTCGTTTTGTTCGTCTGTGCCGGAGGACGCGCGAGGCTGTTTGACAGCACTGCAAGCACTCCTATACTCGCCGCCCGGTCGAACGTTTTCGAGTGCCTGACGGATGGCAGAAACGCCCGTTGAGGGTGTTTTTTCGACGGGTGGAAGGATCCATGACAAGACGACGGAACGTGCATCGTGCGACCAGCAATGCCGACGTCGTCGAGGCGGATCTCGCCGCACGCGTCTGTACCGCCCTGAAGAAGCGGATCGGCCCCGATCGCTACGCGGTCTGGTTCGGCGAGTCGATCTCGATCGCAGTCGAGCCGGAGGGGCCTGCGAACCATGCCGTGGTGACGATCTCGGTCGGCACTGGTTTTTCACACGAATGGCTGCGGAAGACGTTCCGCGGCGATGTCGATGCGGTCATCCACGATCTCTGCGGCCCGAATGCCCGCCTGGAGTGGCAGGAGATCAGTGGGACGGTCTCCGGCCCCGAGCGTGACCCTGAAAGCGTCTCTGGCACGTCCAGCATGGAGGACGGCTCGAAGCCGCGAAGGCATGGCCGGGCGAGGGCCTCGCAGGATGCGGCTCGGCCCGCTCCTCTTGGCACCTCGATCGAAGCCGGCGGTCCGTCGCCGACCGCCACCCGCCGACCGCCGGCAGCACTCGAGGCGTTCGTCGTGGGCACCAGCAATCGCATGGCCTACGCGGCCGTTGAACTGGCCGCCCATCGCCCCGGGGAGATGTCGCCCCTGTTTCTGCACGGCCCCAGCGGGGTCGGCAAGACGCATCTTCTCGAGGGATTTTGCAGTCAGGCTCGGACTCGCCATCCCGGAATCACCGCCGTGCTGCTCTCCGCCGAGCAGTTCACCACGGGATTTCTCCAGGCCCTGCACGGCTCCGGGCTGCCGGGCTTCCGCCGCTCCTGCCGCCATGCCGACCTGCTGGTCATCGACGACCTGCAGTTTTTCGTCGGCAAAAAGGCAACGATCGTCGAGTTCCAGCAGACGATCGACTCGCTGCTTCGGCAGGGCCGCCAGATGGTGTTCGCCGCCGACCGTGATCTCGACGCACTCGGTGAACTCGGCCCCGACCTGCTGGTGCGGCTCAAGGGGGGGATGCAGGCCCGTATCCTCCCTCCCGATGCCGACGTTCGGCGGGGCATCGTCGCCGGCCTGGCCGCCCGGCGCGGCCTCGGCATGCCGGCGGACGTCGTCGAATACATCGCCGCCCGCATCACGCGGCATGCCCGCGAACTGCTGGGCGCCGTCAACCGGCTCGAGGCCTCCAGCCACATGCTCGGCCTTCCAATCACGCTCGGCATGGCGGAGGAGGCGCTCGCCGATCTCGTCCGCTCGAGCGGACGGGGGGTTCGTCTGGCCGACATCGAGCGGGCGGTCTGCACCGCGTTTGGCATCGAATCGGGAAGCCTTCAGTCGTCGCGGCGATCGCGGAGCGTGAATCATCCGCGGATGCTCGCGATGTTCCTCGCCCGCAAGCACACTTCCTCGGTGCTCACCGAGATCGGCAGTTACTTCGGCCGCCGGAGCCATTCGACGGTGACCGCGGCCCACAAGGCGGTGGTCGACTGGGTGAGCCGACACGAGAGCGTTCGACTGGCCGATGCCTCCTGGGATGCCGAGGAAGCGATTCGGCGGGTCGAGGATCTGCTCCGGGTGGGCTGATCACTCCGCGATCCGTTCCTCGAGGCTCGCCTTGTAGCGAACGCTCGATTGCGGACCCTCGAATCCGACGACCCTACGATCGACCGCCGTCGATCGCGAAATGACGCGGCCCGCATCGATGTCGAACCGGATCGTCCCCTCCCAGATCCGCTCCATGAACCGGGCCTCGAGCCGGGGATCATCGACCGGCGTCAGCACCGTCGTATCGACTGAGATCGTGGCGATGCCGTTCTCGATCGCATCGAGCCTGTAGCGGAGACGGGTTCGAACCGACCGGCGGCCGGCATGAGGAGCCTCGACCACGATCTCGTCGGGGATCGTCCACGAAGCCCCGGCGGTGACCGGGCCATCGGGCAGCGGAACCACGACCAAGTCGCCGGTGGTGTTGAGGGGCACGGGCCTCAAGTCCCGTCGCTCGATCACGCGGCCGGCGCGGTCGATGACCAGTCGCGTCAGCGGCACTCCCAGGCTTTGTCGGACGGTATCGTAGCCCGGCGGGGCGGGGCCATCGTCGGCGCTGCTCCAACGGATTTCGCCGCGGTCGCTCGTCCGCGAGGTCATCGTCACTCCATCGACCGATTGCTCGAGCGTGGCATGGCCCGCGTTATCGACCGCCACGACGCGCCAAGTCTTGCGCGAATCGGTGGCCGTTTCCGTCGATTGCCTCGTCGATCCGATCGTGGTCTCGGTGAGTGCCCGATGGACGACAGTCATGTCGATTCGGTCGCCCGCACGGAACCGGTACTCCAGCTGCACAGGCTCCCCGGCCGCGGTGAAGGGCGAGCCGAAGGCACAGGCTGCGACGAGCATGACGGCCCCGAGTCGTGCGACCGTGAAGGATGTCATGATCCGCCGTCCATGCCGCCGCCGGGGCCGGGCCCCCTCGCTCCGCCCCCCCACGAAAGCTTCTCCCGCAGCGTGCGGTAGTAGCCGTGCCGCCGGGTTTCGATGAGCGTGAACCGTGGCGCGGCCCGTCGCACCCGGATCCTGTCGCCCGGTTCGATGCCGGTGACGACCCGGCCATCCACCACGCAGGCCGAGCCGGCGTTCGGCCTGGTCACGATCACTTCGTACTCGCGGTCGGCCGAGTCGATGACGGGACGGTTGGTAAGCGTGTGGGGGTTCAACGGGGTGAAGATGAAGGCATCGAGATCCTTGCGGACGATCGGCCCGCCGGCGGAGAGGTTGTAGGCCGTCGAGCCGACCGGGGTGCTCACGATCAGCCCGTCGCCGAGGTAGGTGGTGGCCAGTTCACCATCGACGTGCAGACCGATCTCGATCATCGAAAACGGCGGGCCCGCGAGGATCGATACCTCGTTGAGGCCAAGTTCGCGGTGCAGCGAATCACCTCCGCGGATGATGTCGCATTCCAGCATCAGGTGGTCGATGCGGCGGAATCGTCCGGAAGCGATGTCGGCCAGCGCCGGTTCGACGTCGTCTCGCGATACATCGGCGAGGAAGCCGAGTGTCCCGAGATTCACTCCCAGCACCGGCGCCTGACGGTAGCCCATCCATCGGGCCGTCCGCAGGATCGATCCATCGCCGCCGAGGACGATGACCAGATCGGGCGGCGCGCTGGTATCGCCGTCGCGTTGGTCCCAGGCCGATCGGGGGGCGAGCCGGGTCGAAACGCGGTGGCCGTCGCGCGTGAGCAGAGACCCCACGCGTCGGGCCTCGGCATCGACGCCATCGAGTTCGCTCGGGCCGACGATGAGCGTGGCCAGCGGGCCGTCGAGCGGTCGAGACGGCTGCAGCCGCCCGGCGGAGGCATCGCGGCTGGTGGACGGACGTGTCATGGACGGGCTGCCGATGCCGCTCGTTCCCCCAGTGACGAGCCGAGTGATCTGCCGGCGAGGCGGCGGCACGTGGCGGCGATTCCCGTCGCATCGAGGCCCAATTCCGCAAGCAATTCGCCCCGTTCGCCATGCTCGACGAACCGATCCGGCAGGCCGAGCCGAACGATCGGCACGCCGGGCATTCCGGTCGTCGCATGGGCGTCGTTGACGGCCTCCAGGACCGCGCTGCCAAACCCGGTCTGCAGGGCGTTCTCCTCGACCGTGACCACCCATGGGGCCGCCTCGATCCGCGGCAAGATCATCTCCGTGTCGAGCGGCTTCACGAATCGGGCGTTGATGACCGCCACGTCGAGCCCCTCCTCACGGAGCCGAGCGGCGGCTTCCACCGCCGCGCCGAGCAGCGTGCCGCAGGCGATGATCAGCCCGTCGCTTCCCTCGGCGAGCAGTTCGGCCCTGCCGAGTTCGATGAGGGCCCGCGGTCCGGGATGTGTCTCCACCGCCGTCTTCGGATAGCGGATCGCCACGGGGCCGCCGTGTGCCAGGGCCCACGGCAGCATCGCCTTCAGGTCGTCCTCGTCGCCGGGCGCCATGACGACCATGTTGGGAAAGAGCCGCATGTAGCCGAGATCGAAGCTGCCATGGTGCGTGGGGCCGTCGGGGCCTGTCAGGCCGGCTCGATCGAGCATGAACGTCACCGGCAGATTCTGAAGGCAGACCTCCTGAAAGACCTGGTCGAACGACCGCTGCAAGAAGGTGCTGTAGATGTCGACGATCGGCCGGCATCCGACCTTCGCCTGGCCCGCCGCGAAGGCCACAGCATGCGACTCGCAGATGCCGACGTCGAAGAACCGGGTGGGAAACTCCTCCCGCACCGCCTCGAGCTTGTTGCCCTGGCACATCGCCGCCGTGAGCACCGTGACCCGGTCGTCACGACGCATGCAGTCGCCGATCGCGGCGCTGGCGACATCGGTGTAGGCACGGGCCGACGACTTCTTGATCGACACGATGCAGTCGTCGTCATCGCATTCGAACGGCGCCGGAGTGTGGAAGAAGACCGGGTCGGCCTCGGCCGGCTTGAAGCCGTGCCCCTTCTCCGTCAGCACGTGGAGCAGAATCGGCCCTTCCTGGTCCTTGACGAGTTCCAGGTAGCGGATGAGGTTCGGGAGCGAGTGCCCCTCCACAGGTCCGAAATAGCGGACACCCATCGCCTCGAAGAGCATGCCGCCATGGAGGGTCGCCTTGAGCGAGTCCTTCACGTTGACGAGCATGCGTTCCATCTGCCCGCCCACCACCGGCACGCCCTTGATCAGCTCCGTGGCCTGGTTCTTGATGCCGCGGTACCAGGGATTGGTGCGGATCACGTCGAGATACTCCGCGAGGCCGCCAACCCGCGGGCAGATCGACATCTTGTTGTCGTTGAGGATCACCAGCAGCCGCTTCTTGAGGAAGCCGGCGTTGTTGAGCGCCTCGAAGACGATGCCCGAGGGGAGCGCGCCATCGCCGATCACCGCCACGGAATGACGGTCGCCTCGGCCGCAGAGATCGTCGCCGCTCGCAAGACCGAGCGCCGTGGAGACGCTGCAGCCGGCATGGCCGGTCATGAACAGGTCGTAGGGGCTCTCGTCGGGGTTGGGATAGCCCATCAGCCCGCCACGCGTGCGGATCGTACCGAACCGGGAGAACCGTCCCGTGATCAGCTTGTGCGGGTAGATCTGGTGGCCGGTATCCCAGATCAGGCGGTCGCGGTTGAAATCGAAGACTCGATGCAGGGCGAGGCAGAGTTCGACGACGCCGAGGTTCGACGCGAAATGGGCCGTTCGCGTCGCGGCCACCTCGCACAGAGCCTTCCGCATTTCGGTGGCGAGCTGCTCCATCTCCTCGACGGAGAGTCGCTGCAGGTCGAGCGGGGACATGATCGTGGGGAGGATGTCGGCCATGGGGAAGAACCTCGTTCCGTCGGGAATCGGGCCGCCGTCGTGACGACCGCTCAATGGTTGCGGGAAACGATCCAGCGTGCCAGCCGTCCCAGTTCCGCGGCCTGTCCGCCGAGGCTGGCCACCGCGGCCTCTGCCTCGTCGGCCAGGGCCGAAGCCCGTGCCCGGCTCGCATCGATGCCGAGGATGGTCGGATAGGTGAGTTTGCCGCGGCCGGCATCCTTGCCCACCCGTTTTCCGACCGCTGCCTCGTCACCCATCGCGTCCAGCAGGTCGTCGGCGATCTGGAAGCAGAGCCCGAAGCTACGGCCGTAGGCCGCCAATGCCTGCCGCCGCGCGAATGAGGCGCCGGCGGAGAGACCGCCGAGATCGAGCGATGTAAGGAACAGGGCGCCGGTCTTGCGGCGGTGGATCCGCTCCAGCCAGACGACCTGGTCGTCGGCTGGGGCCGAGGCCATGTCGGCGATCCACCCGCGTTCGGCGGCCAGGTCGTCGGCCTGCCCGCCCACGAGCGCCTCGGCGCCGGCCGCCCGTGCGAGCACGAGGCAGGCTTCGCCGGCCGCCGCCGCCGGCATGCCCCGCGCGAGCGTCTCGAAGGCGAGGGCCTGAAGGGCGTCTCCACACAGGATGGCCGTCGCCTCGTCGAAGGCACGGTGGCAGGTGGGCCGCCCGCGGCGGAGGTCGTCGTCATCCATCGCGGGCAGATCGTCGTGGACGAGTGAATAGGCGTGGATCATCTCGACCGCCACGGCCGCCGGCGCAGCCTTCTCCCAAGAACCGCCGCAGGCCTGCGCGGCCCACAACACGAGTGCCGGGCGGAGCCGCTTGCCCGGCGCGAGCACCGCGTATCGCATCGATTCGAGAAGACGCGGAGCGGCCTCCGAGGAAAGCCCGAGGGCCGAGTCGAGGAGCGGTTCGATGAATGCCTTCACTCGCGCGAGGTCGGCTGCGATGTCATCGCCGTGGGGAGGACGTTCATCGACGCCGCTCACCGGCCCGCCGGCTGTCTGACAGCTTGCCATGCTGGGCCCCACCACAGGGAAAATGAGGAGGGCCGGAAGTCGTTTCCGGCCTTGATATGGACCATTCTCGCAACCGCTGAATGTTAAGCCTCTTCGAACGCGCCGTCCATCCCCGGGAGCGTGTTCGGCCGCCGGCCCTTCGATGCCGCACGGGACGACGGCTTCCTGCCGGCTGCCGGCGGATCGGAGGCGGCGGCCGGCAGGGGGTCGAGAACGGGGCGTCCCTGCTCGTCGATTCGCACGAGCAGCCGAACCCGTTCCTCCACCGCGTTGAGTTCGTCGTGCAGACGGCGAAGCAGCGAAACACCCCGTTCGTATGCCGCGATCGATTCCGAAAGTCCGAGCGATCCGGACTCGAGCCGAGCCACGATGTCGCCCACGGCTGCGAGGGACTCTTCAAAGGAGGCAGACTGATCGGACTGTGACGGATGTTCCGGTTCCGGGGGCATTGGGGTCATGGATTTGGCTCACGGTCGGCATGGTCGTTGGAAACGCTTTCAATGCGGCTCCAGATGCGGCCCGCGGCAAGCTGCGTGATGAGCCTGCCGCCGGGCTCGAGGCCAGCCGTCGATCGTAAGGCGATCGGGGCATCCTCCAGCCAGCTCACGGAGTAGCCGCGGGCGAGAAGCTTGAGCGGGCTGTCGGCTTCCAGCCGCGCGGCGGCGGCCGTCAGTCGTTCCTTCGCCCGTTCCGAGGCAGCCCTCGCAAGTCGGTGAATTCGGAGGGTCTGGTCGGCCAGCATGGTGCGACGGTCGCGCATGATCCGTTCCGGATCGGCGAAGATTCGAGACCGCGCGAGCTGCGAGATTTTTTCCCGGGCCGTCTGGATGCGACGCAGCAGGGCGGCCTGCTGCCGGCGGGCGAGCGCCTCCAACTGCATCGCCAGGTGCGGCCCATCGGGTGAAACCTGCACGGCGGCATCGGTCGGCGTCAGAGCCCGCCGGTCAGCTGCGAGGTCGGCCAACGACACGTCGATCTCGTGGCCCACGCCACAGACGACGGGAATTGGCGAGGCCGCCACGGCCCGCACGATCGGCTCCTCATTGAAGGCCCACAGATCCTCGAGGCTGCCGCCTCCGCGGATCAAGGCGATCACATCGACCCGTGGCGTGATCTTCGCCGCGGTCGCCATCGCCTCGGCGAGCTCTTCGGCCGCTCCCGCACCCTGCACCCGTGACGGGACGATGATCACCTCGCTCGACCGCCACCGCGACCGAAGCGTTTGGAGAAAATCGGCTATGGCGGCGCCGGTGGGACTGGTCACGACGGCGATCCGACGCGGGAACGCCGGAATGGGCCGCTTCCTCGCCGCCGCGAAGAGCCCCTCTCGCTCGAGCGACTCATGGAGTTTTCGCAGCCTCGCTTCGAGCGCCCCC
Organism: Planctomycetia bacterium; assembly: GCA_046074725.1. Lineage (GTDB taxonomy): Bacteria > Planctomycetota > Planctomycetia > Pirellulales > UBA1268 > CACORA01. The sequence goes on from JBJTOU010000117.1 coordinate 27,143, forward strand.
GTGCCGATGGCATGGAGCCGATCGATCGTGAGCTGGTAGGTGCCGCGTGGTGGGTAGACATCGAGCCTTCCGTGGCAGATCACCTGGAGGCCATCGGCTGGCTCGATGGCCAGCGACTGCCTGGCGGCCCGCCAGATCACGCCCCGCATGACGGCCCCATCGTCCTTGAGCGAAAGGTAGACATGCCCCGACGACGCGCGGACGAGGTTCGAGATCTCGCCCGCCACCCACACGTCGGAAAACCGGCTCTCGAGATGCTCCTTGACGTGAAGGGTCACCTCCGACACGCTCATGACTTCCTGCGGCGGAGTCTGTCGGTCGTCCGGCGGCGGATCGCTCCAGGCATCGCTCATGAGATCCATGGGCACGGATTGTAGCAGGTGTTGGTCATGACCAATCGCGAGGATGACAGACCGGAAGCCGGCACGGCGCCGCCAAAGGGGGCGCTCCTGGTCGTGTTTCTTACCGTCTTTATCGACCTGCTCGGCTTCGGCATCGTCCTCCCTGTGATGCCGCGGCAGGCGGAGCCCTATCTCACGGCGCTCGGTCTGCCGCCGGCTGGGATCGGTGCGATGATCGGCGTCCTCTTTTCCGTCTTCTCGCTGATGCAGTTCGTCTTCAGCCCGATCTGGGGTCGGCTTTCCGACCGCATCGGCCGTCGTCCGCTCCTGATCCTCAGCCTCCTCGGGTCGGTCGTCTTCTACGCGGTCTACGGGTTTGCCGTGACCTTCCCCGAGGAACAGGCCCTGACGGCGGTCGGACTGATGCTGCTGTCGCGAATCGGCGCCGGCATCGCCGGGGCCAGCGTCGGCACGGCGGCGGCCGTGATCGCCGACTGCACACCTCCGGACCGTCGGGCCCGTGGCATGGCGCTCATCGGCATCGCGTTCGGCGCGGGGTTCACGCTCGGGCCGCTCATCGCCTACTTCGGGCTGGCCTTGTTCCGTCGGCAGCCATGGGGCGTCGGGGCGTTGGCATCGGTCCTCTCGCTCCTCGCACTGCTGATCGCGATCTTCATCTTCCGCGAGACCCGTCGCCCTGGCAGCCGATCGTCGAAGGAATTCCCGAGCATGATGCGGACGGCGGCGGTGCTCGGCATGCCTGCCGTGGGGGCGCTGGTACTCACCTATTTCCTGGCAATCTTCGCCTTCGCCAACTTCGAGGCCACCCTCGCCCGGCTCACGAAGCAGTCGTTCGGCATGACCGACGACGGCAATTTTCTCGTCTTCGCCTTCATCGGCGTGGTGCTGGTGATCGCCGGCGGGCTCTATCGTCCGTTGGCGAAGCGGGTGCCGGAGGGACGGCTCCTTGAGTCGGGCGTTGCGATGATGATCCTCGGCCTCGGGGGGCTCGGGGTGGTGGCGGCGATGGTCCATCGGCACGGGCCGGGCGGAGCGCCGTCATTTCTGGAAACGATGTTCTTCGTCGTCGCCTCGGTGGCGGTCGTCGGATTCGCCTTCGTCAATCCGTCGGTGTCGGCCCTCATTTCGCGGAGTGCCGATCCGGAGCGGCAGGGAGAGGTGCTGGGCGTGAATCAGTCGTTCGCGTCGCTCGGCAGGATTCTCGGACCCTTTCTCGGGTCGGTGCTCTTTTCGCTCCATGCCTCCGGCACGCTCCCGTTCGTCGCCGCCGTCGTGGTGCTGCTGGCCGTCGCCGCCCTGCTCCCGCGGGCCACGCGGGTCAGCGGATCAGCCCATACCGCTCGAGCTGGCGGTGGAGCAGCGTCCGGCTGATGCCCAGTTCGGCGGCGGCCCCCGGCACGCTGCCGCCGGCCCTGCGGAGGGCTTCGACCACGAGCATCCGCTGCCACTGGTCGAGTTTGAGCGTCGGAATCTCGGCCACGAACGACTCGATCCGGGTTCGCTCCCGGGGCGAGTCGCCGGCCATCCCGTCGGGCGGGGCGATGCCGAGTTGCGCCACGGCGGCCTCGTCGAGCGTGATCGTGCCCGCGCCGGAGTCGAGGCCGTTGTCATGGTCATCGCTGATGTCGAGATCGACCGTCTGCAGCGACGCGAGATCCGACGTCGCGGCCGGCGGCTCGTCTCGCATCGGACGACTCGACGGCTCGGCATGGCCTGCGCAGGCGGCGGCGGCCAGGCTCGCCAGTGCGACGAGAAAATCGAAGTCCGCAGTCCGAAGCGCTCCCTTGGCGGCCATGGCCGCGAGGGCGGCATGCACGCGGCCCCCTTCCACGATCGGAACGCATGCAATCTCGTGTTCCTCGGCGTCCGGGCCGGTCGTCGCATCGGCGATCCAGACGGCGTTGCCTTCGACGGCGACCAGCCGCCGCGTCGAGTCACCGAGCAGCCGGGTGAGAGGGCTGCCGGGAGGAACGACACACAGCGGCTCGAGCCGTTCCGCCGCATGCACCTTGAACCAGCCGACTCCCTTGGTGCCGCAGTGCTGGGCGGCCAGTTCGAGCGTCGTGCCGATCACCTCCCGCACGGAACGCGAGGTGAGCAGGCGGATGCTCGCCTGGTAGAGGAGCATGGGCCGTTGGGCATCGTCGGTCGAACCAGCCGAGGCGCGGCGGAGCACGCTGCCTTCGAGTTGTGCGACGGGGCCGTAGCGGACGAACCGTCCCGCATCAATCGGCGGCTCGGTCGTCGTCGCCGCAAACTGCCGGAAGACGAGCTCGGACGTGCCGATCCTCACCGTGGCTCCATCGCTCAGCGGTGCCGTGGTGATCTGTTTGCCGTCGAGCCACGTACCGTTGCGGCTGCCAAGATCGCGCAGAACCCACCGATGGGTCGAGGCATCGAATCGCACGGCAGCATGGGCCCGGCTCGCCAGCCTGTCGGCGACCACGATGCCAGCATCGGCAGCGCGGCCGAGCGTGGTGTCCGACGTGATCTGCAGTGCGAATGTCGGTCCCTGCCGCCCGGCGATCCGCAGCATCAGCGCGGCGGAAGGCTCGCGGTTCGGAGACCCATCGGTCACAGAGAGATGATCGGTCGACACGGCTGAGGCGGGAGGGCGAGTGCGGGCGTTCCGAAGCGATGGCAATCTCGAACCACTGCTCTGAACGATCTGTACTATAAGATGGTTTCCAGGAATCCGCGAACGGGCGGTGCCCTTTCCACGGAGCAATGCCATGGTGACCCCCTCTCGAATCCCCGAGATGACGATGTCCCCCGGTGAAGCAGGGCCGTTTGGGGAATCGGGCGGGGTGGGGCTCTTGGTCGTGGGCCATGGCACCGCCGATCCGGTCGGTGCCCAGGAGACCCGGGCCATGGCGCAGGAGGTTGCCGGGCTGCTCCCGGGCAGGCAGGTGGAGCTTGGGTTCCTCGAGGTGATCGGTCCGACGATCGATGACGCGGTGCAGGCTCTCGCCGACCGCGGGTGTCGGCGGATGGTGGTGGCGCCGCTCCTGCTCTTTACGGCCGGCCATGCCGTCCGCGACGTGCCGGAGGCGGTGCTCGCGGCCGTGGATCGCCGAGGGATGACGGCAGTTCAGTCGGCGGCCCTTGGCTGCCATCCCGCCATCGTCGAACTCTCGCGAGCCAGGCGACGGGAATCGCTCGCAGGTCTCGCTGCAATTCCCATGAACGACACCGTGCTCGTGATGGTGGGCCGCGGATCGAGCGTTCCCGATGCGGTGGATCAGTTTCGCGAGTTTGCGGAGGCCACGCTGGCCGATGGCGGGATGGCGGGCGCGCGGCTGGAGATCGGGTTCGTGGCGGCCGCCAAGCCGACGCTCGCGGAGTCGCTCGAGGCGGCGGCCGCCGGCCGTCCGCGGCGGGTGGTCGTGCAGCCGCACATCCTCTTTCAAGGCCATGTCGAGGATCAGGTGACGGCGGCGGTGTCGCGGTGCCGCATCGCGTATCCCGAGATCGAATGGATCCAGGTGTCCCGGCTCGGGGCGGACCGACAGGTTGGCCGGGCGATCGTCGATCGGGCGATCGATGCCACGGTCGGAGCCTGGAGCCACGGTGCCCTGTTTTCGGCCGCAAAGAATCTCTCGCCACAAGCGGGCTGAATCGCCACAATGGATTTGCGTGCGGTGACGATGAGCCCGGTGAGCCGAAGGGATCGTCGGCCGTGCAAGAGTCGTCGAATCCATCGGAGCATGAACGAGATGCAGAGCAGTATGAGCCACTTCGCCGGCCACCGTGCCGGCGGCCCATCCCGACTGGTTTCGGCCTTCGTGATCGCCGCAGCGATGCTCGTGATGCTGCCCGGGCATGCCGAGCAACCGCCCGCCATCGTGCCGGCTGCTCCGGCCGGCGCCCCCAAGCCGGGGCCGAACGACCGGCAGATCACGCTGGCCGTGCGAAGCTATCTCGAGCGGGAGCACTTTCTGCGTCATCCGATCGACGACGCCATCGCCCGTCGGTGGTTCGACGTGTTTCTCGAGTCGCTCGATCCGATGAAGGTCTATTTCCTGCAGTCTGACATCGACGGATTCTCCCAGAAGCGGGATCTCCTCGACGACCTCGTCAAACGGGGCGACGTCTCGTTTGCCTACGAGGTGTTCGAGCGTTTTCTCCAAAGGGTCGATTCGCGGATGCCGCTCATCGAGCGGCTGGTCTCGACCCCGCAGGATTTCACGAAGCAGGAGTCGATCGTCATCGACCGCAAGCAGACGTCGTGGGCGGCGAGCGAGGCCGAGGCCGAGGACATCTGGCGGAAGCGGATCAAGTACGACATGCTCGTGCAGAAGATGGAGAAAACCTCCGATCAGGAGGCAAAGGACAGGCTCCTCCGCCGCTACGGCAGTTTCGCCAAGCGGATGCACCAGATGACCTCCGATGAACTTCTCGAGATGTATCTGTCATCGCTGACGAGCAGTCTCGATCCTCACACGAGCTTCATGTCGCCCGGCACGCTCGAGAACTTCGAGATCGGCATGCGGCTGCAACTCGACGGCATCGGGGCGTCGCTCAAGGCCGAGGATGGCTACACCACCGTCTCGGAGCTCGTGGCCGGCGGGGCTGCCGACAAGGATGGGCGCCTCAAGAAAAAGGACCGCATTGTCGGCGAGGGGCAGGGGGCCGACGGAGACCTCATCGATGTCGTCGATACGAACCTCAACGAGGTCGTGAAGTTGATCCGCGGAAAGCGGGGGACGGTGGTGCGGCTCAAGGTGATCCCGGTCGGCGAAACGGCTCCCAAGGTCTACGACATCGTCCGCGCCAAGATCGAACTCAAGGACTCCGAGGCCCGTGGAGAGGTGATCGAGCAGGGGGGCAAGGCCGACGGCACCCCCTACAAACTCGGCGTCATCAATCTCCCGAGCTTCTACATGGACATGGCCGGAGCCCGTCAGGGGCAGGCCGATTACAAGAGCAGCACGCGGGACTGCCAGCGAATCCTGGAAGAGTTCAAGCAGAAGGGGGTCGATTGCGTCGTGCTCGATCTTCGGAACAACGGTGGCGGATCGCTCCCCGAATCGATCTCGCTGACGGGCCTCTTCATCGACACCGGACCGGTGGTGCAGATCAAGGATGCCGACAAGCGGGTCCAGCAGTATGACGACGAGGATCCGGGCGTCACCTGGGATGGGCCGCTCGTCGTGCTGATCAACAAGTTCAGCGCCAGCGCCAGCGAAATCGTGGCCGGTGCCATCCAGGATTACCGTCGTGGCCTCGTGATTGGCGATGCATCGACCCACGGGAAGGGGACCGTCCAGACCCTGCTCGATCTGGGGCGGCAGTTGTTCCAAAGGCTTCCCAACGCCCCGTCGCTCGGAGCAATCAAGATCACGATGCAGCAGTTCTACCGCCCCAGCGGCGCCAGCACGCAGCTGGAGGGGGTGAAGAGCGACGTCGAACTCCCGAGCATCACCTCCCACCTGCCCGTCGGGGAGTCGGATCTCGATCATGCCATCGTCTTCGACAAGGTGCCGAAGGCTGATTTCAACGGAACCGGCCGCGTGAGCGACGAGATGCTCGCCGCGATCCGCGAGCGTTCGAAGGTCCGAGTGGCCTCCAACAAGGATTTCGTGAAGGTTGACCGGGAGATCGCCCAGTACAAGAAGCGACGGGAGGAGAAGACGATCTCGCTCGTGGAATCGGAGTTCGCCAGGCAGTGGAACGAGGGCAAGGCGGCCGATGACGAGGAGAAGAAGCAGGAAGAGGCCGAGTCTCGGCGGCCGGTCGTGAACCGCGACTACTACTTCGCCGAGGCGATGGACATCACGATCGACTACCTCAAGGCGCTCGCGGGCGGCACCGGCAGCCTCGCTCGTGCCGATCAGGCCGTCGAAGCACAGCGGGCCAGGGCCGTTCCGGCGATTCCGTAGCTGTCCGTGGACAAAGTCATTCCTGACCTTTGTCCACGTGGCCGACAAGGTCGGCGATCGCCGCCAGAGCGTCCGGGTGCTCAAGCCTGATCGGGATGTCGCGAAACAGCAATCCCGGATCGACTCGCTTGTTGCCGCCGCGCGATCGAGCTGCCGCGGAATCCCAGGTCGGGGCCGGGCTCGACGAGGCCTCGGCCAGCCGGGCATACCAGTCGCGCCTTCGGAGCGGCGCGTTGTCGGAAACGACATAGAGGGGCTTGGGGGCGACCGCCTCGGCGATCGCGCAGACGATCGCGGCGGCGTCGTCCACATGGATCAGATTGAGCCAGCTGTCGGGATCGGCGGCGATCGGCCGGCCGGCCTTCAGATCCTCCAGCCGTGGCAGACGGCCTGGGCCATACAGGCCCGCGAATCGCAAGGCCGTGCTGCGACCGGGGGCGTGGTCGTGGAGGATCGACTCGGCCTCGAGCAGGATTCGCCCCGCGTCGCGGACGGGCTCCGGCGGTGTCGCTTCGGTGACGAGCTCGCCGCCGTCGGTCCCCCATACGCCCGTCGAACTGGAAAGGATGATCCGTGGGCGGCCGGGGAGGGCGTCGATCAGCCGGGCGAGGCCATCGACATGCACTTCCCGGAAGGACATGCCGGCCGACCGATCGAAGCCGACGGCCCAGAACACCGTGGCCACGTCGGGAAGGTCGCGGCAGGTCTCCGGCCGGGTGACATCGGCGATGATCGGCTCGATGCCGCGGGCCGCGAGGTCACCCGCTCGGGAGGGGCTGCGGGTGATCGCGTGCACGCGGCATCCCGCTGCCAGCCACCGTTCGGCGACGCGCGTGCCAAGATAGCCGCAGCCGACGACGAGCCGCGCGGGAGCGTTGGAACGTGGGGGTGTCATCGGGATCGCCATCAGTCGTCGAGAGCCTCCCGCCGATCGTCGGAGCTGCCCGCCGCTTGGGATTCCAGCCACGAGCAGAGCACGACGTGGGCGGCGACGGCGTCGAATCGCTCCTTCTTTCGGCCACGGGTGAGGCCGACTCCGGCGAGCAGGCCGGTGGCCTCGCGCGAGGAATACCGCTCGTCATGGAAGACGACGGGCAGGCCGGTCGTCTCGCCGAGCCATCGGCCAAATCGCTCGGCCTCGACCGACATTTTGCTGTCGGAACCGTCGGCATGGTACGGCACGCCCACGACGAAGCCGACGATCCCCTCGTCGGCCACGAGTCGCCGGAAGAAGCGGGCGTCGGCGTCCTTGTCGCCGACAGTCTGGTGAACGCACAGCGGGCTGGCGAGGATCCGTTCCGCGTCGCAGATGGCGACGCCGATCCGCCGCCGGCCGTAGTCGATTCCGGCGACGCGGCCCGGTGGAAGCGACGGCGCTGCCGCACTCATGGCGACTCCACCGCGGGGAGGGCCCTGAAGCCACCGTTCTTGTTCAGAGATGCTCGAACCATCCGCGTTTTTCGATTTCGGCGACGACCTTCCGCACGGACTCCTCGTGGGCCCGGCTCGCCACGAGCGTCGCATCGGGCGTGTGCACCACAAGCATATCCTCGAGGCCGAGCGTGACGACCAGATGGCTGTCGTCGGTATGCACGATCGTCCCGGTCGAATCGATCATGAGATGGCGGCCGACGACGGTGTTGCCCGCCGCATCGGCCCCCCGCTGCCGGGCCACGGCCGACCAGCCTCCGAGATCATCCCACGAGAACGGGGCCTCGATCACGGCCACGTCGATCGCTTTCTCGAGAACGGCGTAATCGATCGAGATCCCCTTGATGGCGGCGAATTCACGGGCGAAGACATCGTCCTGCGCGGGCGTTCCCCAGGCGGCGACGATCGTCTTCAAATGGGTGAGGCAGTCGGGCTGGTACGCAGCGAGGGCATCGAGGATCGTTCGCGCTTTCCAGACGAAGATACCGGCATTCCAGAGATAGTTGCCGGCCGCGAGATACTCCCTCGCCACGCTCGCCGGGGGTTTTTCCCGAAAACTCGCGACCCGGTGGACGTCCGCGGCGAGCGGTGCTCCGGCGGGCAGGGGGAGCGGTTCGCCGGCTTGGATGTAGCCAAAGCTCTCGGCTGGATAGGTCGGCTTGATGCCGAACGTCACGAGCCTCCCCGGGGCCGATGCGACGAGATCGGCCGCCAGTGCGATCGCATCGCGGAACTTTTCCGCCGGCCGGATCACGTGATCCGACGGCATCACCGCCATCGTGGCGTCGGGATCGTGTCGCGACACGAGCAGCGCCGCCAGGCCGATGCACGGGGCGGTGTCTCGCTTGCAGGGTTCACCCACGATTCCCTCCGACGGAATCCGCGGTGTTTGGCGTCGTGCGGCATCGAGCAGGCGGGCGGATGTCACCACCATCATCCGCTCGGGCGGCACGAGCCCCTCGAGCCGGGCCACCGTGTCTTCCAGCAGCGTCGAGTCGCCGGCCAGCGGGAGAAACTGCTTGGGAAGGCCGGCCCTGCTGGCGGGCCAGAAACGGGTGCCGGATCCACCGGCCATCACGATCGCGTGCAGCATGACGAGGTTCCTTTTTCGAGGGGCGTTGAAACTGAGGCTGGCGTCGCGGCCTAGCGGCCACCGACGACCTGGGGATCGGTGATGACGAAGCCGGCCGGGAAAAGCCCCACCACGTCCGAAGCGTCGATGATCCGGTCGGCCGCGAGTTCGACGGCGACACCATCGGCAACGCCGACGCCCGCTGCGGCCAGGAGCCGACGGGCCTGCCTCACCATCGCGGCGGCGACCTGAGAGGCCGTATCGGTGGCGGCGCCTTCGGCGTTCTTCAGTGGCGCGAAGCCTTCCCCCGGATCGACCTCGACGAGGGTCACCCGGTCGGCCAGGGGCATGATGTCGAAGATGAACCGCTCGAACTTGAAGGCGTGGGGCGACCGGGCCGCGACCCGCGCGCCGGCCGAGTCGATGAAAGGCACCGCCTTGTGGGCCATGTGCAGCGGGAGCGCATCGCGTCGGCCGGCGCACCGCGTGAGAAATTCCGTCGTGAAGGCGTGCACGGCGATGCTGCCGGCGTGGAATCGCAGCCGGCCATCGGGGAGCCGCGCCGTCGCGAGCCCTTCGGGCAGATCGCTGTATTCGACGATCCACGTGACACCGCCAGAGGAGACCACCGCGCCGACCCGTTCCTTCGGATCGGTCTTCGGAACCACCTGGGGAGTGAACTCGGAACGCGTCAGCAGGTGGTAGCCGAGAAACTCCGCATCGAGCGGCAGGGCCAGCGGATTATCGACCTGGAATGAGACGATCTGTTCGATGCCGCGGCTCGCGAACCAGTCGAGACCGCCCGACTCGGCGAGTGCCGTGAGCATTCCGCCATGGCCGTCGGGAGCCGTCGCGAGGTGGCCCGGGGCGTCGAGGAGGAGATCGCCCGAGGTGTCGTCGAGGGCCGGAAGATCGTGCTGGCGGAAGACGAGGACGTCGTCCGAGGAGAGGCCAAACCAGTCGTGCCGCGAGAGAAACTCGCGCGTGGCGGCGTCGGTCGCGGAACTGGTCATGATGGCCAGTGGCACCGGCCTGCCGTACCGACGGCGAACCGCCGCAACCTTGCCGATCAGGATCTGGAAGAGGCTGGCCCCCGACACCGGGCCGATCGCGTGGATGCCCTTGGGGCCGTTGAAGCCGAGTCGTGAGCCCTGGCCTCCCGCCACGAGGATCGCCCCGACGTGGCCGGCGGTCAGCGACGCGGCGCCGCATGCCCGGGCCTCGGCAGGGGCGATGGGATTGGCCTCGTCGTGGAGCCGCAGGCACGGCGGCGTGACGGCGTCGTCGAGTCGATGATCTGGAGCCGCGCGTGGCTCGCGGTTGCGTCGATCCACAACACGCCGCCGCAACTGATCCACGAGATTCCAGTCGATCGCCCGCAACTGTTCAATCAAGCCGTCGCGGGCGGTCGCGTCGAGCGTGCCCCACCAGGCCACAACATGCTCCTGCCCGACGGCCGTCAGATGGCGGGCAATATCGGCGGGAACGTCGGAGGGTATGGTTCCAGCCGTCATCCGCGCACCCACGACCAGAAGAGCAGGCACAACAGCGGGAAGCCGATGAAGATCACACCGTAGGTGAAGACCGTCGTCCAGAGATGTTCGGGCCAGCGGGCCATGGAAGGGAAGGCGATGCTCAGGGCGTCGGGGGAGCCGCCGGTGATGGCGGCGATGATGCGAAAAGATCGATCGGAATCTGGAACGCCTCGTCGGCAGGCTCATCGAGCCGGCATTCGACGCGGATGCCCCAGGGCAGAATGTCGGCCGCAGCGACGATCGCCTCCACCTCGTCATAGGCCGTGCTCACGTCGGCCGTCGGCGTCGTGGCGAACGGCGGGCAGAAGCCGACATGCCCCGATGCCGACCGCACGCCAGCCGGAACCGCGAGAAAGAGCCGTCCACGGACACACTCCGTGCCGTCGGCCTTGAGAAATCGCTCCAGGTGCTGCACCAAATGTCCGTCCTCGCCGGCGAGAAGGCGATCGGGCATCGCCGTGGCGACGGCTGGCGGCGCCGGGGACGCCGTGATCTCAGGAGCCACCACGCGGACAACCCGCCTCCGTCGCCGACGGATCCAGGGCTCGGCGAGCACGCCGCCTGTAAAGGCAAGCGACGCGACGGCCATGGCGGCGCGTCCGCGATCGCCCTGTGGGAGCGGCAGCGCCGTGGCTGCGACCGCCAGCACCAGGCCCACGCGGGATGTGAACCGCCGCCGTGTCGATGCGGTCCTCGCGGCGAGGTCGCCGACGACGACAAGAAGCCCGCCGACGGCGCAGACGAGCACGAGCGTCGATGAGCCGGGAATCGCCGTCGCCCCTCCGGCGAACCGACGCAGCACGAGCACCAGGCCGCAGGCCATCGCCAGCCAGCCGGCCCCGGCCGATGTCGAGGCCAGGATCGCCCGCTCGAGCGAAAGCCCATCGAGGCCGCGTCGGCCCGGAGCGAGACCGGCATGGTGAAAGGCGGACGACACGGGAACGGAAAGGCTCCTGCCGCGGTTCAGCCCACCGCCACGGCGCCGCTGGCCGCCTTGGCGAGTTCCTTCGCCCGTGATGTCTTCTCCCACGAGAATTCGTCGCGGCCGAAATGCCCTCCTGCAGCGGTCCGGCGGAAGATCGGCCGTCGCAGATCGAGCGCCTCGATGATGCCGCGGGGCGTGAGAGGGAAGAATTCCCGGGCCAACTCGCACAGCCGCTCGTCGGAAACCTTTCCGGTCCCCTCGGTATCGACCCGCACGCTCACCGGGTCGCTGACACCGATGGCATAGGCCAATTGCACCTCGCAGCGGTCGGCCAGTCCGGAGGCGACGATGTTCTTCGCGACGTGACGGGCCATGTAGGCGGCGCTGCGGTCGACCTTCGTCGGATCCTTGCCCGAGAAGGCGCCGCCGCCGTGACGTCCCCATCCGCCGTAGGTATCGACGATGATCTTCCTGCCGGTGAGGCCGCAGTCGCCGTGCGGGCCGCCCACGACGAACCGGCCGGTCGGGTTGATGTGGTAGGTGATGTTCGACGTATCGAGGCCTTTCGGCAGTTCAGGCTGCACGATCTGCCGGATCACGTAGTCGCGGATCTCGTCGTTGGAGACGTGCGGCGCATGCTGCGTGGAAACGACGACCGTATCGACGCGGACGGGGCGATGCCCCTCGAACTCGATCGTCACCTGGCTCTTGGAATCGGGCCGCAGCCAATCGACATGCCCTTTCTTCCGCGCCTCGGTCAGCCGGTTGAGGATCCGGTGCGAGAGGGCGATCGGCAGCGGCATCAGTTCGGGCGTGTCGTTGCAGGCGTAGCCGAACATGAGCCCCTGGTCGCCGGCGCCGATGTCCTTACCCTTCTCCTCATCCTCGTTGACACCCATCGCGATGTCGCCCGACTGCTTGCCAACGGCCACGAGGACGGAGCAGGTATCGGCCGCGATCCCCATCTCGTCGTCGGTGTAGCCGACGTCGCGGATCACGTCGCGGACCACCTGCTGGTAGTCGATCGTGCCCCGCGAGGTGATCTCACCGGCCACAACGGCAAGCCCCGTCGTCACCATCGTCTCGCAGGCGACGCGGCTGCGCGGGTCCTGCGCCAGGTAGGCATCGAGCACGCCGTCGGAGATCTGGTCGGCGAGTTTGTCCGGATGCCCCATGCTGACCGACTCGCTGGTGAAGAGAAATTTGCCTCGTGCCACGGAAAAGCCTCGCGCGTGTAGGAATGACGAAGGGTGTCAGAAGGCGGGACCGAGCCCGCCCGAATACGGTGGGCGGATTATCGGGGAACCGCTCCAAAACGGCAACTCATGGTTCAGGTGCCCCGAGCCGTTGGAGGATCAACCTCGCCGTGGCGGCCTTGGCGCCACGCTGCGAGGCGACGAGTGCGGCGGCGCGGCGACCCCGGTCGGCGGTGAACGAACGGTCGTCGAGGCAGCGGCGGACGAAGGCGGTCAATTCCGCACCCGAGTGGACCCGCTCCGCCGCACCGGCTTCAAGCAGGAGACGGACTTCGTCCTTGAAGTTACGGGTGTGGGGGCCGAAGGCGACCGCGGCGGCGTAGGCGGCCGGCTCGATCATGTTCTGGCCGCCTCGCTTCCCGTCGAGGCTGCCTCCGACGAAGGCGATCGCGGCCATGCCCCACCACCAGCCGAGTTCACCGGTCGTATCGACCAACAGGATCCGCACGTTTGGATCGGGGCCCTCGGCATCGAGTCGGCTTCGCCGCTGCCACGAAAACCCGGTCGCCTCGATCAGCGACGCGATTTCCTCCGCCCGCTCGACATGCCTCGGCACGATCAAGAGCCGCAGCCGAGGATGAGTGTCGGCCAGATCGCGGAACGCCTCGAGGGCCAGCCGCTCCTCCGGAGCCTGGGTGCTTCCGGCGACGAAGACGACCGCGTCATCGGAGATGCCTGCCAGCCGCGCCAGCCGGAGCACGTTGGGATCCGACCGATCCCCCCGCAGGCCGTCGAATTTCATCGAGCCGGCCGTGACGACGGTCGGCGCGGCAAGCGCGGAGAAACGATCGGCGTCGTCCTGCGACCGCGCGATCACGAGGCTCGTGTGGCCGAGCATCCGCCGCACGAGCGGGGCGATCCGTCGGTAGCCGCGAAAGCTCCGCTCGCTCATGCGGGCGTTGACGATGACGATCGGGATGCCCAGGGCATCGGCAGCGGCCAGGAGGTTGGGCCACAGTTCCAGTTCCCCGAGGACGAGCATGTCGGGCCGCACTGTGTCGAGCACGCGGCGGACGGCCCACGTGAAATCGAGCGGGCAGGGGAACGTGCGGTCTTCGCCGAATCGACGGGCTGCGACGTCGAGGCCCGTCGTCGTCGAACTCGAGATCACGCACTCGATGGAGCGGCCCGCGGCCGATGCCTGCGAGCAAATCTCGTCTGCCAGCCCCGCGAGCAGTTGCACCTCCCCCACGCTCACCCCGTGCATCCAGATCCGCCGAGCATCAGACCGAGTCATCGCGGCGATGCCGCCGGTGAACCGCACCCAGGGCGACGCAACCGGCCGTCCGCCGGAGCATCGTCGCCATGCCACCCATGGGAGGGCGAGGGCGGCAAGAACGAGGTAGAGGGCGTTCAGCAGCACCTGGGCCTCCCGGCTGCCGTCCGTGGCGGGCCGCTATCCTGCCGCGACGCTGCTCGACTTGCCGCAGCAGTTTTTGAACTTCTTCCCGCTTCCGCAGGGGCACGGGTCGTTGCGGCCAACCTTCTGGCCGAAGTTGCGGATCGGCTCGATCGCCGCGTCGGATGCCGGCTGATCGGCTGGCGGCTGGTCGCCGGATGCGGGGAGCGTCGCGGTCGGCGCCTGCTCGTGAATGGCGGACGTTTCCTTGAAGGCGCTCCGCATCTCGCCGCTTTCGACCTGCTCGATCCGGTAGACGATGTCCACCACCCGCTCGTCGATGCCCCGCCACATGAGATCGAACGTCCGCATTCCCTCCCGCTTGTACTCGACCTTCGGATCGACCTGCGCGTAGCCGCGAAGCCCCACGCTCGACCGCAGGTGGTCCATCGCCAGGAGATGATCCTTCCAGGCGTTATCGAGGATCTGAAGCACCACGGCCCGCTCCATCCGCGGCATCGCATCGCCATACTGTGCCTCGCGACGGGCGTAGACCTCCCGGGCCGTGCGACGCACCGCCGCCTTGAAGGCTTCCACGTCGTGGCCGTCGGAGCCTGCCGACGCCGGCCCCTCCTCGAGCCGCTGCCCAAACCGCCATTCCGTCCAGCCGCGGGCGCTTGCGATGCCGAAATCCGGGGCAAGAAACCGGCGTCCCTCGTCGAGATCCATCTTCTGGATCGCCTCGCGCGCCCGTTCCTGCAGAAACTCTGCGACGCCGCTGCGGCCCACCCGCTTCAGCTCTCGCTCGTTCACAGAAAGCTTCCACCGCGCGTTGGCGAACGAGGCCAGGGCCGACCAGTTCCACTCGCTCTCGTCTTCGCCATCCGGCAGATTCTCCTCGACGGCGTCGAAGATCTGGGCTTCCGATTGGCGGGTCGCCTCGTCGATCGCCAGCCGCTCCGCCTCCTCCGGCGACATGCTCCGGAAATCCTTCCCCTCGAGTTCGCACGACAGGTGGCCCGCCGCCCAGAGGGCGTAGGTCTGCGGGCCGTAGTCGCGGTCGAGGAACGTGCCGATGTTTTCGTCGATCTGCCGATCGACCATCTCCATGATCAGATCGCGGCAGGGGTGGCCGTCGAGGATCCGCTGCCGAAAGCCATAGACCCGCTTCCGCTGCTCGTCCATCACCTCGTCGTATTCGAGGAGATTTTTCCGGACCTCGAAGTTCCGCTCCTCGACCTTCTTCTGGGCCGCCTCGACGCGGCGGGTGACCATTCGGCTCTCGATCGCCTCGCCATCCTTCATGCCGAGCCGCGTGAGCACGTTCTTCACCCACTCGCCGGCGAAGATCCGCATCAGGTCGTCTTCGAGCGAGAGGAAGAACCGGCTCGAGCCGGGATCGCCCTGCCGGCCGCAGCGGCCACGGAGCTGGAGGTCGATCCGCCGCGCCTCGTGCCGCTCCGTGCCGACGATCTGCAGGCCGCCCATGCCGCGGACCGTCTCCCCTTCGGCCTTCATGTTCTCGCGGGTGGCGATCGATTGCACGATCGCGTCCCATTCAGCCTTCGGCACGTCGAGGCGGGTCGGGTAGGTGTCTTGGAGCTGCGCCCAGGCGAGCGTCTCGGCATTGCCGCCGAGGATGATGTCGGTGCCACGGCCGGCCATGTTGGTAGCGATCGTCACCGCCCCCAACCGCCCAGCCTGCGCGATGATTTCCGCCTCGCGCTTGTGCTGCTTGGCGTTGAGCACCTGGTGGGGCACGCCTCGCTTTTCGAGCAGGTTCGAGAGCCGCTCGCTCTTCTCGATCGAGACGGTGCCCACGAGCACGGGCAGCCCATTGCGCTGCACTTCCTTCACCTTCTCCCGCGGGATCGTCTCCGTCGTCTTCTCTCCCTTGGCCTGAAACTCGTAGGCGGCGTCCGTCTCGCGGGAGATCGTTCCGATCCGCCACGAGCCGTCGGAGAGGGCGAGAGTGTCCCAGCGGTGGATCCGTTCCACCTCGTCGGCCACGGCGATCCACTTCTCCCGCTCGGTGCGATAGATGACGTCGGGGTGATTGATCCGCTTGAGGCCGCGGTTCGGCGGAATGGCGATGACGTCGAGCTTGTAGATCTTCCAGAACTCGGTCGCCTCGGTCATGGCGGTGCCCGTCATGCCGGCCAGTTTCTTGTAGAGCTTGAAGAAGTTCTGCAGCGTCACCGTGGCAAGCGTCTGCGACTCCTCCTTGACCTTCACCCCCTCCTTGGCCTCGACCGACTGGTGGAGCCCGTCGGACCACTGGCGGCCGGGCATGAGCCGTCCGGTGAATTCATCGACGATCACCACCTCGCCGTTTTGGACGACGTAGTTCACGTCGCGCTTGTAGAGATGGTGGGCCTTGAGGGCGTTGTCGATGAGATGCGGCCACTCCATGTTGCCGGCCGTGTAGAAGCTCTCC
>JBJTOU010000118.1:0-5280 GCA_046074725.1 Planctomycetia bacterium
TCCGCTGCTGTAGCTCAGTTGGTAGAGCACGTCCTTGGTAAGGACGAGGTCATGGGTTCGAGTCCCATCAGCAGCTTCGGCATTCCACACGTTCCCACCACACACCGACAACACCATACAGGACAGGCCGTACGGGGCGTATCCGTGCGGAGCAAAAAAGGTTCGACATCCGGGGCAGGCAACGGTGCCTGCAGCCACTTCACGAGGAAATTTGAGGAAAAAGCATGGCAAAGGACACGTTCACGCGGACCAAGCCCCACGTCAACGTCGGCACGATTGGTCACATCGACCACGGCAAGACGACCCTCACCGGCGCACTCGTCGCAGTGCAGGCGGCGAAGAATCTCGCTGTCGCGAAAAGCTACGCAGACATCGCCAAGGGCGGCACCGTCCGTGACGAGACGAAGACGGTCACCATCGCGGTGAGCCATGTGGAATACGAGACCGACAAGCGTCACTACGCCCACATTGACTGCCCGGGCCACGCCGACTTCATCAAGAACATGATCACCGGCGCCGCCCAGATGGACGGTGCGATCCTGGTGGTGAGTGCCGCCGACGGCCCGATGCCCCAGACTCGGGAGCACATCCTGCTTGCCAAGCAGGTCGGTGTGCCCGCCCTGGTGGTGTTCCTCAACAAGGTCGATCTGGTGGACGATCCCGAGCTGCTCGACCTCGTCGAGATGGAAATCCGCGAGCTGCTGACGAAGTATGGCTTCCCGGGCGATGAGGTGCCGATCATCCGCGGCGCCGGCAAGCCGGCCTACGACAGCCCGGCCGATCCGAAGGCCAACAAGTGCATCGCTGATCTGCTCGAGGCGGTTGACGCCTACATCCCCGAGCCGGTCCGCGAACTCGACAAGCCATTCCTGATGGCGATCGAGGACGTGTTCTCGATCGAAGGCCGCGGCACGGTGGCCACGGGCCGTATCGAGCGGGGTCTGGTGAAGGTGGGCGACGAAGTCGAGATCATCGGACTCAAGGACAAGGCCGAAAAGACGACCGTCACCGGTGTCGAGATGTTTAAGAAGGTGCTCGACAGCGGACAGGCCGGCGACAACGTCGGTTGCCTCCTCCGCGGCATCGCGCGTGAGGGCATCGAGCGTGGCCAGGTCTTGGCCAAGCCGGGGTCGATCAAGCCCCATAAGAAGTTCGAGTGCGAGGTCTACGTGCTGTCGAAGGAGGAAGGTGGCCGTCACACGCCGTTCTTCGCCGGCTACCGCCCGCAGTTCTACTTCCGCACGACCGACGTGACCGGCTCGACCAAGCTGCTCGGCGGCGTCGAGATGTGCTCGCCGGGCGACAACGTGAAGATGGAGGTCGAGCTGATGGTTCCGATCGCCATGGACGACGGTGTCCGCTTCGCCATCCGCGAAGGCGGCAAGACCGTCGGTTCGGGAGTCGTGACGAAGATTTTGGACTAATGGAGTCCGGGGTCCAAGCCCCGGAGGAGTGGAGTCCGGGGCCCAAGCCCCGGAGGAGAAAACAAGCCGGGCTTCGGATCGCTCCGGAGCCCGGCGACAGCTAGGGGCGTAGCTCAACTGGCAGAGCGCTGGTCTCCAAAACCAGAGGTTGCGAGTTCGATCCCCGCCGCCCCTGTTCGATGCCGGGGGGCGGATTCGATCCGCCCCTCGAACAATGCAGGCTTGAATCATGGCAGGAACGACAGACCGACAACTCGAAGGCGGCAGCATCTGGCATGAACTGCTCCGGACCGGCGTCTACAAGCGGTCCCAGGGGCGAGTCACCCGCCAGATCACGTTCGCCGCCCTGGCTGGCACGCTGGCGATCGGTGTGTGGAGGCTCTCGCAGGTGCTGCCCTTGTGGTTTGCCACGGCGTCCTCCGCCGCTCCGTCGGTTGATGTCGGGGTGGTGCGGTTTCTGGTTCCAGGCCTGCTCCTCGCGGCCTGTGCCTGGTTCGCCTTCAGGCTCGTCAACGTTCCGCGCTTTGCTGACTTTCTCATCGCGGTCGAGTCGGAGATGGCGAAGGTGTCCTGGCCGACGCTCGATCAGGTGATGCGGAGTTCGGCCGTGATCATCTTTCTGATGTTTGCGCTGGCCGGCATCCTCGCAGCGTACGATCTCTTTTGGTGGTTCGTGCTCCGTTTCCTGCAGGGCATCGGGTGAGCCGCACGCCCTCCACTGGCGGCCCTGCTGCCCGCACGCTCGAAAACCCTCCGGTATACACCCCATGACACACGCCTCTTCAGACGAAATGCTCGATGCCGATCGCGGCCCGACGGAGGAAGTAGCTTCCGATGCCGGTAGCCACGAAACCGTCAGCCCCAAGACCACCGTTCAGGAGCAGCCACCGGTGGCCGCCCCCGCGCCTGCTGACCTCGACGACGAGGACGATGGCTCCCCTGCCGAACTCGCCGACCCGTTCTCCGGCAGTGAGAATGCCCGTCCGGTGGAAGTTTCGGCCCGGGAGGACGAGAAGCCGGTCGGCGACATGCATTGGTACATCCTCAAGGTGCAGAGCAACCGCGAGGACTCGATCCGCGAAACCCTCCTCCGCCGGATTTCCATGCAGGGCATGGGCAAGTGGTTCGGCGAGGTCGTCGTTCCCAAAGAGCAGGTCACCGAGTTCAAAAGTGGCAAAAAACGCGTGGTTTGGCGAAAGCTCTACCCCGGGTACATCCTTGTGAACATGATCTTGAACGACGAATCGTGGTACCTCGTTCGGGAGACCGGCGGCATCGGTGACTTCACCGGGTCGGCCGGCCGCCCGAGTCCGATGCTGCCGCAGGATGTCGCCAAGTTGCTCAACAAGACAGAGGAGAAGGCTGCGGAAGCGCCCCGATTGAAGATCGCCTTCAAGAAGGGGGACCGCGTGAAGATCAACGAGGGCACGTTCGAGAACTTCGAAGGCGAGGTCGAGGCAATCGACGAGGCCAACGGACGTGTCACCGTCATGCTCAGCATCTTCGGCCGTTCGACGCCGGTCGATATCGAGTATTGGCAGATCGAAACGGTCTGATCCCCGACGAACGAAATTCACCGACAGCAGGCAGGAACTGAACGATGGCAAAGCAGGTGGTAGGACAAGCGAAGTTTCAGGTGCCGGGCGGCCAGGCGACCCCCGCACCGCCGGTGGGCACGTCGCTCGGCCGGTTCGGCATCAACCTCGGCCAGTTCGTCCAACAATTCAACGACCGCACCCGCGAAGCGGCCGGCATGGCGATCCCCGTCGTCGTGACCGTCTACAATGATCGGTCCTTTGATTTCATCACCAAGAGCCCGCCGGCCGCGGCTCTTCTGAAAAAGTTGGCCGGCCTCGCCAAGGGATCGGGCGTTCCGAACAAGGACAAGGTTGGGAAGGTCACCAAAGCACAACTGGACGAGATTGTCCGTCTGAAGCAGGCCGACCTGAACGCCCGCGACGCCGATCATGCTCGCCGGATGATCGAGGGCACCGCCCGCAGCATGGGAATCACCGTCGAGGGCTGATGCTCGCCTGCTTCCTAAAAAATCCTTCAACCAACCACCTAGCCCCCCACAGGATCCCAGCCGTGCCCCTTACCAAGCGCATGAAGACGGCCTCTGCCGTCCAGCCCAAGTCCGACGCCCCGCTTCCCCTCGCCGAGTCGGTCGCGGTGCTGAAGAAGTTCCCGCCGACGAAGTTCGATCAGACGGTCGAGATCCACATCCGGCTCGGGATCGACCCCAAGCAGGCCGATCAAATCATCCGGGGCTCGCTCTCGCTGCCCCACGGCATCGGCAAGGCCAAGCGGGTGGTGGTGTTCGCCAAGGGCAACCTCGCCGACGATGCCAAGGCGGCCGGTGCCGAGGAGGTGGGCTCCGATGACCTCGCCAAGAAGATCAAGGAGGGCTGGACGGATTTCGATGTCTGCATCGCAGCTCCCGACATGATGGGTTTGGTCGGCCCCCTCGGCAAAGTGCTCGGTCCTCGCGGCTTGATGCCCAGCCCCCGTGCCGGCACCGTGACGGCGGACATCAAGAAGACCGTGAGCGAATACAAGGCGGGCAAGGTGGAATTCCGCAACGATCCCACCGGCATTGTCCACGCCGTGGTCGGCAAGATCAGCTTCGATTCCGCGAAGCTCGTCGAGAACATCCGCGCCTTCATCGACCACATTCTGTCCATGCAGCCCTCGACCGTCCGCGGTCAATACGTCAAGAGCATCTCCATCTCGGCGACAATGTCACCGGGAGTGATGGTCGCCCCGTAACAAGCCTTTCCTTTTTCTCCGACTCCGAGCCATTCCCGCCATGAGCAAGCTGATCAAGAACATGCTGACCGACGACCTCAAGAGCCGTCTCGCCGACGTGGGCGAGGCGATCGTGGTCAGCCTCGGCAAACTCGACGCCATCCAGACGTCGCAGCTTCGGCAGACGCTGCGGAAGAAAAACATCCACCTGCAACTGGTGAAGAACAGTCTGGCCCGCCGTGCGACGATGGGCACGCCCCTCGCACCAGCCTTCGAGAAGGCCGAGGGAATGCTGGCCGTGGCCTGGGGCGGCGAGGATGTCGGCGATCTGGCCAAGGAACTCGATCGCCTGTCGGGCGTGAAAGAATTCGAGGGCTTCGAGTGCCGCGGCGGGGCTCTCGATGGAGCGAGGCTCGAGGCGGCCGACGTCAAGAAGGTGGCCAAGTGGCCGACCCGATCCGAACAGCTATCGATCCTTTCGGGGCAAATCGTGTCGATGGCGTCCACGCTGGCGGGACAGATCGTCTCCGCCGGGGGGACGCTTGCAGGCCAGATCAAGTCCCGTTTCGAGGACCTGGAAAAGGCTGGCGGAGGCGAGACTCCGGCCGGTTGAGGCCTCGGATGGCCCGGTTGAACCCGGATTTTTTTGACGGCACTTCACTCGGCGCAAGTTCGTGGTATGACAAAGGGCTTACCCCACACCCCCCACTAACACCAATTCACC
Organism: Planctomycetia bacterium; assembly: GCA_046074725.1. Lineage (GTDB taxonomy): Bacteria > Planctomycetota > Planctomycetia > Pirellulales > UBA1268 > CACORA01. Next base: position 4,897 of record JBJTOU010000118.1, read on the forward strand.
CGGCCGACTGCCCAGGCAGCCGGTCGTTTTTTACGAAGGAAAGGGATCGCGAGCGATGGCAACGGCAGAAGCAACACGTGAATTCTCCAAGGACACCAAGGATCTTGGCGACAAGATCGTCGCCCTCTCGCTGAAGGCGGCGAAGGAACTTTCCGACTACCTCGACGAGGTCCACGGCATCAAGCCTGCGGCCGGTGGCGCGGTGGTCATGGCGGCTCCGGGCGCCGGTGGCGGTGCCGGCGCGGGTGGTGGCGAAGCGGCCGCTGAGAAGACTGAATTCGACGTCGTTCTGGACGCCTTCGGCGACAACAAGATCGGTGTCATCAAGGTGGTGCGTGCCGCGACCGGCCTTGGCCTCAAGGAGGCCAAGGACATGGTCGAGGG
>JBJTOU010000119.1:0-4269 GCA_046074725.1 Planctomycetia bacterium
ATGCCCAAGAGGGTCAAGCACCGAAAAAGCCAAAGAGGTCGTATAAGAGGTGACGCCTCCCGCGGGAATCGCGTCGTCTTCGGCGACTTCGGCCTCCAGGCCGAGCAGCCGGGATGGCTTCCCGCGGCGACCATCGAGGCCGGCCGCATTGCGGCCCAGCAGTACCTCCGTACGGAGGGGCGGCTCTACGTGCGCGTGTTCCCCCACAAGTCGGTGACGTCGATTCCGTTGGAGACCCGAATGGGCAAAGGCAAGGGTGAGCCGGAGTTTTGGGCCGCGGTGATCAGGCCGGGTGCGATCCTCTACGAGATCAGTGGGGTCTCGGAGGATGCGGCGCGTCTGTGCTTTGCCCGGCTGGCTCACAAGATGCCGGTCCGCGTGCGGTTCGTGAAGCGGCGGGCCATGTGACCTGGCGAATCAACGAGGAACACGACCATGAGCATCAAATCAACCAAGGCCCGCGAACTAAGGGAAATGAGCGACGAGCAGATCAGGCTGGTCTTGAAAGACGCCGCCGAGTCGCTCTTCCGCCTCAGGATGCAGGCACAGACGGAAAAAATCGCCGCCCCATCCGACATCCGTACGCTGCGCCGTGCCATCGCACGGTGTCAGACCGTGCTGGCTGAACGGTCTACCACGCCCGCATCGGCCTGATCCCGAGCCACACGGAACACCGACCACAGGAACCCATCCCCATGCCCAAGCGAGTCGAAACAGGAACGGTGACCAGTGCTGCGTCGAGCAAGACGCGGCGGGTCGAGATTCCGCGGGTCGTCCGTCACCCGAAGTACGGGCGGATTCTTCATCGTCGCACCGTCTGTCACGTGCATGACGAGGCCGACGAATCGCAGCCGGGCGACCTCGTCGAGATCATCGAGTGCCGGCCGCGAAGCCGGCTGAAGCGGTGGGAGTTGGTACGCGTGGTGCAGAAGAGCCAGGCGGTCGATCTTGCGTCTCTGCGGAGCGGCGCCCGCGCCACGGAATTGCGGGAGTCGGCGGCCCGTTCTGAGGAGGCTGCTGCCACGGGCAAACCGGCGTCCGGCGGGGGGGCATCGACATGATCCAGATGCAAACGCGGCTCCAGGTCGCGGACAACACCGGCGCCAAGGAAGTGATGTGCTTCAAGGTGCTCGGCGGTAGCAAGAAGCGCACGGCGGGCATCGGCGACATCATCGTCTGCAGCGTGAAGAGCGTCATTCCGGGCAGCGACGTCAAGAAGAAGGCCGTCGTCAAGGCGGTGATCGTCCGCTGCAAGAATCCGACCCGTCGTGAGGACGGCAGTTACGTACGGTTCGACACGAACGCCTGCGTGATCATCGACAACGAAAAGAATCCGAAGGGCACGCGAATCTTCGGGGCGGTGGCCCGGGAGCTTCGCGACCGCAATTTCATGAAGATCGTAAGTCTGGCGAGCGAGGTGGTGTAATGATGATTCGTTCTGGCGACCTCGTCGAAGTGAAGACAGGCAATGCCCGTGGCACGCGGGCCAAGGTGCTCTCCGTGCAGCCCGAGGCCGGGAAGGTGCTGGTCGAGGGCGTGAATCGCGTGTATCGGCACATCAAGCGAAGCCAGAAGAATCCCCAAGGGGGGCGGCTCAGCAAGGAAATGCCGATCGATGCCTCAAACGTGATGATCGTCTGCGGTGGCTGCGGAAAGGCGACGCGGATCGGCGTGAAAATCGCCGCCGACGGGGCGACCTCGCGGACGTGCAAGAAGTGCGGCGCAGACCTCGGTGTGATCCGCAAGGCGAAGGCGTAGTCAACGAATCAACCACATCGGACAGCGTTCAGGAACGACGTGATGGCAAAGAAGACAAAGGCGAGTGTTGCGGCACCCCAGGCGGGCGGCGCGCCTCGCATGCTCGAGCATTACCTGCAAAACGTTCGGCCTCTCCTGGCCCAAAAGCTCGCCACATCGAATCCCCATGCGATCCCGAAACTGGAGAAGATCGTGGTGAACATGGGCGTCGGTGTGGCGGTGACGGAGAAAAAGTACCTCGAGGAGGCGCTCGCCGCGATGTCGCAGGTCACCGGTCAAAAGCCGATTGCCACGCTGTCGAAGGCTGCCGTCTCGGGATTCAAGCTCCGGGAAAACCTGCCGATCGGCTGCAAGGTGACGCTGCGAGGCAGGCGGATGTACGAGTTTTTCGACCGGCTCGTGTCGCTGGCGCTTCCGCGTGTCCGCGACTTTCGCGGGCTCTCCCGAACCGCATTCGACGGCCATGGCAACTACAGTCTCGGTCTTTCGGAGCAGATGGTGTTTCCGGAGATCAACCCCGACAAATTCACCAGGCCGCAGGGCATGAACATCACGTTCGTAACGACGGCCCGGTCGGATGACCACGCCCGTGAGTTTCTCGTGGCGATGGGAATGCCGTTGAAGAAGGAAGGCGAGGATGGCGCCGCGGCGTAGCGGCACCGTACGACTCGAACCGAAGACATGACGCGGCCTCCGAGCGGAGGCCGGCATCAGGAAGCAGTATGGCAAGCAAATCGAAGATCGCAGCCGCCAAGCGACCGCCCAAATTTTCCACGCGGAAGGTGCATCGCTGCATGCTGTGCGGCCGTCCGCGAGCCGTGTACCGCAAGTTCGGGATGTGTCGCATCTGTTTCCGGAAACTCGCCGATCAGGGCTGCATTCCGGGCGTCCGCAAGGCCAGCTGGTAGGGAACCACACTCATGATGACCGATCCAATCGCCGACATGCTCACCCGCATCCGAAACGCGGTCCGCATCGAGCGGGCTACGGTGGAGATGCCGACGTCCAAGGTGAAGCGAGGCCTCGCCGACGTGCTCAAGCGGGAGGGCTTCATCTGGGACTGGCGCGAGGTCGAGGGGCGGCCTGTCCCCCACCTGCAGCTGGAGCTCAAGTACGGCCCCAATGGCGAGCGGCTGATCCGCCACATCAAGAGGGTGAGTTCTCCCGGCCGGCGGGTCTACAGCCGATCGGCTCGTCTCCGGCCCGTGCTCGGCGGGATGGGCATCTCGATCCTCTCGACGTCGAGCGGCGTGGTGAGCGACCGCGAGGCCCGTCAGCGGAAGCTCGGCGGCGAAGTCCTCTGCGAGCTCTGGTAAGACACTCAACGAACACGACGCACTACGAGGAAGGGTTCAGAAACATGTCGCGTATCGGCAAAGCCCCCGTGCAGGTGCCCAAAGGGGTCAAGCTGGCCGTTGAGGCCGGCACCGTGAAGGTGGAAGGACCGCTCGGCAAGCTCGAGCACCGGCTCCACCCGGCCGTGTCGATCGATACCAGCGAGATCGGTGCGGCCATCGTGAAGCGATCCTCCGACGACCGGGTATCACGGTCGGTCCACGGCCTGACGAGGGCACTGCTGGCCAACATGGTCGAGGGCGTCGTCAAGGGATACGAGAAAAAGCTCGAAATCGTCGGCGTCGGCTATCTGGCTGCGATTCAGAAGAACGTTCTCCAGCTTCGCGTCGGCTTTGCCAACGAGCTCCAGGTGCCGATCCCGACCGGGTTGACGGTCACCTGTCCCGACCAAACGCACATCAGCATCAAGGGCATCGACAAGCAGCAGGTCGGTCAATTTGCCGCCGAGGTCCGATCCCTGCGGAAGCCGGAGCCCTACAAGGGCAAAGGCATCCGGTACGAGAACGAGCAGGTCCGCCGCAAGGCCGGCAAGGCCGTCACCAAGTAAATCAGCACCCTCCAACAGCAGATTCAAAGCCAGCCATGGACCACGCCCGCACGATCCTCCGCCAACGACTCCGCCGTAGGTTCCGCGTCCGACGCCATATTCACGGCACGGGCGACCGCCCGCGGCTCACGGTGTTCCGCACCCACAAACACATCTACGCTCAGGTCATCGACGATGCATCGGGCCGCACGCTCGTCTCGGCCAGCACCATGGACAAGAAGCTCCGTGATGCGGTCGGATTTGGCGGGAACCGTACGGCGGCCGCGGCCATCGGGAAGGAAGTGGCGGAGCGTGCCAAGGCAGCGGGCATCTCGAAGGTCTGTTTTGACCGCGGTGAATTCCGGTATCACGGCCGTGTTGCCGCCCTGGCCGACGCGGCCCGGGAAGCCGGCCTGGAGTTTTGAACAACGACGATTTTTCCCGAAGGGAGCCAGACGTGTCGACCGGACCGAAACAAGAGAGAGAATCCCGCGCCGGCGGCGAATTCGCCGAGAAGGTTGTGAAGGTGCGCCGGTGCGCCACGGTGGTAAAGGGTGGCCGCCGGTTCAGTTTCGCCGGGCTTGTCGTGGTTGGAAATGGCCGCGGCAAGGTGGGCGTGGGCTATGCCA
>JBJTOU010000120.1:0-5097 GCA_046074725.1 Planctomycetia bacterium
AAGGACGTGATGGCCTTCCTGCGGCTGCTCATCGACCCAGACGACGATCTGGCCGTGTCGCGGATCGCCAACGTGTCTCCCCGCGGTCTCTCGGCGCACGCGATCGAGCAATGCCGCACGGCGGCGTCGCTGTCAGGCCGCAGCCTCTGGCAGGAATTGCGGGCCGCCCGCGATGCAGGCCGCATCTCCAATGCCGCCGGCGGAGGCGTCGGGGCGCTCGAGCGGCTGGTCTCGCTCCGTGCCTCGGGACCGCAGGCCGGGGCTGCAGAGACGCTCCGATCGCTCCTCGATCAGGCTGGCTACCGCCGCCATCTGGACAAGGAATACGACGACGATCCGTCCGAGGCGGAGGCCCGATGGCAGTGCGTCGAGGAGGTGGCCAACGCGTTGGCGCACCATGAAAAGACAAACGGCTCCGGCCCCGGAGGAGGCGAGGAGGCGTTCGCCCGGATGATCCGCCGGTTCCTCGACGACCTCATCCTCGACGTCACCGAGGCCGAGCGGTTCGAGTCCGACAAGGACAAGGACAAGGGCCGTGGCAACAAACTGCGGCTGATGACGCTCCATGCGGCCAAAGGCCTCGAGTTCGACTGCGTCTGGATGGTCGGGATGGAGGAGGGCTTGCTGCCGCACATCCGCTCGATCAACGACGGCCTGCAGGCGATCGACGAGGAACGGCGGCTCTGCTACGTCGGCGTCACGCGTGCCCGCAAGCGTCTGTCGCTCTCGCTGTGCCTCACCAGGATGAAGTGGGGCAAGACGAAGCCCTGCCGGCCGAGCCGTTTTCTCTACGAACTGACCGGCCAGGCGGACAAGTTCCGCGAGCAGCCGACTGAACCGGCCGCGGCACCGGCTCCCGTGAAGGGCGGACGACATTCGAAGCGAGTCGCCAAGCGGCGATAACCCGTGTCAGCCGAGCACGACGTCGGGCAGCATCCGCAGAAGATGCCAGAGGCCCGATCGGCCACGGGCGATCGCCCCATACATGTCGATCACGCCCTGGGCGAGCCGCGCGGCCCGAGAATGCCATGGGAACCACGGCGGCGTGAACGGGGAGCCGAGCGGCCCGCGGAGGATCGAGTTGTGCACGAGCGGCAGCATCAGCGGATCGTGCACGAAGCCGATGCCGCTCCGCGGGTCGGCGAGCGTGGCCCCCGGGAAGCCGCCCCATGGCACGCCCCCCAGGGCGTAGGCGAGCGCCGCCCAGCAGTTGACGCCCACGACGCCGAACCGAAGATGCTCGAGCAAGAGTTCGACCCGCGCCGCATCCCGCGTGGAAAGCTGCGAGGGAATGGTCACGCTCGCCGCCAGCGAGCCCGGCAGGTCACGGGCCAGCGCCGCGGCCCGACCGCAGAAGGTCTCGATGTCGGCCGCGGAGATCGTCACCTCGCCAGCCACGGGCACGAACCATTCCTGCTTCAGAAGCGGCTCCGGTCCGGCCGGATCGATCCCGGTGCGAAACACCCACGGCAGCGTGCCGTCGGCCGGTGGCCGATGGCCGGCGATCTGCTCCCACATGGTGGCTGAGCCGGGAAACCACGCCGACCGGGCCGGCAGGCTCTCCAGACGGCGGCGGACAAGGCCGAGGAATTCCTCGCGCTGCCCCCACTCGCGGCATGTGACGACGAGTTTCGTGGCGATGCAGTTGAACGACGTGTTGTTGGCGATCGATGCGGCGATGCTGTCGGCCTGAAGCCGCAGTTGCGCCGACGTATAGCGACCCGGCACGATGAACCACGGGGTCACGTTGCCCAGTTCACAGGTCAGCGGCTTGGTCGTGCTGCCGGCCACGGCATCGAAGGCGGCCCGGCCTCCGGTGAGATGGACGTGCGTCACCGCGGCATCGGCCACCGCCTCACGGGCGACGTCCGGCCCACCGACGACGAAGCCAACGAGCCCCGCCTCGACCAGCGGAGCGACAGCCCGTCGAAGCACCGGCGCGAGCGGCTCTTGGACGGGGTGAAGCTTCACGAGCGCCGCCCGGCCATGCTCGAAGATCTGGCAGATGGCATCGGCGACGGCCAGTCCGGAGACGTTGCCGGCCCCCAGCACGGCCGCGACTCCCCCGGAGCGTGGCCGCTCATCGCACTCGCGCTGCCATGTTCTCAGGAATGCATCGACGCTCCCGGGGTTGGTGCACCGAACGGTGACCCGTTGACCGCCGGCGATGGCGCCATCCCAGAGGCCGCGGGCCGGAAGCACGTCGATCTCGACGAGGCTCGCTCGATCGCCGCCACGTTCGTCGTGGGTGATCCGCGGCGGCGCGGGAAGCCGCGGCAGACCCGTCTCGGCGATGTCCGCCAACGATCTCGCGGTGAGCAAGAGCAGCCGCAGCGTGCCGAGCGGACCGGTGGCGAGTTCTTCGGCGAGGACGGATTGCTCGCTGCCTCGGCCTGTCGCCTGCTTGATGCCCACGGCGGCTTCGGCCCAGTCGGCCGCGGCATCGGCCACGGCGCGCGCCGTGTCGCGGGCGAGCTTCGCCCGTTCCGTCAGATCGGCCGCCGCATGCTTCGCCGCACCGGCTGCGAGGGTTGTGATGAGGAAGGCGTGCATGGTTCGCTCTCGTTCGATCATCGTCGCGTCCGACCTCCAGCCTACTTCCCGATGCAGTGCCGTGAAAAAATCCGATCGAGGAGTTCGGTGCCGATGACGGCGCCGGTGGCGTCGCCGAGGGCATCGATCGCCCCGTGAATGCAGCCGGCCACGACCGCCTCGTCGGCCGTTCCACCGCCGCGGGCCGCGGCCAGGGCGCCCTTCGCGGCATCGACGGCCCGGCCCGCCTCGGCCAGCCCCACCCGCATCCGCAGCGTGGCAGGCGATCGGTCGCCTGCGGCCGATGCGGCGGTGCGAAGGATCGCGCTCCGAAGGGCATCGATCCCGATGCGATCGCGGCTGCTCGTCCGGATCCCCACCGTTCCACCGGTGGTGTCCGGCCGTCGATCGCACCGGGTGACGACGTCGATCCGCGGCACGCCCGCCGCCTCGGCGGGAACCACGACGCCATCGGCGGCATCCGCTTCGACATCATGGCAGACGATCACGACGTCGGCTCTCACGATCTCGTCCCGGGCCCGCTCGGCCGCCGCGTCGGTGATGGGATCGCGCCCGAAGTCACCCTGCTCGACGATCCCGGCGACATCGACGAGCAGGCATGTCGATCCCGTGGCAGGGTCTTCGAGCCGTGCGGCGATCCAGTCGCGTGTCGTGCCTCGCTCGTCGGCGACGATCGCGGCATCGCGGCCGACGAGCGCGTTGAAGAGGCTGCTCTTGCCGATGTTCGGCCGGCCGACGAGTACGACGCGCGGCAGATCGGCCGCCCCCGCATCGCGACCCGAGAGAAGCGATGCAACTCCCGCCAACGCCTCGGCGAGCCGTGTGACGCGAGCGTCGAGGTCGGCCCATGTGGCGGCCACGGGCACGGAGTCGGGCGTGGACTCGTCGGCAAAGTCGATCCCCGCTTCGAGGTCGGCCACGAGGTCGATCGCGTCCTGACGAAGCCGCTCCAACTCGCCGCCGATCCCGCCCGCCATGCGATCGAGCGCGGCCGTCAACTCCGCCGGCGTCCGGGCATCGACGACCGCCAGCACCGCCTCGGCCTGAAGCAGATCGAGCCGACCGGCGAGAAACGATCGCATCGAGAATTCTCCGCACCGCGCCAGCCGTGCCCCGAGGCGGCATGCCTCTGCCACCACCGCATCGGCAAGCACGGGCGATCCGGGGAGTTGCAGTTCGGCGAGCGGCCCTCCCGTCGGCCCGCCCGGGCCCGCCCAGTGGAGCACGTCAACCGGAATCGACCCCCACTCGCGGCCAAGGTCATGGGCATGGAGACGCCCACGGACGAGCCGTGGCGGGCCTCCGTGCATCGCGAAATCGTCCTCGACAGGCTCGATGAGCCGGTCGAGGAGCCGGTCGAGCCCGTCGCCGGCGATCCGCACGATCGCACGGCCGCCTCCCGCGGCGACCGTGGCGGTCGCGACGATCAGCGACGCCGGATCGGAGTGCCGGCTCACCGCTTCCGCCGCGCCTGCCGCTTCGCCCGCATGGCATCGCCAGCCTCGACCGCTGTCGGCTTGCCGTTGCCCATGGCGGAGAAGGCGGCATCGATCGTCTTTCCGGGCGCGCTGCCGACCGTCGAGGCGGGCACGGCCTGCGGCAGGAGCAGCCGCTCGGCGATGCCCCAGAGGCTCGAGGCGATGAAGTAGAGGCACAAGCCGCACGGCACCTTGAAGAACATCAGCGCCATGAACCACATCATGTACTTCATCACCTGCTGCTGCATCTGCGCCTGTTCATCCATGGCCGGCGGCATGAAGAGCTTCTGCTGCCAGAGGAACAGACCGATCGTGGCCAGCGGGAAGAGATTGAGATACGGCCCCAGCCATCCCTCGGGCGCGGTGAGGAACCCGGGGAGGTATTTCGACCAGTCGATGAACATGTCGGGGGCGGCAAGGTTGGAGCACCATCGCATCGCCTCGCTGAAGAGCGGCGCCTGCCGCAGTTCGACATCGGTCGCCAGCGACCGGTAGAGCCCCATGAAGATCGGGACTTGGATGAAGACGAGCAGACAGCCCCCCATCGGGTTGTAGTCGTGCTTCCGCCAGAGTTCCTGGGTCGCCCGCGTCCGCTTCTGCGGGTCGTTCTTGTACTTTTCTGCGATCGCCTTCATCTCGGGCTGCAGCACCTGCATCTTCTGCGACGAGACCGCCTGCTTCCGGCTGACCGGGAACATCGCCCCGCGGACCATGACGGTGAGCAGCAGGATGGCGATGCCGTAGTTGCCGACCACGGCGTGGATTGCATGGAGCACGGCGATGAGCGGCCTGGCCACCCACCCGAACCAGCCGTAATAGACGAGGTCGTCCATGCCCGACTCGGCCGCCCCGTACTGCCGCAGCAGTTCGGGCCGCTTGGGGCCGGCGAAGATCCGGTAGTGGTGCGCCGTGGTCGATCCGGCCGGAACGACGAGATCCTGCGAGACCAGCCGGCTGGTCACGTTGACGAGCTTCTTCCGGGCGGCGGCAGGCACCTCTCCGACCACCAGCGGCCTGACCTCCGCGAGCGCCGGCCTGGCGGCGCCCGTCTGGTCGGGAATCGCGG
>JBJTOU010000121.1:0-11244 GCA_046074725.1 Planctomycetia bacterium
GCACCCGCTTGAAGCCGACGTCGAGGATGCGGGCGAGCGTGGAGACCATGAGCGTCTTGGCCAGGCCCGGCACACCCTCCAGCAGGCAGTGCCCTCGCGTGAAGATCGCCGCGAACAGCTGTTCGATCACATCGTTCTGGCCGACGATCACCTTCTGCAGTTCCTCCTGCATCAGCTTCCGGTGCTGGGAGAACTCGTGCAGGATGTCGTCGAGCGTCTTGGGGCGGGATGCGGTCGACACGCGGCTGTCCTCGGGAATGTGCTCCGGGCCGGACGAATCGGCCCGACGCTTCCAGTATCGACATCCCGGGCCAAAGCGGCAAACGTGGTAGTCTTGAAGAGAAGTCCTCCTCTTACGGCGGCCGACGTGGCTGGCCGTGAGCCCAGCGTGAGTCCGGTGGTGAAACGTTCGCCGAGAAATCGTCTGCGTGGCCGTCTTTTCCGCATCGCCCTCGGGCTTGTGGTAGCCGGCGGCGCACTGCCAAGGCCGGCTCACGGCGAGCCCCAGGTGGCGGCCGAGAAGATCGAGCAGTCGATCGAGAAGGCCCGGGCATGGCTGCTCAAGAAGCAGCAGCGCGACGGCTCATGGGAATGCGTCATGCGGACCAACGAAACCCGCGTTGGGGCTACGGCGCTGACGGTGCTGGCGCTGGCCAACGCGGGCGTGGAGGTCACGGATCCTGCCATGGCCAAAAGCCTCGCGTGGCTCCGGAAGCAAGAGCCCAAGGACACCTATTCCGTCTCACTGCAGACGATGGTCTTCGCGATGCTGTCGCCCGATGCCGACCGGCCGATCATCGCCCGCAACGTCGAGTGGCTGGAAAAGGCACAGGTGTCGCAGGGTCGATCGGCCGGATCATGGTCCTACGGAGCCGATGCTGGCACCGGCGACAATTCGAATTCGCAGTTCGCCCTCCTGGGGCTTCACGAGGCGTCCCGTGCGGGCGTGCCCGTGAAAGAGATCGTCTGGACGAGGGCCCAGCACTACTGGGTGGCCTGTGCCAACGGTGATGGCTCCTGGGGCTACACGCTCGGCAATGCCGGCGGCTCCGGCAGCATGACCTGCGCCGGGATCGCGAGCATCTGGATCACCACCGAACACCTCGGCCGTCCCGGGGCGCAGGTCCACGGCGACTCCGTCTCCTGTTGCGGAGGAGGGAGTTCACCGCAGCAGCTGGAGCGCGGCCTCGAATGGCTGGGCCGGCGGTTCTCGGTCACCCAAAATCCGGCGACGGGAGGCCAGACCTGGCTCTACTACTATCTCTATGGCCTGGAGCGGGTCGGCCGGTTCACGGCCAGACGGTTCATCGGCGACCACGACTGGTACCGCGAGGGGGCCGCCATGTTCGTCACCGCGCAGAATCCGCTCACGGGAGCCTTCGAGGGGGGGCGAATCGAGGACTCGACCGTCGCCACGAGTTTCGCGCTGCTTTTTTTGGCGAAGGGCCGCCGGCCGGTCGTGGTTGCGAAGAGCCGACACACTCCCGGCCCCGATTGGAGCCGTCACGGCCACGACATCGCCCACCTCGTCGAGCATGTCGAGAAGCGATGGCGGAAGCAGTATCCGGCAGGGCTCTCCTGGCATGTTCTCGACACGCCCGCCGCCAAGGCCGACGACTTTGCGCAGGCGCCAGTCCTCTGGCTCTCGGGCAAGAATGGGTTCGATCTGGGTCAGGATGCGGGCCGTCGGCTCAGGCACTACCTCGACGAAGGAGGTTTCATCTTCGCCGAAGGCTGCTGCCCGTCGAGCAACGACTTCGACGCCAGGTTCCGGCAGCTCGTCGAGGAGATCTTCCCGGAGCCGGAATACCGTCTCCATCTGCTCCCGCCCGAGCATCCGGCCTGGCATGCCGAGGAGATCGTGCCGCCCGAGTTGCAGCGGCCGCTTCTGGGCGTGGACTACGGCTGCCGCACGTCGATCATCTACGCGCCGCCGACCGATCTGAAGCCCAATGCATCCCCCATGCCGAGCCTCTCCTGCCTGTGGGAAATCGGGGGCGAATCACGCAAATCCCTCCCACCGTCGATCCAGCGTGAGGTCGATGCCGCCCTCGCGATCGGCGCCAACGTGCTGGCCTATGCCACCAATCGCGAACTGAAGAGCAAGGACGAACTCTTCGCGATCGAGCGGCCGGCCGAGCAGCCTGCCGATCCGCTCGCACGCGGCCAGCTGGCGATCGGAAAACTGCGGCACGGGGGGCTGTGCGATGCCGCTCCCTCCGCGCTCCCCAACATCCTCCGCGCGGCGGCACGGGAACTCGGCGTGCGGGTCGATGACACTCCACGCCAGATCGATCCGGCCGACCCGGCACTGTTCACCTACCACCTCGTCTTCATGCACGGCCGCCAGGGCTTCTCATTCACGGCGGCCCAGCGGGAAAGGCTGCGACAGTTCATCGAACGAGGGGGCACGCTCCTGTCGGACAGCGTCTGCGCCGCCCGGGGATTCACCACAGCCTTCCGGTCCGAAATGGCTGCCCTTTTCCCCGATCATGCCCTCGAAGAGATTCCCCGGACCGATCCGATGTTCGCGGCGGCGGACTATGGCGGCTTCGACATCCGCGAGGTCACGCTCCGCGAGCCCGCCGGCGGAGATGGCCCGATGGCGGCGCGGAAGCGAAGGATCCCGCCCAAGCTCGAGGGAATCCGGATTGGCGACCGGTGGGCGGTGATCTTCTCGCCCTACGACATCTCGTGTGCACTCGAGAAGCAAAACTCGATGGAATGCACCGGCTACGACCGCGACGACGCCGAAAAGATCGCCCTCAACGTGCTTCTCTATTCACTGAATCAGTGAGAGTCCTCGCTGCGATTGCCGCCGAGGTAACTGGCGTAGTAAAGCAGCGTGAGCACGCTTTGCAGCGTCGCGGCGACGTAGGTCCAGGCCGCGGCGTTGAGCACCCTGTTCACCGACGGCATCTCCGCCTCGGGCACGATGCCGAGGCTGACGAGCGCCGCCTTGGCACGATTGCTGGCGTCAATCTCCACCGGCAGGTTCACCAGCTGAAAGAAGACGGTGCCGCCGAAGAGCAGCAGCCCAAGCCATGCGATCGGCTTGAGCGTCATCGCAAGGCCCAAGACGAAAACCATGACCCCGAGGCCACTGCCGAAGTTCGCCACACCGACGGCCGCGTTGCGGAGGCTCATGAGCGGATACCGCTGGGCATCCTGCAGGGCGTGCCCCGCCTCGTGGGCGGCGATCCCAACAGCCGCCAATGACCGCGTGCCGTAGACCTTCTCCGAGAGTCGCAGCACCTTGTCGCGGGGATCGTAGTGATCGGAGAGCATGCCGTGCGTCGGCTCGATGCCGACATCCCGGGCACCGGCCGAGTCGAGGATGTATCTCGCCGCTGCGCCACCCGTCAGGGGTGCCGGTTCCTGCGAGGCAGCCGTGAACGACGAATGCACTCGCCACTGGGCCCACATCGCCAGGAGCACGGCAGGGGCGGTCGCCATCATCAGGTAGGGGTCGAAAAAAATCGGGGGCATCGGAAGGCACACTCCTTGCGGGTTCTTCGCGGGCCAGCGGCCACGCGATCTGTGTCGACGGTATTCTACGCAGGTCATCCGCTTCCGTTCTCCGGCCTCATCATGATGCGTTTCCTTTCGCGATCGGCGATCCGACCATTCCGCGACGTTCCTCTCGGTTTTCTGACGGGGGCCCTGCTCGTGGGAGCCCTTGGCTGTGGCCGGCCTTCCACCCCGACGGGATCCACGGAGCCATCGTCCGAGTCCCGATCGGCGACCGTCGACCGGGCCTCGCTCTGCCGCCGAATCGACGCCGTCCTGGCCCATGCCCGTGACGGCCGCCTGCTCGATGCCTCCGTGCATGGCGCCTGGCAGGTGGTGCACGGCATCCTCGCCTTCGGCCGCGACTTTCCGCTCGCCCATGACGGCGAGGTGTCGCCTGCGCTCGACTTCCTGCTCGGTGGTGGCAGGATCACAGGCTGGGAACTGCGACCGGCGAGCCCCGGCGTCCGCGCGATCGTCGAGGGGGGCAGCACGATGGCCCAGGGCCATCCCGACCAGTGGCTCGGCTATCTTTCCCAGTGCGGGCTGGCGCCCTGCGGCCGCGGGGGCGTGCCGCTCGATGCGAGGCTCGTCGTGAACGGCCGCGACCTCACGGTCGCAGATCTGCTCTCCCAGGCGCAGGCCGACATCGCGCCCGGACAGGAGGCGACCTGGACACTCATGGCGTTCTCCAGTTACCTGCCGCACGAGGCCACGTGGAAGGCCCGCAACGGTCGGACATGGTCGATTGGAGACGTGGTCGCCATGGAGGCGGCCGCCGACATCTTTTCCAGTGCCTGTGGCGGCGCCCATCGGCTCTATGGCCTGATCACGGCCGTGCGGCAGCGGATGGCGGCCACCGGGCAATCGTGGGGCGAACTCGATGGCCCGTGGGCCGAGGCGGCCGGCGTGATCGACGATGCCGTCGATCGGGCGAGGCGGTTCCAGCAGGACGATGGAAGTTTCTCGACCCATTCCTTCGAACGGCCCGGCCACTCGACCGACGTCTTCGCAACGCTGGGAGCGACCGGTCATGTGTTCGAAGTGGTCGTGATGGCGCTCGATGACGAGCGGCTCACGGAACGATGGGTGGCGCGCGCCGCCGATCGGCTCGTCACGCTCCTGGAGCAGACGGCCGATATCGAGGTTGAGTGCGGCGCCCTCTACCACGCCGCCCACGGTCTCGCGATCTACCGGGAGCGGCTCTGCCAGGATCGGAATCCGGCTTCAGATCGCGGCGCGCCGTGACCGGACGACATCGACGAGCACGGCCGGGTCGCCACGCCAGTCGATCGAGACGCTCTCTTGCGAGGCGAGATTCTTGAGCTGCGCGGTGCCCGCGGCGAACTCGTCGCTGCCGATGATGAGGGCGAGCGAAAACCCCTTCTTGGCGGCCACCTTCAGCTGCTGGCCGAGCTTCCGCGGCTCGGGGAAAAACTCCACCGCCACGCCCCCCTGCCGGAGCGCCGCCGCGATCCGCAGGTAGTCGCCGAGATGCTTATCGTCGAAGTAGGCCAGGAAGACCTCGGCCGGCGTTTCGACCGCTCGGAGCCGCCCCAATTCCTCGAGCCCTGCCATGAGCCGATCGATCCCGAGCGACGCACCCACGCCCGGCAGTTGCTGCTTGGTGTAGAGGCCGGCCAGGTTGTCGTAGCGGCCTCCCGAGCAGATGCTGCCGAGGCCGGGAAGTTCGTCGAGAAAACTCTCGAGCACGATGCCGGTGTAATAGTCGAGGCCACGGGCGATCGAGGGGTCGATCACGAGCCGGCCGTCGGCCACACCCGCGCGACGGGCGCCGTCGATCAGGCCGCGGAGGGCAGCCAGCCCCGCTCGCCCCGTTTCAGAACCATCCACCATGGGCTCGAGCTGCTCGAGCACGGCGTCGGCGCCGCCGGTCAACTGGGCCATGCGGAGCAGCGAGGCGGCCGCCTCGTCGCGCACGCCGTGCGACTGCATTTCGGCCGCGACGGCATCGGGAGACGCCTTGCCGAGCTTGTCGAGCGACCGCAGGACCGAGGTGGCCCGGTCGGCGAGGCCGAGCTGTGCCAGCACTCCGGCGAGCACGCGGCGATCGTTCACCCGGATCGTGAACCGGTCCAGGCCGATGGCGGCAAGCAGGTCATGGACGACGAGCACGGCCTCCAGATCGGCGACGGGGCTCGTCGTGCCGATCGTGTCGAAGTCGCATTGCATGAACTCGCGGTAGCGGCCGCGCTGCGTGTTCTCGCCACGCCACACCGTCGCCATGTGATACCGCTTGAAGGGCGTGCCCAGCGCGGCGATGTGCTGCGCACAGAAGCGGGCGAAGGGCACGGTGAGGTCGAATCGCATCCCGACGTCGCGGCCACCGTGGTCGGTGAAGCGATAGAGTTGTTTGTCGGTCTCCTCGCTCCCCTTGCCGGTGAGGATCTCGAGGTATTCCAGCGCCGGCGTGTCGATCGGCGCGAAGCCATACGATCGGTAGACCCGGCGGGCGACATCGAGAATCGCCTCGCGGGCGATCGCCTGCGCCGGCAGGTGGTCACGGAAGCCCTTCAGCGTGCGCGGCTCGATCATGAGAGGACCGGCAGGAGCGGAGGCTTGGGGCTGCGGATCGACTTCTTCCGGTTCTTCCGCTTCCGGCCGTCGCCGATCGTTTCGCCACCTGGGCCGAGCACCGCCTCCATGTACTCGACCACCTGTTCGGCCGTCTCGAAGTATTGGTCATACACCCAGTCGTCCTCGTACTCGCACTCCTTCGTCGTGTAGTCGCGACAGATCTGGGGGCGTGTCTCGTAGATGCCGCATCGGTGATCGTCCTGCAGGTGCTTGCAGACGGTATGCACGCAGACGTACCAGTCGCCGTCCTCGGTGAAGACGGTCGCATGGTCGTGGAGGAGGAACCAGCGGATGTATTCGAACTCTTCCCGCGTGGTCGGTGTCTCCAGCGGCAGCGCGAAGTAGCGGCAGCACTTCGCGGTGCAGAACTCGCAGAGAACCTTCCCCTCGGGCACGTCCTGCCGGCGGGGCTTCGATGGAATCGTGGGGAGGACCGGTTCGGCGACGGCGTTGCGCATGGAATCCTCAGGGCGATGAAAACCGCGGTGGGCCGGCAATATAAACGGTCTTCCAGCCGCGTGCGCCACCCCGGCCCGTCGCCGGGTGGGCATCCCGTATACTCCCCGATCACCCGCGAACGGAGTCGTCCCATGCCCAAACGCTGGCACATCCAGCCACACGACCAGTCCGTCGTGGAGGGGCTCGAACGCTCTGCCCGTGTTTCCAGCATCGTGGCTCGGCTCCTGGCCGCCCGTGGCCTCACCGATCCGACCGCCGTGGCCTCGTTCCTCGGTGGCACGATGTCGGACCTCCGCGATCCGGAAGCTCTGCCCGGCGTAGCCGAGGCGGCCGACCGGATTCTGGCCGCCGCGAGGGCGGGCCGGCCGATCGTCGTCTACGGCGATTACGACGCCGATGGCATGTGTGCGACCGCGATCCTCGCCGGATGCCTCGAGGCGATCGACGCCCAGGCCTCGTGGTACGTGCCCGACCGTTTCGAGGAAGGCTACGGTCTCAATGGAGATGCCCTTCAAACACTGGCGTCGCGAGGGACGAGCCTCGTGGTGACGGTCGATTGCGGCATCGCCAGCGTGGCGGAAGCCCGCAGCGCGCGGGACCTCGGCCTGGAGCTGATTATCACCGACCATCATTCCTTCGCCGACTCGCTCCCCGAGGCCGACGTGCTCGTGCATCCGAGGCTGCCGGGGGCGGGCTATCCCTTCGGCGAGCTGTGTGGCGCGGGCGTCGCCTTCAAGCTCGCCTGGGCGATCGCCACGCGGGCAAGCGGTGCGAAGCAGGTGACACCGCGGCTTCGCGAGATGCTGCTCAAGGGGATGGGGTTCGCGGCGCTCGGAACGGTGGCCGACGTCGTGCCGCTGCTCGACGAGAATCGGATCTATGTGAAGCACGGCCTCGAATGCCTTCGAAAACGAGGCGGCCCGGGCATCGCGCGGCTCATGGAACTGGCAAAACTCCACGAGAAGTCGATCCTGGAAAGCGAGGATGTCGCCTTCCGGCTCGCCCCACGGCTCAACGCGGCGGGGCGGCTCGGCCAGGCCGCCAGCGGCATCGAACTCTTGACCACGAGCGACGCAGCTCGTGCGGCGGCTCTCGCCGACTACGTTCACGAACTCAACACCAAACGCGAGCACGAGGAACGGAGCATCCAACTGGCCGCCTCCAAGCAGGCCAAGGAGCGTTTCGATCCGGAGGGTGACGCGGCCCTTGTGCTGGCCGACCGCGGCTGGCATGCGGGCGTGATCGGAATCGTGGCGGGCCGTCTGGCCGAACGGTTCCACAGGCCCGTGGTGATGATCGCCCGCGACGAACACCAGGGCCGCCCCGCGATCGGAAGCCTGCGGAGCGTGCCGGGATTCGACGTGCATGCGGCTCTCGTCGCCTGCCGCGATCTACTGGTCACCTGCGGAGGCCATGCGGCGGCGGCTGGGCTGCGGATCGAGGATGACAAGATCGACGCCTTTCGGGAGCGGTTTCTCGCCGAAGTCGAGTCGCGGATGCCGTCTGCGCTTCGGCAGGCCCAGCTTACGATCGACGGCGAGGCGACGCTCGCCGGGCTCACGCTCGAGTCGGTCGAGCAGGTGGAGAAACTCGCCCCGTTCGGTCAGGCCAACCGGCGGCCGGTGCTCTGCGCGTCGTCGGTACAGTTCTCCGAGCCGCCCCGCGTGATCGGTAGCGGCGGGCGGCATCTCTCGATGAACCTCGTGCAACACGGGGCTCGCGTGCGCGGCGTGGCCTTCGGGGGCGCCGAATGGCTCGATCAGTTGCCGGCGCCGGGCCAGCCGTTCCATGTCGCCTTCAAACCGAAGATCAACGAGTTCCGCGGTCGCCGCACGGCCGAAATGGAGATCATCGATTGGAGGCCCGACGGCATCGACGTGGCCGTGGAGTTGTCCGCCCAGTCCCCCGTTGAATTCTGCTGAGCGTGTCAGCGTGGCGAATTGGGTTGACACAACCGCCTGTTATGACGATAGTTATAAAGCGGTTTGGAGGCAGAAAATGACCCTCAAACTGAAAATTCGTCGCGTCGGCAACTCGCTCGGCGTGATCATCCCGACCGAATCGCTGGCTCTTCTGAATGTGCGGGAGGGCGACGCTTTGTTCCTGACGGAGTCCTCCGAAGGCTCGGTGCGGTTGTCGGCACAGCGACCTGGTTTTGCGGAGAAGGCGGCGATCGCCGACGACCTCATCCGGCGTTATCGCAACGCCCTGAACGAACTCGCGAAGTAACGGGCCGGATCGATGCACGAACCGGTCTGGATCACTGAAGAAGACTGCTTGTCTTTTCATGAAAAGCTCTTGGCCCGTTTCGGGGGATCCAGCGGCCTGCGCGACCATGGGCTCCTCGCGTCTGCACTCACGCTACCGCAGCATCTCTTTTCATACGAACGCCCTACCCTCTTCGACATGGCCGCCGCGCATGCCCATGGGATCGTGAAGAACCATCCCCTCGTCGATGGAAACAAGAGGAGCGGACTTCTCGCGGCGGCCGTTTTCCTGGAAGCCAATGGGGTTCGTTTTTTCGCGACCGAGGAAGATGCCGTCGTGCAGACGCTGGGGCTAGCCGCCGGGGCGATCACGGCGAGGGATTTCGCGGCCTGGCTCGAGAAGGTGTGCCGACCGGAAGGAGTCGACTGATCATGCTGCGACTTTACTGCGCGATCGCCCTGATCCTGGGAGGCGCGTTCCTGGGAAGCGTCATCGCCCATGCCGATGACTGGCCACAGTGGATGGGGCCGCGGCGGGATGGCGTGTGGCGCGAGGCGGGGATCGTGCAGGCGGTGCCAGCCGCAGGCTTGCCGGTGAAGTGGCGGGTGCCCGTGAAGGGCGGGTATGCGGGCCCAGCCGTCGTGGATGGCCGCGTCTATCTTTGCGACTACGACCATGGCGAGGGCGAGATCGCCAACAGCCCGAGCGACCGAACCGAAATCACCGGCCGCGAGCGGATCCTCTGCTTCGATGCCGCCACGGGCGAGCTGCTCTGGAAGCACGAATACGAATGCCCGTATGCAATCTCGTATGCCTCGGGGCCGCGATGCACGCCAACGGTGTCTGGCGGCAAGGTCTACGCGCTCGGCGCCGAAGGAAACCTTCTCTGCCTCGACGCCACAACCGGCCGCGTCGTCTGGTCGAGGGATTTCAAGAAGGACTACGCAGCCCCGACGCCGATCTGGGGCTTCTGCGGCCATCCGCTCGTCGATGGCGACAAACTCATCTGCCTGGTCGGCGGCGCGGGAAGCGTGGCCGTCGCGTTCGACAAAGAAACCGGCGAGGAACTCTGGCGGTCGGTCTCGGCGAGCGAGCAGGGCTACTGCCCGCCCACCGTGATCGAGGCCGCGGGCGTGCGGCAGCTCATGATCTGGGATGCCGACAAGCTCAATGCGCTCGATCCGGCGACGGGCCACGTGCTCTGGTCGCAGCCGCTCAAGCCTGCATACGGCATGTCGATCATGGCGCCGCAGGTGGCCGACACCAAGCAGGGCCGCGTGCTCTATGCCAGCGGCATCGGCCGCGTGGGCGCGCTGTTCAAACTGGCCGACGACAAGCCCGGTGCGAGCGTTGTCTGGCGAGGCCAGCCGAAGACGGCCGTCTACTGTGCCAATAGCACCCCGTTCATCGACGGCGAAACGCTCTACGGCTGCGACTGTGAGACCGGGTTTCTCACGGCGGTCGATCTCGCCATGGGCGACCGGCTCTGGGAAACCGGTGAGCCGACGATGGGCGACCGCCGCGGCCGGCACGGCACGGCGTTTCTCGTGCGGCACGAGCCACCTGGCGCGGCCCGCGATCACCGTACCTGGCTCTTCAGCGAGACGGGCGATCTGATCCTCGCCCGGCTCACGCGCGAGGCCTATCGAGAAGTCGGCAGGATGCATCTTCTTGACCCCACGAACGAGTGCTTCGGCCGAGAGGTGGTCTGGAGCCACCCGGCCTTCGCCGGCCGATGTGTTTTCGCGAGAAACGACCGGGAACTCGTCTGCGTGTCACTGGCGGAGTGAATCCTGGCTGATTTCCGGTTCGGCGTTGTCCGAGCCGCGTGCCGCTGGTAATCTTCCCTTCTCTTCCCGCGTGCGAATCGACTGCCGTCAGCCGCACACTTCGGGGCGTAGCTCAGCCTGGCTAGAGCGCTACGTTCGGGACGTAGAGGTCGCTGGTTCGAATCCAGTCGCCCCGACTCATCTTGGATAACCGTCGTGCCTCTCGCGGTTGGCGAGGGGTTTCTGAACCGACCGGTGAGTCCGCCTTGCCGCCCCGCGACAAGGCACTCGGTTTGGTCGATCCGCCCTGCCGACTCGGCAGGGCTTTTTGTTTCCCGGGAAGGCAACGCGCCTCCTCGGGATGGTCGTCATGGCAGCCGTGGCCGCAGCCACAGCCGCGCGGTTGATCCGGGTCGACCGGGAGGCCGCCGGGCATCGGCAAGCCGCTACCGGTCTGCAGGGGGCACGGCAGCGGGCGGTTGCCGAAGGCGATGATGCCGCCCTTCAGCTTCCGGACCCGGCGGCCGTTGAACCTGCCCTCGCGAAACGTGAGCCCAATCCGCACGCCGAGATCATTGAGGAGCCGCGGCATGTCCTCTCGGGCCACAGGATCGGCACAGATCGCCTGAACGTGGTCGAGCAAGGCAAGGGCCTTCTGGACCTCGGCCTCCACGTCGAGCTGCTCAGAGCGAGTTGGCAG
>JBJTOU010000122.1:0-11999 GCA_046074725.1 Planctomycetia bacterium
GGCGGCGGGCCGGCCGCGAGGCGATCGGGAGATTCTCGATGTCGTCGATCGGCGTGGTCTGCGAAAAGTAGTCGATGAATCCCGGCTGATCGACGAGCTCGCGATAGACCTCGTAGGACCGCGCGGCCATCCGATCCATGAGGGTGATCCATGCCGGCTGCGGCTCGGTCCGCCGGCCTGCAGACGCCATGAGCGTGGCCCACGACACCTGTTCGAGATGGCGGCAGGCGATCTCCGTGTCGTCGTAGCGCTCGGCGAGCACTTCCCCTTGCTCGGTGAGCCGCAGCGATCCATCCAGCGCCTCGGGGGGCAATGAAAGGATTCCGCGAGCGGCCGGCCCACCGCCGCGGCCGAGCGAGCCACCGCGGCCGTGGAAGAACGTCACCGCCACACCGCGGTCCGCGGCCGCCGCATGCAGCCTGCTTTGCGCCGACTGCAATCCCCAGCAGGCGGCGAGGTAGCCGCCGTCCTTCGTGCTGTCGGAATAGCCCACCATCACCATCTGGCGATTGCCCCGGCCGGCCAGGTGCGCGGCGTAGGCCGGCGTGTCGAGGATCGTGCCGAGCGTCTCGTGGGCTCGCTGCAGATCGCCGATCTTTTCAAAGAGCGGCACGATCGCGATGTCGTGCGCGGCGACCGGCTCGCCTGAGTCGGCGGCTTGCTTCTGCGCCCACCGCCAAAGCCAGAGCACGCAGAGCACGTCGGCAGGGGAGCGGGTGAGGCTCACAATCGCCCCACCGAGGCAATCGGGGCCGAACCTCACGCTCGCGCGATGCAGGAGCGTGAAGAGTCGGAGCGTGTCGAGTGAAAGCGGCTGCAGCCGTTCTTCAGCCACCGCTCCGACCTTGCCGAGGGTGTCGGTGAGCAGGCGGACTTTCGTGGCCTCGTCGTCCGACCGCATTGCGTCGGCACCGGCGACGCCTGCCGCGCCGAGGATCTCGGCCATGATGTCCTGGTAGGCGCGGGCGTCTTGCCGCACGTCGAGCCGCGTCATGTGGAGGCCGAAGCCACGGACGAGATCGAGCCAGCGGCGGGCCGGCGCGTTGTCGGAGAGGCCGTGGTCGCGGGCCACGCAGTCCACCAGCATGGCCACGTCGGCCTCGAATTCGCGGGCCGACGGATAGGCGCCGGCCGCGAGCGGCTGTGCGAGGCTCGCCACCATCGAGCACTCGAGCCGGAAATGGATCATGCGCAGCCAGCGGCGGTATGACTCGTGGGGCGGCACGCCCTCGAGCACGGCCGCGAGATCGGGCCACTCGGCGGCGAGCGCCCCAAGACGCTCTTCGAGCGGCGCCGCGCCATGCGCCTCGCGGAGCGACATCGTGAGCATCTCGTGCAGCCGGCTGCACCAGTCGAGGTGGGCGTCGATCGCGGCCGTCCGCACTTGCAGGAGCGTGGTCTCGGTGATCTCCGCCGTCACGAACGGATTGCCGTCGCGATCGCCTCCCATCCACGAGCCGAACGTCAGGAAGGGCGGGATCGTGAAGGCATGGCCGGGATAGGCCTCGGCGAGCCCCCGGCGAAGCGATTCGTGCACCTGCGGCACGGCATCCCAGATGCGCGGCATGAGCGAGAGGCCGCGGCCAACTTCGTCGAGCACCGTCGGCCGCGTGGCCTTCAGAAACTCGGTTTCCCAGAGGATCGCCAGTTCGGAGCGAAGGCTGCCTTCACACTCCGCCCGTTCACGAGGCAGGACGTCTTCGCGATCGAGCGCCTGGAGGCACTGCCGCATCCGCCGCAGTTTTGCGCGGATCGAGCGGCGCTTCGCCTCGCTGGGGTGGGCGGTGAAGACGAGCTCCACCGACAGCCTGTCGAGCTCAAGCTGCACGTCGGCCGCCGAGAGGCCGCTCGCGGCGAGCGACTGGATCGCGGCGGCGAGCGATTCGCCCGGCGGCTGCGGATGGCGGAGCCGCTCCCGCTCACGCAGCACGCGGACCCGCTGCCGGTCTTCGGCGATGTTGGCGAGGTCGAAGAAGATGGAGAGCGCACGGGCCACGACTCGGGCCTGGGACGTGTCGAGCGATTCGATCTTCGCAGCCAGCGCCCGTTCGGCGTCGTGAACACCCTCTCGGCGATCACGGGCGAGCCGGCGGATTTCCGCGACCAGCGCCGAGGCCTCCGGCCCCGCCTCTTCCACGATCACGGCATCGAGTTTGCCGTCGAGAAGGCGAACATCGCGCCGCAGGAGGTCGTCGTTGACCACGGGAGGGAGGTGGGGTGCGGGAGAGCGAAAATCCAGTTGCAAACCTACAGCATAGGATGCGCACACGTCGCGCCTAGTTGTCCGTGGAAAAAGTCATCCAAGACGTTTTTCCACGTGGGCGACCGGTGGAAACGCCGAGGTTTTCCACGGTCGGCGGTCGTCGCATCCTGCTCCCGCAGACGTGTTTACCAGTCTGCTGGCGAACACCGTTGGCCGCGGAACCTGTCGAGAGGCGAACCTCGCACGGCCTTTCATGTATCATCGCGCCGATGACCACGATCCGCATGTCCACCCGCCACGAGCAGCACTGGCCGTTCTTCCGGCACCTGTGCCTTGGGGTGGGGCTTGCCATCGCCTGCAACGGATCAGCCCGGGCCGATGACGATCCCATCCGAGAGATGCAGATCGAGGCGGAATCTCTCGGGCATGCCGACTGGGGGCACTGGGGCGACCAGTCTGGCCGGTATGTCTCGTGGTCGAACCACTCGAATCGACTCATTCCCGTCTATACGTTCGGCATCGGCCTGGATGCCGTCCGCGGGGCGAACAGCGGCTACCGCAGCGAGTCGCGACTTCGCGAACTCTACGGGCGACTCCCCGACCATACGCTCGATCCCGACGCCGAGCATTTCGACCAGACGGATATCTATCGACTTCAGAGAATGGCCGCCGACGCGGGAAAGAAGCGGATCATCCTCATCGTGTTCGACGGCCTCGACTGGCAGACTACGCGGACGGCGGCGATCGCGACCCGTGGTGCCGTGACCTATGACGAGGGGCGTGGCGATGTCTTCGGCTTCCAAACCTATCATGGCGCGGCGACCGACTTCGGCTGGTGCGTGACGAGCCCCGCCAACGACGGCACGACGTTTGATGTCGATGCGCAGGCGATCCGGAACCCCGGGGGCACGACGCCCGGCGGCTACGACCCGAGCCGCGGTGGGAAGACGCCCTGGGATCGTCGGGCCGACGCTCGATACCTCATCGGCCGCGACCGGGATCGGCCCCATGCCGTCACCGACTCGGCTGCCTCGGCCACGTCGCTGTGTTCGGGCAGGAAGACCTACAACGACGCGATCAACATCGATCCCGAGGGGCGGCCGCTCGAGCCGATCGCGGTGACGCTGCAACACCGCGGCTATGCGGTGGGCGTGGTGACGAGCGTGCCGATCTCCCACGCCACGCCGGCCAGCGCGTATGCAAACAACGTCACCCGCGACGACTACCAGGACATCGCGCGCGACCTTGTCGGCCAGCCGTCGATCGCCCGTCGCAGTGAGCCTCTGCCGGGCCTCGACGTCGTGCTCGGAGGCGGGGATGGTGTGCATGCCGATGCTGACGCCCAGCAGGGGGTCAATTTCGAGCCCGGCAACAAATACATCGCCCCTTCGACGCTCCGGGCCGTCGATGCCGCGCAGGGCGGCCGCTACGAGATCGTGCAGCGGACCGCCGGCCGCCGCGGCGACGAGATCCTTACCGAGGCCGCCACGCGGGCGATCGCCGCGGGTCGGCCGCTCCTGGGGCTCTTTGGCGTGGCCGAGGGCCAACTGCCCTACCAGACGGCGTCGGGTGATTTCAAACCATTCTCGGGCCGGGCGGAGGCGGCCGATTCGGAGCCGCTCTGGAAACTCCGCAAGAAGTATGCGTTGGTCAAGCCCTACACGGATGCCGACATCGACGAGAATCCCACGCTCGCCGACATGGCCCGCACGGCGCTCGACGTGCTCGCGGCGAAGGGGCCCTTCTGGCTCATGGTGGAGGCGGGCGACGTCGATTGGGCCTCACACGGCAACAACATCGACAACTGCATCGGCGCCGTGCGGAGTGGCGACATGGCTTTTCAAGCCGTGGTGAAGTGGGTGGAGCGGCATGGCGGCTGGGACGACACGGCCGTGATCGTCACGGCCGACCACGGCCACATGTTCGTGCTCGACGACGCCGAACTCTTCGCCCGGCTCTCGCAAGGTGCCGCCGCGGCCCCAAAGTAGGACATGCTTCAGCCTGTCTGCCCGATGGGAAGCGTTCCGGTTCCCGTCGTCAACTCGGCCAACCCGGCTCGGGGCTGCCCACGCCCTCTCGCTGGACGTTCGCCTCGGCCCTCCTGGCCTCGGCTCACTGCATGTCCGCTTCGCTTCGCCCTCCAGGCTTCGCTCGCTCCCATAGCTCGCTCGAGGGCATGGACAGCCCCGAGCCTAGACGAGTTCACGAATGCTTCGCCGTCGTGGCCTCGGGTTTCTTGGCGAACTCCGTTGGCTCTTTGATGGCCGGGTTGAGCGCGTTGAATGTCAGCGTGGATGTCAGGCGATCAATGTCCGCATCTCGCGGACGGCTTGCGTGAAGCCCACGAGCACGGCTCGCGACACGATCGAGTGGCCGATGTTGAGCTCGTGCATGCCGTCGAGCCGGGCCACCGGCACGACGTTGCGGTAGGTGAGGCCGTGGCCCGCGTTGAGCTGCAGCTTCGCCTGCCGCACCATCGCGCCGGCGCGGGCCAGACGCACCAGCTCGTCGTGCCGCGCGGCTTCGGCCGCCGCGTTGGCATACTCGCCCGTGTGGAGCTCCACGGCGGCGACGCCGAGATCGACCGCCGACTCGATCTGACGGGCGTCGGGATCGATGAAGAGCGACACGGCGATGCCGGCGTCGTGGAGCCGCCTCACCGCATCGGCCGTCGCCGCACGATGCGAGACGACGTCGAGCCCCCCTTCGGTCGTGATCTCCTCGCGCCGCTCGGGCACAAGCGTGACCTGGTCGGGCCGGACTCTGCAGGCGATCTCGATCATCGCCGGTGCGATCGCCGCCTCGAGATTCAGCTTCACCTGCACCGTGCGACGGAGCACTTCGAGATCGCGGTCCTGGATGTGCCGCCGGTCTTCGCGGAGATGGACGGTG
This sequence comes from Planctomycetia bacterium, assembly GCA_046074725.1. Taxonomy (GTDB): domain Bacteria; phylum Planctomycetota; class Planctomycetia; order Pirellulales; family UBA1268; genus CACORA01. The sequence goes on from JBJTOU010000122.1 coordinate 5,096, forward strand.
ATCGCATCGGCACCGCCGAGCTCGGCCAGCGCCGCGGCCCAGACGGGATCGGGCTCCACCGTCCGCCGCGCCTGCCGGATCGTTGCGACGTGATCGATGTTGACGCCGAGAAGAGCCATCACAGGCCCTTCTTCAGGAGTACCACCGCGTTGCCACGCGGCGTGCGGACCTGCAGAACGACCCCCGCGTCGGGCGTCTCTTTCTTGATCGCCGCCTCGAAATCGGCGATCGAGGCGACGGCCGTGCGGCCCACCTTGCGGATGAGCACGTTGGGCCCGAGGCCCGCTTCCGCGGCCACGCCGTCGGGATCGACACGCTCGACGAGCACGCCGTCGAATTCGCCGTAGGCATCGTCGTTCGGGCCCTTGTTTCGCACCGCAAGACCGAAGGGCTCGGAATAGTAGACATCGCCGCCCGAGGGACCGGCGCGGCGGCCGCCGCCACCGCCGTTGCGGGCCATCTCGTTCGGCAACGGCTTGACGGTGATGGAAAGCGTGAGCGGCTTGCCATCACGGATCACGGAGAGCGTGTGGGGCTTGCCGATGGCCGCCCGCTCCACGACCTCCTGCAGGCTCCGCCGCCCATCGATGGGCTGGCCGTTGAAGCTCCTGATCACGTCGAGCTCCTGCACTCCGGCCTGGGCTGCCGGCGTGTCGCGCATGACCTCGGTCACGAGCGCTCCCTTGGTATCCGCGATGCCGAGCTTCGCCGCCATCTCCCGGGACAGCTGGCCGATCGTAACGCCGATGTAGCCTCGCTCCACCGAGCCCCTGGCGATGAGCTGCTCGCTCACCCACTTGGCGAGATTGATCGGGATCGCGAAGCCGATGCCCTGGTATCCGCCGCTATTCGACGCGATGGCCGTGTTGATGCCGACCACCTCACCCGCGAGGTTGACCAGCGGGCCGCCCGAGTTGCCGGGGTTGATGGCGGCGTCGGTCTGCAGGAACTTCGCGCGGCGGATGCCGCCAAGCTCGCGTCCCTTGCCACTGATGATGCCGGCGCTGACCGTGGTCTCCAGTTCGAAGGGGTTGCCGATGGCGATCACCCAGTCGCCGGTGTCAAGCTGATCGGAATCACCGAGGCGAGCGGTCGGCAGGCCGGCGGCATCGGTCAGACGGATAACGGCGAGGTCGCTTTCAGGATCGGTCTTGATTTCCTTCGCCTTGAACTCTCGGCCGTCGGAAAGCTCCACGGTGACCTCGTCGGCCCCCTCGACGACGTGATTGTTGGTCAGCACGATGCCGGTGGCATCGACGATCACGCCCGAGCCGACGCCCGATCGGGGCGCCCCGCGGCCCGGCCCACCCGGGCCGAACTCGAATCCCTCGGGAAGCCCGTCACGGAAAAAGTCTTCGAAGGGGGTCCCCTTGAAGGGGTTCTCGCCGCCCCGCTGTGGGCCGCGGCCCTGGGCCGCGGCCTGCGGCTTCACTTCGCTCCGCACCACGACCACGCTCGGCGTCGCCTTCTCGGCGGCCTGCCGAAAGGCTTTCGACAAAGCGTTGGCATGCGTGAGCGGATCGTTCGGCTCGTCGGCGTGCAGGGAGCCGGCGGCCAGGAAAGTCGCGAGCATCACGACCGCCGGGACAAGCCACGGTGGCAGAAGAGAGAACGTCGTGGTTCGATTCATCGTGTTCGTCATGTTCGTCATGGGAGTATGCACCTCGCTCGAAGGAGATGGCGGCCGCCGACCGCCGTCGGAGACATCATAAACGCAAAGGCCCATGCCGCGGCACCGGCGGCATCCGTGCCCGGTTCAAAAACGGGGGCAGGCCGGCACGAAGGCCGGCATCTGGAGGTCGTGTTCATGGGCGACAGCATCTGATACGCGGGCCGTTCGTGGAGGGTTCGATCGGTGCAAAAACCGTTGACGTGCCGCGTCGGGGGGCGTATGGTTCCCGACGGGAGGTCATGCTGGAGCCAGGAAGGAAGTGTCGGCGGTGCAGGAGTTTACGATCGATGTCGCGGAGTGCCAGCGGCGGCTCGACTACGAGTTTCGCGATCCCTCCCTCCTGATGGCGGCCCTGACCCACGCATCGGGGGCCCAGCACCGTCTGGCGTCCAATGAGCGGCTGGAATTTCTCGGCGACGCAATCCTCGGGTTTATCGTCTGCGAGACGCTCTATCGGATATTCCCCGATTCGCTGGAGGGGGATCTGACGCGGATCAAGTCGGTGGTCGTGAGCCGCGAGACATGCAGCCGGATCAGCGACGAGATGCAACTCATCGACTTTCTCATCGTCGGCAAGGGGCTTTCGGTGAACCGGCCGGTGCCGACTTCAGTGCTGTCGGACCTCTTCGAGTCGCTCGTCGCAGCCGTCTACCTCGACGGCGGCATGGAGCCCGCCCGAAGGCTCGTGGGGCGATTCATGGAGCCCGAGATCATCAAGGTTGCCTCCGGCGAGCAGGGGGCCAACCATAAGTCGCTCCTGCAGCAGGTAGCCCAGCGGGATTTTGGGGTCACGCCCACCTACGAGGTGATCGAGGAGGCCGGGCCGGACCACAGCAAGAGTTTTCACGTCTCCGCGCAGATCGCGGGCCGCAGTTACTCCCCGGCGTGGGGTCGCAACAAGAAGGAGGCCGAGCAGCGGGCCGCCTCCAACGCCCTCACGGAACTCCAGTCTGGTCGTTCGTGAAGCTTGCTCGCCTCGCTTCACACGGGCGATCGACGGCGGGGGACTGGGGCGGACACTGTCGGAATAGCAGAGTTTTGCTATAGTGCCGAGGTCGTCGCGAAGACGTGGCGGCTGACAAGTGATCGCGAGTGCCGTGCGGAAGGATGCCATCATCCGGAACGCCGCTCGCGAACGAAGGAGCGTTCGCGGGAGGCAGCATGGCAGTCCTTGGCTCTGAAATCGGTGCAGGCCGCGCGGATCATTCTCGGGCGGCGATCGCCCGTCTTGTCCTCGGCGAGCTCGAACGTTCCCGGCCGTTCAACAGCCGGAGCCGGCTCGATCCGGGCATGGAACTGGAGAAAGCGGGCGTCGATCCGTCGCGGTTCCTCGACGCGGTGAGACGGATCGAGGGCCTCTACCAGATGCGGTTTCACGAGGAGTGGCTGCAGGATATTCGCACCTGCGACGACCTCGTGGATTGTGTCGAACGGCGGATGCTCGACGCGGCCGACCGGGTTGAGCCTGAAAGCCCGGTCGGCGATACGGCCGCAGACGCCGCCAGTGATCCCTTTCCCGAGTGCCAGGCGATGGAGGAGCGGCTGGCGGGGCTGGCCGAGGCCGGGCTCGCCAACCCGTTTCTCCTGTCCAACGAGCGGGTGGATGGCAGCCGGGCGAGCATCGGCGGCCGCGATGTCGCCGTCTTCACGAGCTTCGACTATCTGGGCCTTGCCGGCCATCCCGACGTCAAGCGGGCTGCGAAGAACGCGATCGATCGCTTCGGCTGCAGCGCCTCGGCGAGCCGAATGGTGGGAGGCAACAATTCGCTGCTCGATCAACTCGATGCCGAGTTGGCCGCATTCATCGGCACCGAGCGGGCAGTCGTCTTCCCGTGTGGCTACGGCACCAATGCGTCGGTGCTCGGCCACCTCTGCGGCGCCGACGACCTGATTCTCTACGACGAACTGGCCCACAACAGCATCGTGCAGGGCACCACCGCCTCGCGGGCTGGCAAGCGTCCCTTCCGGCACAACGACCACGCCCAGCTCGACGGGCTGCTTCGCGACCTGCGGCCGCGATACCGCCGCGTGATCGTGGCGATCGAGGGCGTGTACAGCATGGACGGCGACTATCCCGACCTGCCACGGTTTCTGGATGTCAAGAAGCGTCACGATGCGATCCTCTACGTGGACGAGGCCCACTCGATCGGCACGATGGGGCCCGCGGGCCGCGGCATCTGCGACTTTTTCGGAGTGAGCCCATCGGAGGGCGACCTCTGGATGGGCACGATCAGCAAGGCGCTCGGCGCGCAGGGGGGCTACCTCGCCGGCCCCGAGCGGCTCATCCGTTACCTCGGCTTCACGACGCCGTCGTTCGTGTTCTCGACCGCCTGCTCGCCGCCGAATTCCGCCGCGGCGCTCGAGGCGATCCGCGTGCTGCGACGGGAGCCATGGCGGGTGACCCGTCTTCGGGAGCGGTCGGAGCTGTTCTTGAAGCTCGCCGACGATGCCGGCCTCGACACCGGCCCCAGCGGCGGCACGCCGGTGATCCCCGTGATCACCGGCAGTTCGTCCCGCGCGATCCTGGCCTCGCAGCTCCTCCTCGAACGAGGCATCAACGCGCGGCCTATCCTCTACCCGGCGGTCCGCGAAGCGGCGGCCAGGCTGCGGTTCTTCGTGACCTGCGAGCACACCGAGGAGCAGATCGTGAGGGCCGTGGAAGCCGTCGCGGAGGTGATGGCCGCAACCGCAGCGCAGGTCTGACGGTTCGTATCCGTTCTCACCGGGGGGTACCCCGCAATCCTGACGGCCGTGAACTCGGGTACAGTCTCTACGTGGTCGTGATCGGTGCCTTGAATGTGGTTCTGGACGTGGAGTTCATCGAGCAGGCGACCGAGCGCGGGTCTCCGAAATACCTCGAGTGGTACGGCGCGTGCGCCTTGATGGTCACGGTGGTGTGGCTCTCCAGGGAGGTCCTCGGGCTGGCCGTCCTCCGATACCGTCTGGATTCGTCGGCATGACCAGCCACGCTCCTCCGTTGCCGCGCCACGCTCGGTTCGCCCGCATCGCCTGGATCCTGCTCGATTGGGCCGCGAGCGCGTTCTCGACCGTGCTGATCACGCTTGTCGTGGCCTACGTCGAGAAACTGGTCTTCGCGACGGGTGGCTGGGGCGTCTCGGCCGGGGTCATATGGGCCTGGACGATCGCGGCGGCGATGCTCGCCTCCGCCGTGCTGGTGCCGTGGGCGGCCGCCTGGGCCGATCGCCGCGATGGTCACCAGCGTGCGCTCGTCGTCGCCAGCTGTGTCGGCGCGGGGGGCTTCCTCATGTTGGCCGCCGTACCGCACCAGGCCCGGATCGCCGTCGTCGCCGCGGTCGTCGCGGCCTGTGTCGGGTTCGACATCGCGCAGGTGTTCACCGGCAGCCTGCTGCGACGAGTCGCCGGGGATCGGGATGCCGATCGCCTTTCCGCCGTGGGCTTCGCCGCCGGTTATGCGGGCGGCGGGATCGCGCTGGTGATCGCCACGGCCATCGTCACCGGCCACGCCCGCCTCGGCCTCGACATGGCGGGCGGCCTCCGGGTCGCCTTCGCCGTCACGGCGGCCTGGTGGCTCGTCTTCTCCCTGCCGGCAGCGGTCGCCCGCTTCGACCACGGCGACGGCGGCCGGCATGCCGCGACGCCCAGCCGCGAACTCGGTGCGTTTGCCACGAGCCTGTGGCACGCAAAGCCCGGATCCGCGGAACGCCAGTTCGCCGCGGTCCTCGGCGGCGCGATGCTCGCCCTCGGCGGCGTGCAGACGGCGATTGCGCAGTTCTCGAGTCTTGCCTTGCAGCGGTTCGATCTCGACGGCCCCTCGCTCGTCCGGCTCGTGCTGCTCGTGCAGGCGGTGGCGCTTCCAGGCGCGATCGTCATCGGCTGGCTCTCGACGCGGATCGGTAGGAGGCCGGCCACGCTGCTCTGCTTCGGCGGCTGGATCGCCGTGCTCGTGCTTGCCTGGTTCGTTGAGACGACGCAGCAGCTCTTCGGCCTGGCCGTCCTGTTGGCCCTGGTGCTCGGGGGCATCCAGAGCCTACTCCGCGCGGCCGTCGCCGTGCTCGCGCCGCCCGGCCATGCAGGCGTGTCGTTCGGCCTGCTGCAGGTGGGCACGAAACTCTCGGGCTTCGCTGCGAGCCTTGCATTCGGCGGGCTGCAGATGGCGACGGGCAGCCCGCAGTCGGGACTCATCGCGCTCATCGCGCAGCTCGCCCTCGGCTGGTGGCTCATCCGCCGCCTGACCTGAAGCGGCGTTCCCGCCGGGTGAGCGGGGCCGGCCCGATCTGCTCGGCCCTCACGCGGCTCGCCGAAACCGATCTGCCGGTGACCCGCGTGGGCAGTTGCGTGGGCTCATGCTCGCCTACTCGCGCCGCTGGGCGAGTTGTTCGAGCCACTCATCGATGCCCGCACCCGTTTTCGCCGAGGTCTCTATGATTCGCATGCCGGGCCGAACGGCCTCGATGTTGGCCCGCGCCAGCTCGCGGTTGAAATCACAGGCCGCCGCGAGGTCGATCTTCGTGATCGCGGTGATGTCGGCCGTGTTGAAGAGCCCCGGATACTTGAGCGGCTTGTCTTCCCCCTCCGTCACCGAGAGGAGCGCGAGCCGCACCGATTCACCGAGATCCCAGCTCGTCGGGCAGACGAGGTTACCCACGTTCTCGATGAACAGGTAATCGAGCGAGGCGAGGTCCCAGCCCTGGAGGTGCTGCTCGACCATGTCGGCCTCCAGATGGCAGAGGCCGTGGGTCATGATCTGCCGGACCGGGGCCCCGCTCTCCGCCAGCCGGCGGGCGTCGTTGTCGGTCTCGAGGTCGCCCACCACCGCCGCGCAGGGCTCGCCTCGGGCCAGCAGCCTGGCGAGCGTCTCCTTGAGGAAGGCCGTCTTGCCGGTGCCGGGGCTCGACACCATGTTGACCACGAGCACGCCGGCCCGCACGAACCGATCCCGGAGCTCGCGGGCGAGTTCATCGTTCTTCTTGAGGATCCGGGTGCGGACCTCGAGGATTCGGGGCTCGATCACGGGCGATCTCCGCGAGACGGTCTCACCGCATCCTACTCCCCGCCGTCGCGTGGAGCAGCATGACCACCGCGGGTGCCAGCAGGATCGTCAGCCAGACCCCGGGGCCGAACCAGCAGCCAGCGCGGTCGGCAGGCAGGGCGGAGAGGAGGTCGTCGGGGAGCCATGATCTTCGCGTTGGAGAGGGTGACAAACTGCTCCGGCCTCCGGGCCGCGCGAAGCACCGGCATGACCACGAGGCC
>JBJTOU010000123.1:0-27759 GCA_046074725.1 Planctomycetia bacterium
TGTTGGGCGCCGACACGAACGGGTGGCCGGTCTCCCTGGCGATGCAGCCGGCGGCCACGTCGCCGAAGCGGGCGTGGGCGTTGAGCCCCGTGCCCACCGCCGTGCCGCCGATCGCCAGCTCGTAGAGGCCCGGCAGCGCCCGCTCGATGCCGGCGATCCGGTCGTCGAGCTGGGCCCGCCACGCGGAGACCTCCTGGCCGAGCGTGATCGGCGTGGCGTCCTGCAGGTGCGTGCGGCCGATCTTCACGAGATCGGCGTGCTTCGTCTCCAGCGAGAGAAAGACGTCCCGCAGGCTCCGCACCGCCGGCAGCAGCCGGTCGTGGATCACCTGCACGGCGGCGATGTGCATGGCGGTGGGGAACGTGTCGTTCGACGACTGACCGCGGTTGACGTCGTCGTTGGGGTGCACCGGCTTCTTGGAGCCCATCACGCCGCCGGCGATCTCGATCGCCCGATTCGAGATCACCTCGTTGGCGTTCATGTTCGACTGCGTGCCGCTGCCGGTCTGGAAGACGACCAGTGGAAAGTGGTCGTCGAGCGTGCCGGCGATCACCTCGTCGGCCGCCTGCACGATGAGCTTCACCGTCGCTGGCGGCAGCTGGCCGAGATCGCCATTGGCGAGGGCGGCCGACTTCTTCAGGATGCCAAGCGCCCGCTTCACGGCCCGGCCCCACTGGAACCGGTCCACGCCGATCTTGAAGTTGTCCCGGGATCGCTCGGTCTGGGCCCCCCAGTACCGGTTGGCGGGCACCTGTACCTCGCCCATGCTGTCGGACTCGGTGCGGAACTGCTGTGCTGGCATCGGTCACCTCCGCGACACAGTGTAGCGGGGCTCAGCGGAAGCGCACGGGCCGCTTGGCTTCCTGCGATGTTTCCTGGGAGGAGGTCGCCGAGGCGGGGGGCTCACGGGAGGCGATCGCGATCGCGAACCACCCGTCGCTGCTTACGGCCTGCACCGCCCGCATCGCTTCCAGCCGCGGGTTGTTCGCGATTCGTTCGGGCAGCACCGCCACCGGTCGCTCCTTGGGAAAGACCTTGCCGAAGATGGTCCGAAGCGCGAGCTCCATCCGGCCTTGGTGTCCGGGGCCGCTGATCTGAATCGGGCCATCGCGTTCCAAAAAGACCTGCGCGCCAGACATCGCGGGCCGGTAGGTGACCTGCGCGATCACGTCGTACCAGTTGCGGCGGCCGCTCTCGAGTGCTTCCAGGGCCACTCGCACTCGCACAAGACCATCGCTGCAGGCGATCCGCAACGGCTCCGCGCGGGCGAAGGTCACCTCGACACCCTCCGGCAGATCGTCGGGAAGTTTCGGCTCGAGACCGAGCCGCTCGCAGCACTGCAGGTAGAGATCCTCCAGCGGCAGGCGTCGGCCCGCCAGGGCGAGCCGCTCCAGGGCGTTGTTCATGGACGACTCATGCACCTGCACGCTCACGGCGGCATCGACGGGCGCCCGCGGGCGGGGAGTGTGGGCGGCGAGTTGAGTGTCGGCGGCGAGCCGCAGTCGCAGCGTGGCCGTCGACTGCGTCGATTCCAATGCCACAGGCGTCGGCTCGAGGCCGAGTTTCACCATCGGCATCCACACCTTCGTTCGGACTCGATCCGACAGCTCGACGAACTTCAGTTCCGACTGGACATCGGTCTCACGGCAGGCCTTCGAGACGATCTTTTCGATCACCTCGCGGTTGATGTCGGGCAGGTTTTCATCGTGCTGGCTTCGTGCAAGCTGTCGGACGAGCGAACGCATGACGGGAACGGAATCGAAACTGGTCTGGATGCCAGCGAGCTGGGAGTTGTTGGAGGCGGATCCTGCGGCCGGGCCGAAGAGCAGGCCGTGCGGGGAGACCTTGATCGGCTTCCGCACCATGAAGTTCGAAGTGCCCCGGGATGTCAGCGACACCGGCCCGGCATCGGTCACGCTCCTCGATGTCACCTCGCCCTGCACTTCGAGGTCCATCGCGATCTCATCGGGATCGGGAACGAAGCGAATCGTCGTGTTTTGGGTGACCGTTCGGATGCCGCGGACCTGACGGCCCGCGATCGTTTCGTCGACCGGGCCTGTCTTGACCTCCCGATCGGGAGCCAGCTTCTCGACGAGCCCGCCATGCACCGCGATCCTGAGATTCGGGGAGAGGTAGTGGTCCGTCACGGCGCGTGTCAGGGCGGCCGATCCGGCCATCGGCGACGCCGCCGCGGCTCGCATCGCCTCCTTGACAGCCGCCGCGTCGGCCGCGGTCAGCGACATCTCGTATCGCTCCAAGCCGTCGAGCAGCCGGGCGACGTCGGTTTCGGACCGCGCCACGACCAGCGGATCGTGCGAGGCGGGCCGCGGCTGGTCGTCGGATGGCGGGGCATTGACCGGCTGTGCGAGCATGCCGGCCGCGGCCCGCCAGATGGCGACCCGCCGTGAGATCGCCAGGGCGGCGCGGCGCGTCTGAGACGAGAGCGTCCCTTCGGCGATGCGATCGGCCACCGACATGCCCTCGTGAACGGCATCGCCGAGGCCAAGCAGCGCCGGCGCGGCGGATGGGTCGCGCGGGCCGGTGGTCGCGAGCACGTTCGTCAGCGTGGTAAGGGCCGAGTTCGACCAGTCATGGAGGGCTTGATGTGGCCGGGGAGGATGCCCCGACGACGCGAGCTGCTGGAGATCGGCGAGAAGCTTCTGCGGATGAGGCCAGGTGCTTCCTGGTGAGCGGACGTCGATTGGCGGATTGACCATGGCGATGCGTTCCGCGGCGGGTGGCTCATCGCGGCGGCCTCGCGGCAGGAGACGATCCCCAGCACGGAGCCGATCGATCAGCCGCCCGCCGGCTGCAGACGCGTCGCCCCCCGGAGTCCTCGAGGCCTTCTGGTGCTCGTGACGCTCTGCATCGGTCCAGTTGACACTGTCGGGATCGGTCCATTCCTGGCCAGGCAGCGGAGCGGCACCGAGTGATTCGTTGACCACGGGCGTCTCGATCCGTTCCGGCTGGCCGGCGTGGCGATCCCGCCGCTCCTGATGCACGGTTTCCTCCGTCGCCACACGACGCATCTGCACGCGGGTGACGAGCAGCCGCAGCGACTCGGGATGTTCCGATGGATTGGCCGCGGGATTCGTCGGCGGCGATCGTGGAGGCAACGATTGGGCGATGGCACGGTCGGCCGGTCGTGGCGGTTCGGAAACGGCCGGCGGTCCCCCGGAAAGAGCGATGCGTTCCGGCGGCGCATCGGGCCTCACCACGGCCGGCATCGCGGCGGCCATCGAGGAGAGGCCGCCGACCGGCGGTGTTGTCGGCGAAGGCGTTGGAGGCGTCGGAGGCAATTTCGGCGACGGAGCGTCCGGCCGCCGTGTCAGAGGCGTGGCGACCTCCACCGGCTCCTCCAGGCCGAAGTACGGCTCGGGCACAGGCTCCCACGCGTCGGGCGCGAAGACCCATACCGCCAGCAGAAGCCCCCCGAAGAACGACGTTGCGACGATTCCCTTCGCCCGCGTATCAGCCATGCCCGCCCCGGCCTAGTGTGTCTTTATCGATGCTGCACGAGACGGATCCACTCACGGATCCATCCGGCACAAATCGATCGACGGGCACGACCGGGAAAATCGATCACCCGTCGCATGATCGTTACGGCTTCCGGGGTCGGCACACTTGCCGGGCTCAGCGGCGCGAACCTAGCCAGTCTGGGCAAGCCGCGGCTGCTCGAGGATCGCCGTCCATGCGTCGATGAGCATGGTGAGGTTGGCGTAGCGATCGACCGCATCGATCGCGTCGAGCGTCTGCTCCAAGAGCGTTGCAGCCTCATCGGCCGCGTCGTTTGCCCCGTCTCTCCAGGCTGCCACGGCCTTTGCGAGCACCGGGTCGGTCGGTGGTTCATCGACCGTCGAGGAACGCAAGCATGCCCGATAGAAGTCGATCGCGGCCTCGAGGACGATCTTCGCTCGGGCCCTGCGAGGTGGGGCCTCCGTGCCAGCGGCCTCCACGAACGCGATCGTCTCCTTCGCCAGATCGACGCCTCGTAACGGCCGGCGGGAAAGCATCGTGAGCAGGGTGCCACGAAACTGGACGGCTGCGGGATCGAGCAGGAGCCTGGCTCGCTCGAGGCTGCCTCCCGAGGCATGGGCGACATCGCGGAGGGTCGCTTCGTCGGCCGTGCTCCCCGAGGCCGATGACTCGCCCGCGAGAATCCGCGTCACGATCTCCGGTTTGAGCGGCTGAAAGCGGACGATCTGGCATCGCGAACGGATCGTGGGCAGTTGCCGCTCGAGCGACGTGCCGACGAGGATGATCACGGCGCCATCGGGAGGCTCCTCGAGCGTCTTGAGCAGGCAGTTGGCTCCCTCCTCGAGGAGCAGGTCGGCGTCGAGGATGATCGCCGCCTTCCGAGCGCCGAGCGCCGGCCGGAGTTTGATCCGCCAGCAGAGGCCCTCGCGCATCCGGTGCTCTGCATCGCCAACGAAGGCCTCCAGCGGGATCGCGGAGCGATCGACAGGCTTCTGCACGACGTCGATATCGGGATGGCTGCCGGCATCCGCCTGGACGCACGAGGCACAGGCATCGCAGGCAACGAGGCCCGGCCGCGGCGCGTGGCACACAAGCGCCTTGGCAAGACCCCGCGCGAACGTCGTCTTGCCGATGCCGGGCGGACCGATGAAGAGATACGAGCCGGCGACGCGGCCTTGGGCTTCGGCAGTGGCAAACCGCGCGGCAACCGCGTCGTGTCCTTCGATCGCCTGCCACGCCATGATGTCCTCCCCGCCGTCGATGCGACTCATGCCAATTCCGGAAAACGTCCGCTTACCGCGGCGCGGATGCCGGCGGCGACGTCATCGACCATGCCGCTGGCGTCGATCACCCGGATGTGCTCGCGATGCCGCGCCGCCTCGGCGAGGTAGCCTTCACGGAGTTTCCTGCGATAGCCGTCCCCACGATTTTCGAGTTTGTCGAGCGGCCGGTCGAGCCGGGCGGCTGACGTTTCGAGATCGACGTCGAGAAGGAGCACGAGGTCGGGCATGAGCCCGCCGGTGGCGACGCCGCCGACCTGCCGGATGACGTCGGGATCGAGACCGCCGGCATGTCCCTGGTAGACGACGTTCGCCAGCAGGTAGCGGTCCGACACGACCCATTCACCGCGGGTGAGGGCGGGGGCGATCACCTCGCTCACCAGTTGCGCCCTGGCGGCCATGTAGAGCAGCATCTCGGCGGTTGGCGACAGATGCAGGTCGTGGCGGTCGAGCAGGATCGTGCGGATCGCGTCGCCCGTCGGCGTCGAGCCGGGATCGCGGCAGGTCGTGACCGTGCAGCCTTTGCCTTCGAGCCATCGTACGAGCGGCCCGATCTGCGACGACTTTCCCGAGCCGTCGATGCCGTCGAGCGAGATGAAGCGGGCGGCAGGCATGGAGGTCACCGTTTGACAAGCCGCTGGATCGCGAGCGGATCGGTCGTGTCGAGAGGTTGTATCCGCTTGCAGACCGTTTCCGCCATCGGATGGCGGCCGGTGTCGATGAGGCAGTGAACGAGCCCTTTGGCCGCCTCGAAGAACGGCTTGTTGCCTGGCATCGCGTAGGGCAGAGGTCGCGGATTGCCTGCCGCCTCGAGCGCCTTCAGGCACAGTTCGTAGGCTCGCCCGAAGTGGCCCCGGGCGAGCTTCGGGTCGTTTTCCTCAAGCGCGATCAGCCCCAGGTGCACGTGGGCTTCGAGAAAGTCGGGGCACTCGGAGAGGAGCCAGACAAGCTCGTCGCGGGCGATCTCGGTCTCGCCCGCTTCGACCATCGCCTCCACCTCCTCGATGTCCTCCCGCCGTTTTCGGGCACATCGGGACTGGACGATCTCCCACTGCGTGGCTCCATCCGACTCACGGCGTTCGACACGGAGCGTGTCAGCGGCAGAGGCACGCGGTCGAGGCTTTGGCATGCGGGATACCGGTGGCGAAACGGGCTACACTTCCCCTCGTTGGAACCCAAGGAAAAAAGCTTTGCAAGGGGGAGTCGTGGCGACGGCGACGGTCGATGTGATGAAAACGCCCGAACGGCTCGTGAGGCCCCTCCTGGCCTGGTATGCCCGCGCGAGGCGGGATCTGCCCTGGCGTCGGTCCCGCGACCCCTATGCCGTGTGGGTGAGCGAGGTCATGCTCCAGCAGACGCAGGTGGAGCGGGTGCGTGATTTTTTCGTGCGTTTCATGGAGCGATTTCCGACGGTGCATGCCCTCGCCGCCGCCCGCGAGCCGACCGTACTCAAGCACTGGGAAGGGCTCGGCTATTACCGTCGGGCCCGGCAGCTGCACGCCGCCGCCAAGCGGCTCGTGGCCGACCACGGCGGCGTGTTCCCGCGATCGGTGGATGGGCTGCGATCGCTGCCCGGAATCGGCCGCTACACGGCCGGCGCCATTGCGTCGATCGCGTTCGACCTTCCCGAGCCGATCGTGGAGGCCAACTCGCGGAGAGTGATCGCCAGGCTCGTCGGGCATGACTCTCCGCTCGACGGACCCGGCGGCGACGGCCCCATCTGGGAGATCGCGTCGCAACTGGTTCCCAAGCGACAGGCCGGTCGGTTCAATCAGGCGCTCATGGATCTGGGCGCGATGGTCTGTACGCCCGACCGTCCGCTCTGCGGTCGCTGCCCGCTCGCCAAAGCCTGCATTGCGAGCGCGACAGGCCGGGTGGACGTGATTCCCGCGAAGTCCAAGCGGGCCGTCGTAAAACGCCTCCGCGAGACCGCACTCATCATCAGGCATGGCGGCAGCGTGCTCGTGGAGCAACGCGGTCGTGGAGCATGGTGGGAGGGCTTGTGGGATTTTCCGCGGGTGGGTGGAGCGGCGGTGAAGCAGGGCCGCGAAATCGGCAACGTCGCCTACACGGTCACGCACCACCGCATCGAGTGCGCGGTCCGCGAGCAGGTGGCGTCGCGACGAAGAAAACCGGCGGCGGGCCAGCGGTGGGTGCCAATCGACGGCCTTGCCATGCTGGCAATGACCGCACCCGGTCGTCGGATCGCGACCATGATTTCGAAAGCAATGCCGCCGTAAGCCACGTGGCTTCCCGAGGTTTCCGACGCCGGTATCATGGGGAAAACCCCGACAAGGAGACCCCACGGCGTGGCACGCGCGGCACTGGCACTCGAGGACGGCACCGTCTATTTCGGCGAATCGTTCGGGGCCACGGGAACGATCTCCGGCGAGGTCTGTTTCAATACCTCGATGACCGGCTATCAGGAGATCCTCACCGATCCCTCCTACCGTGGCCAGATCCTCACGATGACCGCGCCGCAAATCGGCAACTACGGCGTGAACCTGGACGACGTCGAGAGCGGTCGGCTTCAGATGGCGGGCTTCGTGGTCCGTGAGGCCAGCCGGATCGCAAGCAACTTTACGTCCACAGCCACGCTCGGCGACTATCTCGCCAACGCTGGCATCGTCGGCCTCTCCGGCATCGACACGCGGGCACTCGTGCGAAGGCTTCGCACCCGCGGTGCGATGACGGGCGTGCTGTCGAGCGAGGTGCTCGATGCCGCGGCGCTGGTGCACCTGGCCCGCACCGCCCCCGGGCTCGTCGGCCGCGACCTCGTCCGCGAAGTGATGCCCGAGCGGCAGTCGGAGTGGCGCGAGCCGCTCGACGCATGGGGCACTCCGCTCCCGCAGCCGCGCGAAGGGGGTGCGTTGCCCGCCACTCCGGCCTTTGCCGCGGGAAAGCATGTCGTGGCGCTCGACTACGGCATGAAATGGAATATCGCGAGGCATCTCGCGAGCCGTGGCTGCCGTGTGACCGTGCTGCCCGGGAGATCGACCGCCGCCGAGGTGATGGCCCACGAGCCCGACGGCGTGTTCCTCTCCAACGGTCCGGGAGATCCTGAGGCGCTCGAGTATTGTGTGGCCACTGTCCGCGATCTCGTCGGCCGGGTGCCGATGTTCGGCATCTGCTTGGGGCACCAGTTGCTCGCCCTCGCCTGCGGCGCCAAGACGTTCAAGCTCAAGTTCGGCCATCGCGGCGCCAATCAGCCGGTGATGGATCTCGCCACGGGCAAGGTCGAGATCACGTCACAGAACCACGGCTTCGCCGTCGATGAGGCGACGCTGCCACCGGAACTCGAGGTGACCCACCGCAACCTCAACGACGGGACGATCGAGGGGCTGCGGCACACGTCGGCCAACGCGGCGAGCGTGCAGTACCATCCGGAAGCAGCCGCCGGGCCGCACGATTCGGCCTATCTCTTCGATCGTTTCCGCCAGATGCTCGGGGCGTAACCCCTTGCCACGGCTAGGGTTTCGTTCGGGGCGCATCGCGTGACATGCGGGAAAACGTCGCGTTTTTGACATTCTGGGCCGGTATGCCATGGTTGCGAGGAGCCAGGGCGTGCATCCCGTCTCCACCGCTGGGCACGGAACCGGCGGTCCCCAGTCCATGCCAAGGAGGCTCACCTCATGAGTCGTTCGCTTCTCGTCTGCGGCGTCGCCGCCGCGCTTTCGTTTGCCTTCGGCTCGTATGCCGAGGCCGGTCACCATCGTCGTCATGCCGAGCCCGGCTGTGCCGCTGAGCCAGCCTGCTGTGCCGAGCCCGTCGGCTGCACGCAATTCGAGCCCACCTGCGGCTGCGAGCCGAGCTGCGGTGCCGAAACCTGCTGCCCGACGAACCCCTGCATCAAGTACCGTCACAAGCACGCCTGCAAGCACAAGTGTGCGAAGGGCTGCTGCGAAGAGCCGACCTACGAGACGGTTCTCTGCGTGACGAGTCCCGAGACCTGCTGCTCGGTGAACGTGCCGGTCTGCCTGCCGGCCTGCTGCCAAGGCTGCCCCTGCGAGACCTCGCGGTGCACGCTCTTCGGCTGCGGCCAGGTGCGGTATGACTACGCGTGCGGCTGCTCGGTCATCGTGCGGTTCCAGCACTGCGGTGACATTTTGGTCACGTATGTCGGGTTCTAAGTGCACGCCCGCGGGGCCATCCATGGCCCCCGCGGGCTTGCCGGCCTCCGGCCGGAAGGGGCCCGCCTTCCGGGCGGGCAGTAGTGCAATCACAACACCCCGCGGGCTCGCCGGCCTCCGGCCGGAAGAAGCCCGCCCTCGAGGCGGGCGTTCGATGCAAAAGAGCCGTCCGGGAGCATGTCTCCCGGACGGTTTTTTTGTGACGCAGTTCGGGGACGTAACGCCCGAAGCATGGTCACCGTCAGTATGGCAGACGCACGACACGCATTTCGGGTAAGAATCACGAGCGATCGATCGGTGTCGGGAGAGGCAGATGTCCGCGAGGAGCGATTCCCAAGGCTGGGTCTTGGAGGCCGTCGACCTCTATGAACTGCCGCTGCAGCGCTACGCACGGCTACTGCTGGGCGACTTCGATCTCGCCGCCGATGCCGTCCAGCATGCGTTTCTGAAACTCTGCGAGCAGTCGCAGGCAACGCTCGAAGGCCATATCGCCCAGTGGCTGTTTCGCGTCTGCCGGAATCGCGCCCTCGACCACCTGCGCCATGCCGCGCGCCAGCACGTCGGTGTCGATGGCGACGCTCCCACGCCTGCCGACCCTGCCGCGGTCGCTGAACAACACGATCTCGCCGCCATCGTCCGTGGCCTGCTCGCCGATTTGCCGGCACCGCAGCGGGAGACCATCGACCTGTGGTGCGAGGGCTTCGCGCACAAGGAAATCGCCACGATCACGGGTCGCACCGAGGGACACGTTCGCGTGCTTGTCCATCGCGGCGGAGCGGCTGATCGCCGACCCGGCTCAGGCTGGAATGCGGCGGCAGGTGGCGGAGGTCCGGGCGATCGCGAGGGCCCTGAAGGCAGGACTCGATGGCGATGCATCCGCACGGTCGGCTGAACTCAGGAGGGCCGTTCTCGCCGCAGTGGCGGGGCCGGAGCCATCGCCTCGACGTTCATCCGGCCGCGGCTGGATGCTGCTCGTCGGCGCGATTGCGGCGTCGCTTCTCGTGATGTTCATGCTCTCCACGGGGCGGCGTGACGAGCAGCCGGTCCGCGAGAGGCTCGTGGCTGATGCCCAGAAAGAATCCAGGGAGGCCAAGGCCCAAGAGACCGCTCGAGCGCTCGCCGCCGCACCGGTAGCGGCGGCCCCACCGCCTGCCGGCGGAGGACAAGGGCTAGGTGAGCCGCGGAAGGAATTCGCCAAAAGAGACGCGGTCTCGGAAAACGGCACCACGATGCTGCGACGGGCCACTTCCAAGAGCCAGGCGGATCGAGACCTCGTCATCGAGAAAGAAGCAGCGGCCGATGCAGGAGGTTCTGCCGCGTGGGCTCAGGCTCGGGGGTTCCTCGACTCCGGGCGGATGCCGCCTCCCGATGCCATTCGCATCGAGGAACTCGTGAACTCCTTTTCATATGACTATCCGGATCCTGAAGGCGATACCCCCTTCTCGGTCACGGTCGATGCGACCGAGTGCCCATGGAACCGCGGCCATCGGCTCGTGCGGATCGGCCTCCGGGGTCGCGACGCATCGAAGGCACTCGTCGAGCAGGGCTCCGGCGGCACGCTTGCGATCGCCAAGAAGGTGAACATCCAGGTTGAATTCAATCCCGAGGAGGTGACGTCGTATCGGCCGCTGGGCCAGGATGACCGGGTGCTGGCGACCCGTGACGAGAGCAAGGACACGAAGGACGTCGGTGAGATCGTGGCCGGCCAGCGTGTGACGGCCCTCTATGAGATTGCCCTCTGCGACGAGGCGACCGGTGGCGATCGCGAACTGCTCACGGTGAAGCTGCAGTGGAGGCGGCCTGGCGACAGCGAGAGCATGGGGCTCGAGGTGCCGCTGACCGGTCGGGGGACCGCCTTCGCCGAGGCTCCGGCCGATCTGCGGTTCGCGGCGGCCGTGGCGGCGTTTGGCTTGATCCTCCGAAACAGTGACCAGAAAGGAGACGCCTCGCTCCCCATGGTCGCAGCCATCGCCAGCGACTCGCTCGGCAGTGACCAGGAGGGGAGCCGGGCTGAGTTCCTCGATCTGATCCGCAAGGCGGAATCACTGCGGTAGGGCCTGCGTTCACTCCACACGAGCCCCGGACGGAAGCCCGGCGGATGCGGCGCGCCGCTCAGGCATGCGCGAGCCAACGCTCCGCATCGAGGGCCGACATGCAGCCGGTCCCGGCGGCGGAGATCGCCTGGCGGTAATAGTCGTCGGCGACGTCGCCCGCGGCGAACACACCCTCCACGCTCGTCTCCGTGCGGAAGTGCTTCTTCCACACGATGTATTTCTTGGGCGTCAGTTCGAGCTGGCCGTCGAGGAAGGCCGTGTTGGGCGTGTGACCGATGGCGAGAAAGACCCCGGCCACGTCGATCCTGGTCTCCTTCCCCTTCTCCATCGTGCTCTCGAGCCGCACGCCCGTCACTCCATGCGCATCATCGCCAAGCACCTCGGCCAGCGCAGTGTTGAAGTGGATCGTGATCTTGGGATTGTCGAAGGCCCGCTGGGCCATGATTTTGCTCGCCCGGAATGCGTCGCGACGGTGGACGAGGTGAACGGTGCTTGCAAACTTGGTGAGATAGGTCGCCTCTTCGATCGCCGAGTCGCCGCCCCCCACCACCACGAGATCCTTGTTGCGGAATCGTGGCAGGGCCCCGTCGCAGACGGCGCAGGCGCTCACGCCACGGTTCTTGAGTTTCTCCTCGCTCGGCAGTCCGAGCCAGTTGGCACTCGCTCCCGTGGCCACGATGACGGCCCGCGCCTGAATGGGTCCGCTCTCCGATGGAAAGAGCGTGAAGGGCCGCTTTGAAAAATCGACCTTCACGATGTCGTCGGTCACGATTCGCGTGCCGAAGTTCACCGCCTGCTGCCGCATCAGCTCCATCAACTCGGGGCCGGTGACGCCATGTCCTTCGTGCGGAGGCATCATCATCCGGCGCTGTTCGGGAAGAGCGGATTCGAGGAAGGCCCCGAGGTTTCCCGACGGGAACCCGGCATAGTTCTCGACCTCGCTCGTGAGGGCGAGCTGGCCCAGCGGCAGCGTCCCGGCGAGACGGTTCTTTTCGCTGATCGCTCCCTCGTAGACAAGCGGCTTGAGTTGGGCGCGGGCGGCGTAGGTGGCGGCCGACCATCCGGCCGGTCCGCTTCCGATGATGACGAGGTTCTCGATCGTGGCTGAAGCCATGCGTCCCGCTCCTTGGGCATTGAGTCGTGTGGGGTGCCGGCGACCGGGCGTCATTCCGATTCGACGGGGTCGCGACGATCGACCATGATGGGGAAAATCGTGTCACGCCGGAAGCCCCGTCGCCGCGGCCCCGTCGTTTTCCCACGCTTCGCCGAAGGAACGCCGATGAGCCTGCTTGCCGTCCTCGTGCCCGCCGCCCTGGCGTTGTCGGTCGCCTATCTGGTCTATGGCCGCATCCTGGCACGTCTCTTCGAGCTCGACGACGCCGATCCCACGCCCGCCGTCACCCTCCGCGACGACATCGACTACGAGCCGATCCCGCCGCAGTTGCTGATGGGTCAGCACTTTTCGGCCATCGCGGCGGCAGGGCCGATCGTGGGGCCGATCCTCGCCGGCGTCGCCTTCGGCTGGCTTCCGGCGCTTCTGTGGATTCTCGTCGGCAGCATCTTCATCGGCGGCGTCCACGACTTCTCGGCGCTCGTGGCCTCGATCCGCCACAAGTCCCGGTCGATCGCCGAGGTGGTCCGCGACCACATGAGCCGACGCAGTTACGTGCTCTTCCTGGCATTCGTCTGGATCGCGCTGGTCTACATTATCGTCGCCTTTACCGACATCACCGCGTCGAGTTTCGTCGGCCGACAGACGCTGGAAAACGGAGAGACCGTGTCGGGTGGCGGCATCGCCACATCGAGCCTTCTCTATCTCGTGCTGCCGATCCTGATGGGCGCGTGCATGCGATCCCTGAAGATGCCGCTGTGGCTGGCGACGGTCGTCTTCCTGCCCTTGGTGGGGCTGGCGATCTGGGGCGGCCAGCAGATCCCGTTCGATCTGGGGCGATCGCTCGGCACCTCCGATGCGGTTGCCCAGCGGATCTGGGGAGCCCTGCTGCTCGTCTACTGTGTCGGGGCGGCGCTGGTGCCGATGTGGCTGCTCCTGCAGCCGCGGGGCCATCTCGGCGGATGCTTTCTCTACGTGGCATTGGTCGGGGCCGCCATCGGGATGGTGCTGAGCGACCGGCTCGTCGCCGGCGACGCGACGGTGCAATATCCCGCTTTCACCGCCTGGCAGACGGCGAAGGCGGGCGACCTCGTGCCGATGCTCTTCATCACGATCGCCTGCGGGGCCTGCTCGGGCTTTCACTCGCTGATCGCCTCGGGAACCACGAGCAAGCAGCTCCGCCGCGAGACCGATGCGCGGCCGATCGGCTACGGCACGATGCTGTTGGAAGCGATGGTGGCGGTCGTGAGCCTCTGCTGCGTGATGGTGCTATCCGGAGGCGACGAGCGGGCCGGCCAGCCACCGAATTTCATCTACGCCCTCGGCATGGGGCGGTTTCTGGAGATCGTCGGTGTGCCTATGGCAATCGGAGTGTCGTTCGCGCTCATGGCATTCACGACGTTCGTCTATGACACGCTCGATGTCTGCACGCGGCTGGGCCGCTACATCATCCAGGAATTGACAGGCCTGACCGGCCGAGCCGGGGCCTGGCTGGGCACCGTCCTCACGGCTGGCGTGCCGATGCTCTTTCTCCTCAGGCCGCAACTCGATGGCAACGGCAACGTCGTGCCGGTATGGAAGACGTTTTGGAGCCTCTTCGGCGCGAGTAACCAGTTGTTGGCGGCGCTCACGCTCCTGGGTGTCACGGTCTGGCTCTGGCGGACGCGTCGAGCGGCCTGGGTATGGCTCGTGACAGGCCTGCCGACGGCGTTCATGTATGCGATGAGCACCTGGGCGCTGGCGTCGATGACGCTGCCACACTTTCGAACCGCCACGGGCTTCGTCGCGCCGACCGATCCGGTGCCATGGGCGGGGCTCGTGCTCTTGATACTCGCGGCGGTGATGCTCGTCGAGGCGATGCTCGTGATCGCATCGCCGCAGGGCCCGCAGGGCCCGGGCCGGACCGAAGGTATTCCGGAGCCGCGTGGATGGGCCGCAGCCAAGACCGCCTGAACCGCCCCGCCAAGACCTGTGCCGCCTGCGGCCGGCCATTCACCTGGCGCAAGAAATGGGAGCGGTGCTGGGAGCAGGTTCGCTACTGCAGCGACCGCTGCCGCAAGACCAAGAGGGGATCGGCCGACGGCCGTCAGTCGCGTGGCGGAGGGGTTCGGTGGTAGAGTGATGCAATGCGTTCGCCATTGACATCAGGATTGGTTCCGGATCTTTCCCGCCGCGATCGGCTCGTGCAGGCCGAACTGCTCGCGCTCTCCCCGGCAGAACGGCTTGCCAGGATGCAGAAACTGATCTCGCGTTCCTGGGCGATGCTTCAACGAAATCCGGCGGCCGTGGAGCACTTCCTCAGGCGCAGCTACCGGGCACGGGCTATTCGCCCGCCGGTGACGGACGGTCACGATGGCGCCTGACCACCGGCTTTTCGAGGTGCTGCTGCGGCACCGTATTCCCTTCGTGGTCATTGGTGGCCATGCGGTCAACGTGCATGGCCATCTCCGTGCAACGGAAGACACCGACGTTCTGTGGCTGCGGTCGCCGGAGTGCGTTTCGCATCATTGGCATGGCTCCGCCGCATGAAGGCCGCATCAGGCCGTCCAAAGGATTTGCTCGATCTCGAGAACCTTCCCTGAGAGCGGATCATGGGCCTGCTTCAGAAGTCTCGCCTCTATCGTGGGAAGGGCGCGAGCGTCATCAGGGCCGCCCCATGAGATCGCTGACACGGGCCGAGGTGCGGGAGGTCGATCGCCGGGCGATCGAGGAGTTTGGTGTGCCGGGGATCGTGCTCATGGAGAACGCCGGCCGCAATGCCGCGATGCTCCTGCACGAACGGGCTCCTGCGGCACGGCTGGCGATCGTCTGCGGCAAGGGCAACAACGCGGGCGACGGTTTCGTGATCGCGAGGCATCTTGCCAATCATGGCCACGACGTGCGTCTGCTCCTGGCCTGCGATCCTTCCGAGTATCGCGGCGATGCTGCGGTGAACTGGCGCGTGGTCGAAACCATGCGACTGCCCGTCACGGTGCTGGCGACGGCATCCCGCGAGGAATGGGAGCGAGCCATGACAGGAGCCGATTGGATCGTGGATGCCCTGCTCGGCACCGGGGCGACGGGGGCGCCGCGGGCCGCGATTGCCACGGCGATCGAAGCGGTCAACGCCGTGGCGGCCCGGGATCATGCTGGCGTCTTCGCCGTCGATCTGCCCTCAGGGCTCGACTGCGACACGGGTGAAGCCCCGGGAGCCTGCATCCGCGCGAATCTCACGGCGACGTTCGTGGCGCCGAAGGCGGGCTTTGGCCGTCCGGAAGCGGCCGGGCGGCTCGGTGAGGTGCATGTCCTCGATATCGGAGCGCCTACCGTTCCTTCAGACGGCGATCCAAAAACGTCCAGCCTAGGGCGTCCATGAAGGCCCGCTGCTTGTTGTCGGCGGCACCGCCGTGGCCTCCCTCGATGTTCTCGTAGGAGAGCACGTCCTTGCCCTGCTCCATGAGGAGCGCGGTCATCTTGCGGGCATGGGCGGGATGCACGCGGTCATCGCGGGTCGATGTCGTGATCAAGATCGGCGGATAGCTCCTTGCACGATCGACGTTGTGATACGGCGAGAACGTGCGGATGAATCGCCATTCGTCAGGATTGTCGGGATCGCCGTATTCTCCCATCCAACTGGCTCCGGCCAGCAGTGTGTGATAGCGACGCATGTCGAGCAGCGGCACCTGGCAGACGACGGCGCCGAAGAGGTCGGGCCGCATCGTGTACATATTGCCGACGAGGAGGCCGCCGTTGCTGCCCCCCTTCACGCCGAGGTGCCGGGGCGACGTCACGCTCCTGCGGATCAAATCGTCAGCGACCGCGATGAAATCCTCGTAGGCCCTCGGCCGCTTCTCCTTGAGCGCCGCCTGATGCCATGCGGGTCCGAACTCCCCGCCGCCGCGGATGTTGGCGATCACGAGCACATGCCCCCGCTCCAGCCAAGCGGCCCCAGAGACCGCGTCGTAACCGGGAACGAGCGGAATCTCGAATCCGCCATAGCCGTAGAGGAGCGTCGGCGTCGTGCCGTCGAGCGGAAGATCCTGTGGCCCGATCTGGAAGTAGGGCACCCGGGTGCCGTCCTTCGACACGGCCTCGTGCTGCTCCACCCGCAGGCCCGTGGCATCGAAGAATGTGGGTGACGACTTGAGCCGTTCAGGCTCGCGGCGGTCGCCGGCCGTACCGAGGGCGAGTGTGGAGGGCGTCAGGGGGCTCGACGTGACGAGCAGATAGTCGTCGGACTCGATCTCATCGACGGATGAGACGCTCGCCGTGCCCGTATCGGGCACGGCGGGCAGCGGCTCCCGCCGCCACGTGCCGTCCTGAAAGGCGAGCACTTCGATCCGGCTGCGGACGTTGTCGAGCGTCGTGAGCAGGATGCGATTCCTGGTGCCGGTGAACGCGACGAGCGACGTTCGCGGCCCGGGCTCGAAGAGCATGTGGAACGCCCGGCTCCCATCCAGAAAGTTCTCAAAGTCGGCCGCGAGCAGCGCTCCGGCGGGGTAGGTACGGTCGCCGATCGTCCAAGGTGAGCGAAGTTCGACGAGCAGCCACTCGCGATGGACCATGGCATTGGCGTCGTCAGGCTTTTCGATCTTCACGAGCTTCCCGTCACGACGCAGGAAGAGTTCGTTCGTCCAGAACGTGATCTGCCGCGAGACGAAGTCCCTCTCGAAGCCCGGCGTGAGATCGCGCGAGGCGCCGACGGCCATGTCCTCGGGCCGGCCTTCGTAGACCAGCGGAGCGGCGGCGAGGTCGGTGCCACGGGCCCACTCGCGGACCGTCCGTGGGTAGCCCGAGGTCGTCAGCGATCCAGGTCCGAAGTCGGTGGCCACGAAGAGCGAATTCTGGTTCCGCCAGGCGACGCGGCTCTTGGCCTCCGGCGTCGTGAAGCCGCCGGTGACGAAGGTTTTCGTGACGAGGTCGAACTCCCGCACGACGTCGGCGTCGGCACCGCCCCGTGACAGCGACACCAGGCAGAGCCGATCCTGGGGCTCGAGCACCGTCGCCCCGTGCCATACCCAGTTCTCCCCCTCGGCCCTGGCGAGGGCGTCGATGTCGAGCACCGTCTCCCACGCCGGCTCCGGCGTGCGGTATTCCTCGAGCGTGGCCCGCCGCCAGACACCCTTCGGGTTCGTGGCGTCGCGCCAGAAATTGTAGAAGCGGTCGCCGATCTTCGTCACGAAGGGGATTTTTTCCTTGGAGTCGAGGATCGAGAGGATCCGAGTCTCGAGCCGCCGAAACGCGTCCGTCTCCGCGATCGCCGACACGCTCTCGGCATTCCTCGCCCGCACCCACTCGAGTTGCTTCTCGCCCATCACGTCCTCGAGCCACAGATGAGAGTCGATAGGGTCACGAGGCTCGTCGTCGGCGGGCGCATTCGACATGGAGAAGGTTCCTCCCAGAATCAGGAGCGTGGCGATCGCGCGGCACCGAGGCGTCACGTCCGCACCTGGCCCGAGCCGAGCACGACGAATTTGTAGGTCGTCAGCTCCTTCGTGCCACAGGGGCCTCGGGCGTGGAGCTTGTCGGTGGAGATGCCGATTTCGGCGCCCAGCCCCATTTCGCCGCCGTCGTTGAATCGAGTGCTCGCGTTGACCATCACGACGGCCGTGTCGACGCGGGCGGCAAACCGATCGGCCGCGGCCTTGTCGGACGTGACGATCGAGTCGGTATGCCGGGAACCGTAGCGGTTGACATGATCGATCGCGGCATCGAGCGAGTCGACGACTGCGACGGAGATCTTCGGGCCGAGATACTCGGTCGCCCAATCGGCTTCGGTCGCCGGTCCGGCCGCGGGCACGAGCTTCCGCGTCACCTCATCCCCCACGATCTCCACCGTGTGGTCACCGAGCGCGCGGGCGACGTCGGGAAGAAACGCCGCGGCGATGTCCTTGTGCACCAACAGGGATTCGGCCGCGTTGCAGACGCCCATCCGCTGGCACTTGGCATTCACGGTGATCGCCTTGGCCATGGCGAGGTCGGCCGCCTTGTCGACGTAGACGTGGCAATTGCCGGTGAAATGCTTGAGGACGGGCATCCGGGCCTCGGAGCAGACGCGGCGGATGAGGGCTTCGCCTCCCCGGGGGATGACGATGTCGATCAGGTCGTCCATGGCGAGAAAGTGGCCGACGGCCTCGCGATCGGGCGTGTCCACGAGTTGCACGCAGTCGACCGGCAATCCGCTTGCCGCGATCGCGGCCCGCATGCTCTCGACGATGCGGCCGCTCGAGTGGGCCGCCTCCTTCCCGCCGCGGAGGATGATCGCGTTGCCGGCGGCCAGGGCGACGGCCGCTGCATCGGCCGTGACGTTGGGCCGCGACTCATAGATGAAGAAGACCACGCCAAGCGGCACCCGGATTTTTCTGACCACGAGCCCGTTGGGCCGCGTGGTCTCTTCGAGCACTTCGCCGACGGGATCGGGCAACGAGGCCACGGCCTCGACGCCGGCGGCGATCCCATCGACGCGTTTCTTTTCGAGCGTGAGCCGGGCGATGGCCGCGGCGGAGAGGCCGAAGCCGGGCGCGGCGGCGAGATCGAGGGCATTGGCGGCGAGGATCGCGTCGGTGTCGGCACGGATCTGCGCGGCGGCTGCCTGGAGGCAGGCCGCCTTCTTCGCAGCCGGCATCGTGGCAAGATCGATCGCTGCCCTGCGTGCGTTGGCCGCGATGTCGCGGCAGTGCCGGGCGAGCGAGGAATGGCCGGGAGAGAGCTGGGTCTTCGGAGTGTTCATGGCTGCATCGTAGCAAAGAGTTCCAAGGCCACGCGGACCTGCCCCACGGCGTGAACCCGCACGATCTGGATGCCCTGACGGGCCAGCCCACAGGCGGCACCGGCGGTGGCGGCGTCGATGTCCGCCATGGTCGGCTGTCTTCCAAGAGACTGCTCGATCGCCTTCCTGATGAACCCCTTGCGGGAGTGCCCGACCAGGATCGGCAGGCCGAGATCGAGAAAACGCCCGGCATTGGCCATGAGATCCCGGTTGTGGGCGTGGGTCTTCCCGAAGCCGATCCCAGGATCGAGGCAGATTGTGTCGCTGTCGATTCCCGCCGAGAGCAGGGCATTGCGACGGGCCGCGAGGTATGCGTGGATTTCCTCGACGACATCGCCGTAGTGCGGATCGATCTGCATCGTCTGCGGAGTGCCCTGCATATGCATGGCGCAGATGCCGGCGCCGGTATCCCGGGCCACGCCGAGCATGTCGGGATCGCCCTCGAGCCCCGTCACATCGTTGATGATCTCGGCGCCGCATTCGACCGCCCGGGCGGCGACGGCGGCCTTCGAGGAGTCGATCGACACGGGCAGCCCCGATTCCTGCGAGAGCCTTCGCACCACCTCCACGACCCTCCGCAGTTCCTCGTCGAGCGGCACGGGATCGGCAAAGGGCCGCGTGCTCTCGCCGCCGACGTCGAGAATGTCGGCACCTTCGGCCACGAGGTGCAGGCCGTGGGCCACGGCGGCTTCGATCGAGGGGTGCCGGCCGCCGTCGGAAAAACTGTCGGGCGTGACGTTCACGATCCCCATCACGAGCGGGCGGCGAACACGGCCGCCGGCATGCGGCAACTCGATGCTCCGCGTGCGGAGCCGCCAGTGGGTGGGTAAGGGTGGGAAGGGCATTCTCGCCATGGTATCCGCAGTGTCACGGATTCTGCCCTGGAACTCGATCGACCGCATCGTCGGCTTTGGCGGCCAGTCGTTGGCGGTGGATGTGAGCGTTCGAGAGGCCCCAGATGCGGATCGTACAGTCGTCCGACGCCGTCGCGAGCAGCGAGCCATCCGGACTGAATGCAACCGAATTGACGTGGTTGGTGTGGCCACGCAGGACGGCAAGTTCCTCCCCCCGTGCGACGTCCCAAATGCGGACCGTGTGGTCAGCCGAGCCGGTGGCGACGCGGCGTGAGTTCGGGCTGAAAGCCAGGCAGTAGGCGCTGTCGGAGTGTCCAATCAGCGGCCTCCTCCGGGAGAAGCCATCGTCGGCCGCCGAAAGATCGCAGGTACTCGAGTAACACGTCCTCCCGAGAAGTTTTCCATCGGGGCTGAATGCCAGTGCGTAGACCGTTCCGTCAGCGGACGGCATGACCGCCAGGGCTTGACCGGTGAAAGGGTCCCACACCCGTGTGGTATCGCTCGCGACATGCCACTGACCATTGGCCGCCGTGGCCATGCGTGTGCCATCGGGGCTGAAAACCAACGCGGTGATCGCAGCCTTGTGGCCCGATAGCTCGGCCACCAATCCGCCCGTGGTCGCATCCCACGTCTGGACGGTGCCGTTCGAGCCGCCTGTGGCGCACAGCCTCCCAGCCGGGCTGAAGGCAACCGCGGTCACGCTGGCATCATGGCCCGTGAGCACGCCCTTCGTCTCACCCGTGATCCCATCCCAGAGCCTTGCCCGACCATCGAGCGATCCCGCCAGCAGCAGGCTGCCGTCCGGGCTGAACGCGAGCGAGGAGACTCCTCGGTCATGGCCATGCATCACGGCCACCGACTCACCGCTGGCCCCATCCCAGAGCCGCACCGTTCCGTCCTGTGATCCCGTCGCGATCCGGTTTCCATCGGGACTGAAGATCGCCGACGTGAGCGGCTTGTCGTGTCCGGCGAGCACTTTTCTCTCGTATGCCGTGCCAACATCCCAGAGCCTCGCCGTGCCGTCGGCCGATGCCGTGATCAGCCGTCCGCCTCCTGGGGCGAAGCGAACCATCACGATCTTTCCCGTATGGCCGCGGAGCACGGAGAGTTCGGAATCGGCGACGACATCGTAGAGCCTCGCCGTGCTGTCGAAGGTGCCTCCCGACGCGGTGGCCACGCGGCTGCCATCCGGGCTGAACGCGACCGACGTGACGCCATTGGAATGGCCATCGAGCACCGCGAATGGCGTGCCGGTCGCTGCATCCCACAGGCGGGCCGTTCGATCGACGGATCCCGTCAGCAGCAGTTGGCCGTCCGGACTGAAGGCCACCGCACGAACGTCGTCGGAATGGCCCGTGACTTCGACGATGCCGCCGCGGGCCACGTCCCACAGCAGCACCTTCCGCTGCTGAAGGACGAGGACGGCACGGCTGCCGTCGCGGGACATGGCCACCGAGGTGATGTCGCCTCCCCGATCGGCAGGCCTTTTCCAGACGGCGATCGGGCGACCGGTCGTGGTGTCGCGGAGACGAACGGCCCCATCCATGTCGAGCGTCATCGTGCGATTGGCTTCCGGAATGGGCCATCGTCGGACAACTCCGGTGGCCGGCACGACGACATGCTCACCGCGTGCTGGGGGCATCCTGCCAAACGGCCAACCCGGGGGCGGGCCGAAGGACGCGAGGGAGACGAGATCAGCCCGCGACGTGAGTGGGCTGCCCGTGTCGGCATCCCATGTCCGCACCGTGCCGTCGCCGCCCCTGGTGATGATGAGCTTTCCATCGGGGCTGAATGCGACCAAACCCACCCCGCCGGCATGCCCGGCGAGCACGGCATACGACTGGCCGAGCCGCGCCTCGAGGCATCGCAGTTCGATCGGATGGTCGGTGCCATCGGCCAAAGAGCGGTTCTCTCCGAGCAGACTCCGGGCCTTGTCGTAGTTGTGTTCCGCGATCTTGTCGCCCGCTCGGTACAGATTGCCGACATACACACGCTCGTTCGCCCGGGACATCTCGGCTTCGGCACGGAGCCGCTGCCGATCGGCCTCTGCGGCGTGGGCCTGTGCCTCGGCCTCCTTCTCCACCGCTTGATTGCGGGCCGAGACGGCTTCCAGGCGTTCGCGATCCGCCAGCAGCCGCTCCCGCTCTGCCACCTTCGTCTGCTGCTCGGCACGCAGATAGAACACCGAGATGGCCACGACGGCCACGGTCAGCGTGAGGAACGTGCCCGTCAACGCGGCCGCCGCGGCCACATGCCTTCGGGCGAATCGCCGCATTGAATCGACAAAGCTCGGCGGGGCGGCGACGATCGGATCGCCGGCGAGGAGCCGGCCGATGTCCGAGCCGAGTTCACTGGCGCTCGAATACCTGCAGCCGCGGTCTTTTTCGAGGCACTTGCCGGCGATGACCGAGGCATCGCGACCGAGATTCCTGCCGATCGTGGAGAGCGGAAGCGGGGTCGCCTCACGGACGAGCCGGGCCGCTTCGAGCAACGGCTTGCGGTGCAGTTCATAGGGTTTCCGACCGGCGAGCAGCTCGTAGAGCACGAGCCCGAGCGAGTAGACGTCGGACCGTACGTCGAGTTCGTCGGGATCAGCATCGAACTGCTCGGGGCTCATGTATTGCAGGGTGCCGATCAGCTGACCGATGTCGGTGTGCAGGGTCGTGAGGGCCATGTCGGCATCGGTGCTGCGGGCGATGCCGAAGTCGATCACTTTCGGATGCCCCGTGGCATCCACGAGGATGTTGCTGGGCTTGAGATCACGGTGGATCACGCCCCGCTGGTGGCCATGGGCCACCGCGTCGCAGACCTGGCGAAACAGTGTCAGCCGATCGCGGGAGGAGAGGCTGTGCGACTTCGCGTAGTCGACGATCCCGGTCGCGTTCGGAATGAACTCCATGACGAAGTAGGGCGTGGCCACCCCATCGGCTTCGTGAACGCCCACGGTATGGATCTGGGCGATGCCGGGATGCCGCAGCCGTCCGAGAATTCTGGCCTCGTGCTCGAACCGCTTGATCATCGATCGCGAGACGATGCCCGACCGCATCATCTTGATCGCGACCGGCCTGCCCGGGTGGTGCTGCCAGCCTTCGTAGACCAGGCCCATGCCCCCTGCGGCCACGAACCGGATGATCTTCACGTCAGCGATTTCGGCGCCGACGAGCTTTTCCGGGTCCGAATCA
The DNA here is from genome assembly GCA_046074725.1 of Planctomycetia bacterium. Lineage (GTDB taxonomy): Bacteria > Planctomycetota > Planctomycetia > Pirellulales > UBA1268 > CACORA01. The sequence continues at coordinate 22,837 of JBJTOU010000123.1, forward strand.
GGACCGGCCTGAGAGGCGTTGATGCCGAAGCTGTCCGCCGCACCGGAGAGTCGCGAGCCTTCGGTCTCTGCGACGACAGAGGTCGTGCGATGTTCGCGAGGGAAGGCGTCTCGGCTCATGGCTCGTGAAATCCTGACTCGGTCAGGCTACCACGGCTCTTCCATCAGGCCCACGATCTGCCGGGCCATCCGCTGAATCCCCTCCTGTTGGGTACTCACCACCGAGCGACCGTATTCAGGCACCAGCATCGACGCCTGGCCCACGTCCACGCTGGCCGCCGGCATCGGTACGGCGCCGGTCGCCAGCACGGCCCCGCCTCGATCGGCCCAGGTGACCAGACACTGCATATTCATCTCCACCTGACGGGACTGGTCGGTGGGGCTTTCCACGACCATGCGCTTGGTGTCGGCGACGACCCGACCGGTGAGCACGCTGTCGGCCGCCTCCGCCGTACCCACGAGTTTGAAGGGCGTGCGCTTCTCGATCTCCTTGCAGACGGCCTCAGTGAGCCGTTCTCCGAGATCGACGCTCGGCGTCGTACGGAAGCTGTCGGACTGGAAGACGGGCACGTAGACCGTCCGTACGTTCGGAGCGTAGAGGGTGTTGTTGCCGAAGCGGTAGCCCGCGCATCCGGCGACGCCGGCCAGCACCATGACGATCGCCGCGATCGCGGTACGAGCCAAGGCTGGGGTGATGGTGGCCGTGAGCATGTCGGCAAGAGTCCCGGCGTCAGCGGATCTGCGAACCGGCGCCAGACGTATCCTGGCGGGCGATCATCTCGTCGGCCTCCGCCATCGCGTCGAGTTCCGCTTCCTTGAGGGAATCGGGATTGAGGACCCTGGTGAGCATCGGGAACGGGTTGTCGGAGACGTCTTCGAGTCCCTCGATGCCCGTGAGCTTCTCGCGGGCGTTGGCGGCGAGCATCGTCTTCGGATAGTCGCGGGCGATCATCGCGTAGTAGATCCGCGCCGCCGAATAGTGCTGTCCCTTGGCATAGAATTCCGCACGCTGCCAGTGTCGCGTCGCCTGCTGGGCCGCGATCTCGGCCCGTGTCTTCATCACCCGCTCCTGGTCCTCGCTTGCGAGCTGATCCGGGAACTGCACGAGCACCTGATCGGCGAGCACTTCGGCCTCGTCGAGCACGCCCCCTTCGTAGCCAGGCCCCTGGTAGGCCCGCATCTTCGCCTGCAGTCCGAAGAGGTGCGCCTGGAGCAGGAAGTCGCTGTCGGGATATTCCGTGCGAAGCAGGTTGTAGAAGTAGTCGGCATCGAGCCACTGGCGGTTCACGAAGTGGGCGTTGGCCTGGGCCATGATGCTGTCGTCGGCCAGCGAGCCGCGCGGGTCGTTGATCCGGACATGATCGAAGGCCTTGAGGGCACGGCCCCGAGTGTCGAAGATCGGCCTGCTGCGGTCTGCGACGTTTGGAATCAGCACCGGCAGGTGCGATGCCTTGTCGATGGCGAGCCAATACTGGCCAATGAGGAACTGCCGCTGTGCGACCCGGTCGAGGTAGCGGGTGTTGGCATACTTCTTCACCAGTTCGCTGTAGCCGTCCTCCGCCTTCGGGTATTGGTCGGTGAAGAAGAGGCACTCGGCCAGCTGCCACATGGCGTCTTCCTCGATCACCGAGTCGGGCCAGCGGTCGATGGCCTTCTTGTATTTCGGAATGGCATCCTTGTATTTGCCCTCGCGAAAGAGCCCGTCCGCCTCGGACAGGGCGGCGCGGGCCACCGGCTCGTTGGGACCACGGCCGGTCATTTTCTTCCACCGCTTCTTGATGTTTTCTCCCTTGAAGTAGTCGAGCACCGAATCGGGCGAGCCCGCGGCATATTCCGACGACAACACCTCCGAGTCGGCGTCGTCGCCGAGCTGCTCGGCCAGCTGCTTTTCCTTCGAGGCTGCCGCGGAGTCGGCCGACCAGGGCCATGTCGGCATCTTCATCGTGGCGCAGCCCCCCGAGAGGCCGGCGGCGACCACGATCAAGGTGGCCAGCCAGCGGGCCGCCTTGAGCCGCCGACCGAGGAAATGGGCGAGGTAGGTGTTCATGATGGCTCGCAGTTCGCCTCCCACCGACGAAGGAAGCTCGAACCGACGCCATGCGTCGGGCGATCCTGCAAGCAGCCGCAGCGATGCCATCGCATCCCGCGAGACGGAGATGACCGATCGTTTGCCGCGCCGGCAGGCGGGGCAGAGCACACCGCCGTCGAGCATCCCGAAGGATGTCCGAGATCCGTCCGGAGCGGTCGTGCGGCATTCGGCACACCGAAAGAGCGCCGGGGCATGGCCGACGATCCGCAGGAGGTCGAGTTCGAAGTGCAACAGCGCCATCCGAATGGTCGCGGCGCCCGGCCCGCGGGCGTGGCGATCGTCGTCGGCCGCGCCGGGGCGTGGGCTCGAGAGGCTGCGGAGCGTGTCGTGCGCGGCATCGAAGAGGTCGGGTTGGGGATCGGCATCGGCCGTGACCGCGTCGAGCAGTTCCGCGACATACAGGCCTCCGTGAAACGCCGTCCGGCTGCCCACGCGGAACCGGTGTTCCAGGGTGGCCTCGGTCAGCACGTCGAGACCGCCCGAGAATTTGCGGAGGACGAGTACCTGACAGCTCGAAAGGAGGTCAAGGGCGGCGTCGAACCCGCTCTTTGGCCGCCACGCCCCCTTTGCCAGCCCCCGCACCTTGCCGAGTTCACGGGTGTAGAGCGTGGCGACACAGCTGGTTTCGCCGAACGGCGTGGCGCGGATGACGATGGCACGCGTCTTTTCAGCCGCCATGGCCGGTCGCTTCCGGGGACCGCTCGACCCGAATCAGTTCCACTCGCCGCCGCGTCGCGGCGAGCACCTCCATCGCCACCCCGTGGCTCGTGATTCGGTCGCCCACGTGCGGCACCCGTCCAAACTCGTGGAAGACGAGCCCCCCCACGGTCTCGTAATCGGCCTCCTCCGGGAGCCGCGTGCCAAACCGGGCGTTGAGATCGGTGATGCGGACGTGCCCCATGACCTCGCAGACATGGTCCGACACAATCCGGAGGCCGTCGGAAAATGCCTCGTCGTGCTCGTCGGATATCTCGCCGACGATCTCTTCGAGGGCGTCCTCGATCGTGACCAACCCGGAGACACCACCGAATTCGTCGGTGACGAGCGCCAGGTGCGTGCGGCCCCGCTGCAACTCTCGGAGCAGCTTCTGCACACTCATCGACTCCGGCACGAAATAGGGGGGGCGGAGCAACGGGCGCAACTCCGGGGGCGGCCCTCCGGCCACCCGGCCGGCCTCCGACGGCTCGGCGAGCCGCCCGAGCAGTTCCCGCGAATGGAGGATTCCCACGACATCCTCCGGCGAGCGATCCCAGACCGGCAGCCGCGTATGTCCGCTCTCCGACACGAGGCGGACGATCTCGCCCCAGGGCATTGCCAGCGGAACGCAGATCATGTTCGTCCGTGGCGTCATGATCTGGCCCACCCGCACCTGATCGAGGCTCATGACGCCCTCGATCATCGCGCGGGCCCCCCCTGGCAGCCATCCCTCGCGATGGGCCTCGTCCACGACAGCCCGAAGTTCCTCCTGGCCGTCCGCCTTGGCGGCGGCTTTCGCGGGTCGCACGAGGAGCCGCGCGATCATGGACGCGAGCCCCGCCAGTCGCTTCACCGCCGGTGCCGTTACCGCCACGATCGGACGCCACAAAGACCAGGTCGCCACGACGAACCAGGCGCCGATGAACTTCGTGAAGAGCATCGGCACCACCACGAGCATCAGCCACGCGAGCAGGATCCATCCGGCCACTGCCGATGCCTTCAGGGCGGGCGAGCCGGCGGTCGCCTCGACGAGCCACCTCGACGCCAGCAGCGTGGCGACCACTGCCGCCATCACCACCACCGACGCGGCGATGAAGGCGATCGTCTCGCTCCCTTCGATGATCTCCGCGGATCGTTCCGGCCGTCCGCGGCGGCGGCAGATTTCCTGCACCTGGTGCCTCTGGGCGCCGCGAAACGCGCGGGCCTGCACGGCGGCCAAGGCGGCCACGACGAGAAACACGAGCGCCGATTCGATGCGGACGAAGGCGGAGGGATGCATGTCGAACGGCGATCCGAGTCAGGAACGGAGGCGCCCCACGGACCGCGGCGGAGCCGGAAGGCCGGCCTCCCGCATGACGGTCCGCTCCCTCGCCCGCATCGCGCGGCGGTCGGCCGGGGTACGGTCATCGTATCCAGTGAGATGCAGGATGCCGTGGACGACGTAATACGCCAGCTCGTGCCGTGGCGTCCATCCCGGCCGGGAGAGCCCGGGCTGGCGGGCCATACGCATGGCCGTTTCCGCGCTGACGGCGATATCGCCGCGGAGGACGGGATCCCCTCCGTCGGACAGGTTGAACGTGATGACATCCGTCGGCGAGGGATCGTCGAACCACTCGTCGTGGAGCCGGCCGATCCGCCGGTCGTTGACGACGACGATGCAGATCTCGGCATCCCGCACCCGCTCGGCGGTCAATGCGGCACGGGCCACCGCCTCCAGCCACGACGCCGAGACCCGCAGCCTCCGCTGCCGATCGACGATCTCGATCGAAAGGCTGCCGGCGGCGGTGCCGTGTCGGAATCGGCGGGCGTGTGGCAACGGCCGACCGGTCACGTCAGGCCGTCCTCTGATCGGGGTACTTCACGCGACCGTGATAGACCGCGGTGAGGCTCTTCACGAGACTCTGCTCGATGAGCTCGAGTTCCTCGAGGGTGAGGCCGCACTCGTCGAACTGGCCGTCGAGCAGCCGCTTCATCGCCAGATCGTGGACGAGGCTGGCGATCCGGGCGGGCGTGGGCTCGGTGAGGGCGCGGCTGGAATTACCCGAGTACTTGTATATTAGATTCGTAGATATTACTACACGAGTTTACATTGCGTATGATATGTTAATGTACTTGCGGTTGGGCGTGTACTGGGTTAGC
>JBJTOU010000124.1:0-11296 GCA_046074725.1 Planctomycetia bacterium
ACCGTGACGACTACGCGGCCTACTACGCCCGCTGCCGCCACGCCGACTCACCAGCGATCCGCGACGCCAACCCCACCGTCATCCTCATCCCTGGCCTCGGCATGATCGCCTGGGGCAAGGACAAGAGCGAGTCGCGGGTCACCGCGGAGTTCTACAACTGCGCCGTCGAGGTCATGCGCGGCGCCGAGGCGATCGACGAGTACATCGCGCTGCCGCAGCAGGAGGCGTTCGACATCGAGTACTGGCTCCTGGAGGAGGCGAAGCTCCGGCGGATGCCGGCGGAGAAGGAACTCGCGCGGCAGGTGATCGTCGTCGTGGGCGCCGGCAGCGGCATCGGCAGGGAGACGGCGCTGCGGGTGGCGCGGGAGGGGGCCCACGTCGTCTGCGTCGACCTCAAGGCGGACGCGGCGGCCGCCACGGCCAGGGAGATCACCGACCGGCACGGCCTCGGCATCGGCGTGGCGGGGTCGGGCGTCAGCGGCTGCGGGCCCGCCGTCGGGCTCGACGCCGACATCACCGACAGGTCGAGCATCCGGCGGATGCTCGATCGCGTGGCGCTGGCCTACGGCGGCTTCGACTCGATCTGCGTGACCGCCGGGATCTTCGTCGCCAGCGACACGACGGGGCACGTGCCCGACGCCGCGTGGGACCTCACCTTCCGGATCAACGTCAGCGGGAGCTACTTCGTCGCCGACGAGGCCCTCGCCACCTGGCGCGAGCAGGGCCTGCCCGGAGCCCTCGTCCTCACGACGAGCGCCAACGCCGTCGTCGCCAAGAAGGGCAGCCTCGCCTACGACACCTCGAAGGCCGCCGCCAATCATCTCGTCCGCGAACTGGCGATCGAACTCGCGCCGCTGGTGCGGGTCAACGGGGTCGCACCGGCGACGGTCGTCCAGGGCAGCGCGATGTTCCCGCGCGACCGCGTCATCGGGTCGCTCGCGAAGTACGGGATCCCGTACGAGGACGGCGAGGCCACCGAGTCGCTCGTCGCCAAGCTCGCCCGGTTCTACGCCGACCGCACGCTCACGAAGACGCCGATCACGCCGGCGGACCAGGCGGAGGCCTACTTCCTGCTCGTCTCGGGACGGCTCGGCCGGACGACCGGCCAGATCCTCACCGTGGACGGCGGCCTGCACGAGGCCTTCCTCCGCTGACCGGCCGCCGGGCCGGCTGCCGGCATCAGGCCGCGCCGGTCCCGCCGTCGCCCCGCCCCTCGGAAGGCGAGAGGTCGCGGAAGCTCCGCAGCATCATGCCGATCCCGGCGGCGATCATGCCGAGCATCAGCAGGAGGCTGCTCACCGGCATGCCCATCTGGAACCGGATCCGGCTCAGGATCTCGATGACGATCAGCGCGAGCCCGGTGTAGAAGAGCGCCCAGCCCCACTTCAGCCGGGCATCGTAGAACAGCAGCACCAGCCCGAGAAACACGGGGGCGAAGACGATCCCGGTGCTCACGGCCGGGCCCGCGTGGCCGAAGCCGTGACGGCCGCCGCCGAGGAACCCCGAGATCATGCCGAACGGATCGGTCATGACGTGGACGTTGCTGAGGAAGAACCAGAGCCCGGCCGCCGCGAGGACGAGGCCCGTGAAGAAGAGCCACGTGCCCCCGGGCGTGCCGCCGGCCCCGCGTACGAGGTCGTCGTGCATCCGCCGGACGTTGTCGATGTCGCGCTCGAACTGCTGACGCGGCGAATCCGCCATGCTCGCTCCCTCCGCCAGGCCCATGAACCGAACGTCAGCGGTCAGCATACCAGCCGCCGGTCGGCATCGGGGGGGCGGAAGCCCGCGGCCCTCCAGAAGGCCACGGCGGCCGTCCAGTCCGCCCGGGTCTCCGCCCACATCTCCCCGGCGCCCGCGGCGAGGGCGCATGCCGCCGCGGCGGCCACGAGCCCCCGGCCGACGCCGCGGCGCCGAATTCCGGGATCGACGAGGAGCCCGCCGATCGCCCAGCGATCGGGCCTGCCACCGCCGGTGACCACGAGCGAGGCGTAGCCGACGATCCTGTCCGCGTCGCCGGGCGGAGCCCCGAACGCGACCCACGCCGTCACGTCCCGGCCAGACCGCGACACGAGATCCTGGAAGAGCCCGGCGGCCGATGGGCTGAATCCAGCCTGCGACGAACCCGCCGCGGATGCCGCGGCGAGTCGGATCACGCCCTCCCGATCGGCTGCGGGGTCGCACCGTCGGATCGCCCCGCACCGGGCGGTGCCGGCCGCGGCGAGCCGCGCGAGGTCACGGCACACGAGCTGAAGCACGATCATCCGCGTTTTCCCACCGGGCCGGCGGCGGTTGTGCCGCTCGGGCGAGCGACGATAGTATCGGGCGAGCGACCCGTGAGCACCATGCAGCCCCCGACCGCCCCAGACCCCTCCACCGCGCGGGATCGCGCCGCGCTCGCGGAGGAGATCTGCGAGATCGGCCGGCGTCTCTACGCCAAGGGCTTCGCCGCGGGGAACGACGGCAACATCTCGGCCCGCCTCGGCCCGGATGCCGTGCTCTGCACGCCGACCATGATGTCGAAGGGTTTTCTGCGTCCCGACGATCTGTGCGTCGTCGACATGGCCGGCAACCGGCTCGACGGCAGCCGTCAGCCCTCCAGCGAGATCCTGCTGCACCTCACGATCTTCGCGGAGCGGCCCGACGTCGGCGCGGTGGTCCATTGCCACCCGCCGCACGCCACCGCATTCGCGGTGGCCCGCGAACCGATCCCGCCCTGCGTGCTCCCCGAGGTCGAGGTCTTCCTCGGGGACGTGCCGCTGGCCTGCTATCGCACGCCCGGCGGCCAGTCGCTGGCCGACTCGGTCAGGCCCTTCGTGAGAAGGTCGAGCGCCGTGGTGATGGCGAACCACGGCACCGTCACGTTCGGCGACACGGTCGAACGAGCCTATTGGTGGACCGAGATTCTCGACGCCTACTGCCGAATCCTCATGCTCGCCAAGGATCTCGGCCGGGTCACCTACCTCACCACGCAGGAAACGAAGGAACTGCTCGATCTGAAGGCCAAGTGGGGCTACACCGACCCGCGGCTCGAGAAGGGCATGGAGAACTGCGACATTTGCTCCAACGACGTCTTCCGCTCGAGCTGGGGCACGACCGGCGTGGACCGCAAGGCCTTCGATGCCCCGCCCCCGATGGGGGCCGACCCCGGCACGGCCACCCGGCCCACCGCCCCGGCGGGGCTCGACCAGGAACACCTCGTGAAAATCGTCACGGAGACAGTCTGCAAGCAGCTAGGGATTACCGCAGCGTGACCGCGTGGAGAAAGGGGTTGCCCATGACCCCTTGCCTGACGTTCGCTCCGGGCCTCCAGCCCTCCGCTCTCTGCAAGTCTGCTGCGCTTCGCCATCCATGGCTGCGCTTGCTTCCTTAGCCCGCTCGAGGGCAAGGGCAACCCCTTCCCGTTTCCGCAACAACAGTCTGAGATTCGAAGCATAGTCCGTCCTCCTCTGGAGCATCACATGAAAGTCGGCATCATCGGTGGCGGTGGGATCGTGGGTTCCTCGGCGGGCTTCGCGCTGCAGCTCGGCGGCATCGTCCACGAGATCGTGATCATCGACGCCAATCCCGACCTCGCCGACGGCCAGGCGCTGGACATGCTCCACGGCAGCCCGGCGACCGCCGACCAGGTGATCCATGCCGGCGGCTACGAGTGCCTCGTTGACGCCGACGTAATCTGCATCACCGCGGGACTGCGGCGAAAGCCCGACGAAAGCCGGCTGGCGCTCATCAACCGCAACGTCGAACTCTTCAAGACGATTCTCGGGGCGATCAAGACCGCCGGCCACCGTCCCGACGCCACGATCCTCGTCGTCAGCAACCCAGTCGACATCCTCACGTATCTGGCGGAGAAGGAACTCGGCCTGCCGAAGGGCCGCGTGATCGGCCTGGGCACGCTCCTCGACACGCTCCGCTTCCGGAGCCTTTTGGCGATGAACCTCAAGGCTCCGGCCACGCAGGTGCAGGCGATGATCATCGGCGAACACGGGGACAGCATGGTGCCGGTGTGGTCGAGCGCGTCCATCGCCGGCCTGCCGCTGGAAAAGTGGCCCGGCTTCACGCACAAGCTCGGCGAGGACGTTTTTCAGCGGGCCAAGACGAGCGGCGCAGAGATGATCAAGAAGAAGACCGGCGCCGGCTTCGCGGTCGGTGTCTCGATCGCCGAGGTGATCCATGCGATCGCGATGGATTCCAAACGCGTGCTCCCCGTGTCGACGGTGATGACGGGCGGCTACGGCCTTCGCGACGTGGCGATCTCGGTGCCCACCGTGGTCGGCCGGGCCGGTGCCGAACGAATCGTCGAGCTCGAGCTGTGGCCCAAGGAGATGCAGGGCCTCAGGCGGAGCGCCGGCGTGCTCCAGGAGACGCTCGGCCAGGTGCTCGCGTCACGGTAACCGCGACCGGCCCCCAGCCGCGGTTCGTCCCCACAGGCGGATCGTCTCGTCGCCCGCGCCGCTCACGATCGTCGAGCCGTCCGGGCTGACCGCCACGCCCCATGTTTCGGCGGAGTGCCCGCGAAGCACCGACACCGCCTCGCCGGAGGCCGCGTCCCAGAGATACACACCGCCATCGGCCGATACGGCGATGATCCGGCTTCCGTCGGGCGTGAACGCCACCTTCCAGACCTGCCGGGCCGGCCCAGTGAGCCTGGCCCGCAACGAACCACTCGCGGCATCCCAAAGACCGACCGTCGCGTCGCTCGACGCTGTCGCGAGCGACCGGCCGTCCGGCGACACAACGAGCCAGTTCACCGGCTCGGTGTGCCCCACGAACCGCCGTCTTTCGCGACCGGTGTCGGTCTCCCAGGCTCGTGCGATCCTGTCCTCGCACGCGGTGTAGAGCAGCCCTCCATCGGGTGAAAATCGGGCGCAGAGCACCCGCTTCTCGTGCTTGAGCGACAGGATCTCCTTCGGATCGCCGTCACACTGCCAGATCCGTGCGGTTTTGTCTTCACCCGCCGTCGCCAGCCGGCTCCCCGTGGCGTGCGAGTCGATGGAATAGACCCGCCTCGAATGGGCCTCGATGACGGCCGGGGCCGACTGCTCGGCCGACGTGTCGCCCAGAGTGCGCGCGGACACCGTCCACACGGCGACGGCCCCTTCGTCGCACGCTGCGGCGAGTTTTCGTCCGCCATCGAAGAAGCATACGTCGTTCACTCGCCGACCCTCGTGGGAGAGGATGCCCAACGGCTCCGCCGATCGGGCGTCGCGCAGGTCGATGCCCACCACCGTGGCCACCGCGATCATGTCGCCGGCGGGAGGGTGGGCGACCGACCGCACGAACGCCTCGCATCGAATGGATGGATTGCCGCTTCGATCGGTACGCCACAGCCGCACCGATCCATCGACCCCGCCGCTTGCGATCCACGGCCCATCCGCCATCGCCGACACCGACCAGATCCCGCCATCGTGACCGAGCCGACGGTCGATTTCCCTGCCAGATTCCGGATCCCACAGCCGCAGCACGGCGTCGTTCGCGGCCGTCACCAGATGGCCATCTCCTGTGAAGCCGACGGCGTTGAGCTTCGTCGGATGATGCAGCACCGCCATCTCCCGCCCCGAGCGGATGTCCCATACCCGTGCGGTGGCATCCTCGGAGGCCGTCGCCAGGCGGCCACCGTCGCCTGAAAACGCCACGAAGAACACGCGGCCGGCATGCCCTTGGAGCAGAATGCCGGGTTCACCCGATGCCACGTCCCAGAGCCGCCCATGGCCATGCTGCGATCCGGTCGCGAGCAGACCACCATCGGGGGAGAAGGCGACGGAATAGACCGTACCGCCGTCGGCATCCAGCCGCATCTCCTCGGTGCCGTCGGCCACATTCCATATCCGGCACTGCCCGTCGCGGCATCCTGTCGCGAGACGACGTCCATCGGGGGAGAAGACGACTCCATACACGGTCCCTTCATGCCCTTCGAGGCGGGCACGTTCCACACCTCGGCCGACGTCCCAGATCCGGGCCGTGCCATCCGCCGAGGCGGTGGCCAGAAGCCGACTATCGGGCGACCATGCCACGGCCCACACGTCATCCTCGTGGCCATGCAAAACAGCCAGCGGTTCAAAGCCGCCTTCAGACAGGGCCGGCGCCCAGACTCGAACCGTGCGGTCCTCGCCGGCCGTCGCGAGCCGTTGCCCGTCGTGCGACCATGCCACCGCGCGGACCGTTCCCTCGTGTCTGGTTTGTACGCAAACCGCGTCATCGAGCGACGCTGCGAGGCATGGCAGCTCGATCGGGCGTTCGGCCCCCGCCGCAGCCCTCAGGCTGCGGGCCGACTCGAGCAGGCGTTTGGCCTCGGCGACGGAGCCGCCGTCTCTTGCCGACGCGGCCAACAGGACGGTCGCCCGGTAGAGCTGCGAGCGAGCCTCGTCCGCAGCCCGTTCCGCCCGCACTGCGAAGAACGCAATGCCGATGCTCGCCGCCATGATTGCGGCAAGGGTGCCGATCGCCGCCGCTGCCGCCGCGCGGTGGCGGCGTGCCAGCCGCACGAGCGATTCCCATGCCGTTGGCGGTCGGGCCAGGATCGGCTCTCCTTCGCTCCACCGCGCGAGGTCCTCCTCGACGGCGGCAGCCGTCGGATAGCGGTTCTCCGGGTTCTTCTCCAGACAGGTCGCGACGATCACGCCGAGCGACCGTGCCTCGTCGCGGGTGATCGATCGATCCAGTCGAACGGCCCGGGCGACCGTTGCCGCCGACCGTGGCTCGTGCTCGCTGACGATATGCATCGCCTCCACGATCGACCGTCCGCGGATGTCGTAGGGGAGCTTTCCCGTGAGGAGTTCGTGCAGGATGAGCCCGATCGCATGCACGTCGCTGCGGGCGTCGATGTCGTCGCTCCGGCCGGCGAGCTGCTCCGGGCTCATGTAGTGGACAGTGCCGATGATCTGGCCCGCTTCGGTGAGCATCGTGGTCCCGACCGCTTCGGCGTCGATCGAACGGGCCAGGCCGAAGTCAATCACCTTCGGCTCACCGACGGCATCCACGAGCACGTTGCCGGGCTTCAAGTCGCGGTGAATGACACCCTTCTGGTGCCCGTGGGCCACCGCAGCACACACGCGGCGAAGCAGTTCCACCCGCCTGCGGCACGAAACCTCATGCCGGTCGCAGTAGACTGTCACGGGGAGCGCGTCTGGCACCAGTTCCATGACGAAGTACGGCACGGTCAGCGGGCCGACTCGTGCCGTGGCGAGGGCGTGGATCTGCGCGATGTTCGGATGGCGAAGCCGGGCCAGCACCTGCGCCTCGTAGTCGAATCGCTTGACCTGCGATGCCGACACGATCCCGTCTCGCATCACCTTCACGGCGACGCTTCGGGCCGGCGAGTGCTGCATCGCCTCGTACACCCGGCCCATGCCCCCGGAACCGATTGGCCGGACGATCGTCACCCCACCGAGGTCGGTTCCGCACGGTAGCTCGACGAACGGTCCGGCACCAAAACCGAAGTCGTCGGAGCCATCTGAAAGCGCCGACGGAATCGCGGCCGAAGACGGCGCCCGCTGCCACCAGTTCTCGACCGTCCCCGCTGATCCGATCGGTTCTCCGGCAACATCAGGCGGCTCGGCAGGGTCTGCCGTACCGGCCCGCCGGCCAACTCGGTCAACCTCCGTCCCCGGCGAATGACTGTTGTTCTCCAAGGCCATGGGAGGAGTCTACCCCCTCGCACGGGGTTGTCACCCCAAAGCCACGGCGCGGCGGGGCCGGGAGCTGAATGGCTCGGCTGAGCAGCAACTCGCGGGCGTTGATGATTTCGCCGACACGGCCGGCATCGGCTGCATCGCCGTTCGTGAGGCTCGCCCGACGCCATCGCCGCAACTGAATCTGAGCCGCCTGGATGATCCGCACCGGATCATCCACGGCCGGAGGAAGATTGAGCACGGCATGGGGCCGGATTCCGCCCCGCCTCAAAAAAACGCGGACCTTCCCTCGAACGTCGTGTATCCTGTGCATGGCGGAAATTGCTCCAATCGCGTCGCCGCAACACGTCCCAACACTCTGTTAGGCGAGCGCGGCGGCCGAGAGGGGCAACCGTCGGCGAAATTTTTCCCGAGACCGGCTCGCCATCGCCATGGATGCCGACGACCTCGCTTCCCCCGACCTCGTCGCCTGCCTCGAGGCCTTGGCGACCGGCGATCTCTCCGCCCGCGGCCGGATCATCGAACTGTGTGCCGAGCGTCTTCGGATGCTCGCACACCGAATGCTCCGCCGTTTTCCGGCCGTACGGCGGTGGGACGACACCGACGACGTCTTTCAAAACGCGGCGATGCGCCTCCATCGGGCACTGGCCACGGTTCGAATCGACTCGGCACGCTCTGTCATGGCTCTGGCTGCCACGCAGCTCAACCGGGAACTCATCGACCTGGCCCGCCGCCACGCCGGACCCCAGTCGTATGCGGCCAACCACGCATCCAACGTCATCCCGCGGGATGCTCGGCCGGCGTCGGGTGCCCAGTTCGTCGATCTCGCCTCTGCGGGAGAGCCAGTCCTCGAGCGGTGGACGCGGTTTCACGAGGCCATCGCATTGCTGCCGGACGACGAGCGAGAACTCTTCCACCTCGTGTGGTACGTCGGTGCCGACCAGAAAACGATCGCCACGCTCCTGGAGTGCTCGCCAAGAACGGTGAAGTATCGGTGGCGGGCCGCTCGCGAGAAGGTGCGTGCCGCCCTTGATGGCAGGCCGCCGGAGTGATCGGCCGGATCGTCCCGCTCTTCAGCCCGCAGGAAGGGATAGGTCGGCCAACGGCACTTCGGCAAGCGTCGGGGCGAGAACAAAGGATCACGCGCCGTTGCCGGAGCCCAATTTCACCCTCAGATTCTCGGGGACGGGATCGATGTCGGCCTCGTGGGCGGCCATGGCTTTCCGCAAGCGATCCACGATATCCGGGTGCCGGTCGTCGCGGGAGCAAATGGGGTGGGTGATCGGTGACCACGGCAACATGTCGAGTGCGACGATCCTCATCATCCTCGCACGGATGCTCGAAGCCGATGCGGCTGGCCCGTGCGTGGCCCGTTCGGCCCCGGACTGACCGCGGAACTCGCGCTGCTATCGCGGACGCAGACCTCGTGGGTCGGGGAATCCACGGCAGCGTGCATCAGAAGGTGTTCACCGGGCTCCCTGTTCCTTCCGCCATCCGTTGTGCCATGCCGTGGTGGTGGAAGTGAATCGCGCACTTGATCGCGTAGACCATCCATACCGCGGGATCGCGACGCCGACGCACGAGTTGGAACATCCGACGGCAATAGGTGCGCCGGATCGCCGGATCGCGGACGCGGGCCATCAGGGCGGCGAACACGCCCGCCGCCCTGGCCACATCCGCGGCGGCCGTCCGCCATCGGGCAAGAGGCCGGCTGCGGAGGTGCGTTGCCCGAGGCAGGCCAAAACGGAAGTCGCCGTCGAGGAACAGCCGGTCGAGGCGGTCGAACCACGCCTCGGGCTCGTGGAGACGCCGCTGCAGGTCGATGTAGCCGGCCCGAAGCCGTTCGCGCGTCATCCCTGCCGGAATGACGTTGGTTCCGAACACCGGCTCCCCGGCCGCGTCGAGTCGGCCCTCGGTTCGGAGCCGCTCGTAGAGCGGCGTCTTCGGGATCGCGGCGAGCATGCCCAGCATGGCATGCGAGATCCGCGACCGCTCGACGAACTCGAGCTGCCTCGCGAAGATGCCCTCGTCATCAGCGTCGAAGCCGACGATGAGTCCGCACCAGACGTCGAGCCCTGCGGCCTGGATCGCGTGGACCTTCTCAACGAGAGACCGGCTGCCGCGGAGATTCTGCACCTTCTTCGTCTCGCGGAGAGACTCTTCGTTGGGCGTCTCGATGCCGATGAAGACGCTCGTGAAATTGGCTTCCGTCATCGCCGCCATCAACTCGGGTTCGTCGGCGAGGTCGATGGAGGCCTCCGAGAAAAGCGTAAGCGGATAGTCGTGGCGACGCTGCCAGGCAGCCACCTCGGCGAGCACTTCGCGGATCGCCCCCTTGTTGCCGATCAGGTTATCGTCCACCACGAACGCGATCGCCATCCGCTGCCGGCGCAGCGCCTCGAGTTCGGCGATGATCTGCGCGGCGGTTTTCATCCGCGGCCGGCGGCCGAAGGTGACGATGATGTCGCAGAACTCGCACTGGAACGGGCAGCCTCGCGAGAACTGCACGCTCCCGAACATGTAGCGGCGCATGTCGAGCAGGTCGTACCGCGGCACGGGAACGGTGGACATCTCGGTCCGCTCGGCCTGCTCGTAGCGGCGGCCGTGACGGCCCGCCTCCCATTCCCGCAGGAACCGGGGCCACGACTCCTCCGCCTCGCCGACGAACACGACGTCGGCGAGATCCCCGAAGGCTCCCTCCTCGACGCTCACCCACGGGCCGCCGACCACGCAGAAAGCTTTCCGCCGCTTGAGCTCGCGGAGAATCTCGTCCATCCGTCGTCGTTGCACGCTCATGCCGGTGAGGCCGACCACGTCGGACGCGGCGACACGGTCGAAGTCGATGGTGGCGACGTTTTCGTCGACGATCGTCAGGTGGTGCTCCGGTGGCGTGACGGCGGCGAGCAGAGGCAGGCCGGCGGTCGGTAGCACGGCACGTTTCGCGAACATCGGCAGCGCGCGTTCGAGCCCCCAGTACGACTCGTCGAAACGCGGGTTGATGAGCGTGATCCTGGCCATGGCACCGCCGATGTCCGCAAAGCGTAGTGTCGCGCCGGCCCTGCCGTGAACGGCACACCGAAGGATAGCCCGGCAACACGCCGAACATGGGCCTCGTTCCGGCGATTCTCTCGCAAGGCCCCCAGGCGTCGCAGCTCGGCACCTCCGTCGCGACAGCCATGAACTCGGCGGGGCTGGGCCGGAAGACGGGTGGGCCGGGAGGTTTGCCGTGCCGCCCGCAAGCAAGGAAAGTGGCGTGGCGGGCCCGGACTTTTTCTCCGCGCGGAGCCGTCGCGAAGGCCAGGCCGGTCCGCAGGCCGAATCCAGACGCATGTGGGGGTTCACCGCATCAGGCCCACCGGAGCGTCGAGCATGCCTTGCAGCGAAGAAATCATGCGTCGCGGCGCCACGGTCCTCGCGGTCGCGCTCGCCTCGGCAGTCGCCGCAGTCGCGCAGGACGCTCCGTTCGTCGGTGAACCTGGGCAGGCTGGTGCGTTCGAGTCGCTCGACCCCGTGCTCACCGACGAAGTCATGACCGGAATCATTCCCTCGGGGCAGGCGTGGTTCCTGTTTGGGGAGCGCGAGCGCGGCGGCGTGTATGGATGGCTGGACGGCGGGTTCGTGGGCAACTTCGGCGTACCCGGGAGCAAGTTCAACGGTCCCTACAACGC
>JBJTOU010000125.1:0-4768 GCA_046074725.1 Planctomycetia bacterium
TAGGCCATGTGGCGGGGCGTGACCCGCAGCCGCCCGCCGTCGGCGAGCGCCCGGGCCGGCGCCGGCCGGAACACGCTCCGCTGGTCGCCGAGGCCGCCCACGAGCCGCTCGGCGGCGCGGGCCACCTCGTCACGGGAAAACACGCCGATCACGGCGTCCACGCCGGGCAGCTCGTCGAGGAGCGACTCCTTCTGCCGCTCGGCGAGGCAGCCGGCCACGATCACGCCCCGCGTCTGGCCCGCCTTCTTGAGGTCGAGCATCTCGTTGATCGCCGCATACGACTCGTCCCGCGAGGCGTCGATGAAGGCGCAGGTGTTCACGATCACGAGGTCCGATCCGGCAGGCTCGCCCACGAGCTGCCAGCCGTCGTCCCGCAGGAGGCCGAGCATGCGTTCGGTATCGACGAGGTTCTTCGGGCAGCCGAGGCTCACCATGGCGAACGTGCCGCGGCAGGTGGCCGGATCGACGGGAGCGACCGCCGGCATCACGGAAGTGCCGGCTGCACACGACGCGCTCGCGGAGGGATCGACGATCTGAAGCTGCTGCATGGTCGTCAGGCCCGCGAGGCGATCAACTTGTCGAGCTCCTCGCGGAGCTTGGGCAGGATCGCGTCGTAGGGGAAGGCGCCGAGCTCGGCGCTCCGCTTCTTGAGGTTCACATGCGTGGGGCCGCACCAGAGGCCGAGGTCGGCGTCGTCTGTCTCGCCCGGGCCGTTCACGCGGCAGCCCATCACCGCGATCGTGATCGCATGCTCCTTGGCGTAGGCCGTCATCTCCTTCACCTGCTTGGCGAGCTCGATGAAGGCCTCGTTTTCCACCCGCGAGCAGCTCGGACAGGAGATGATGTTGAGCGACGAGAGGCCGTAATCGACCACGCTGCGGACGCGGCCTGCCGCGATGTCGGCGAGGATCGCGTTGGCGGCGGCGATCTCCTGCGGTTTTTCGGCGTTCGGCACCGTGAGCGACACGCGGACGGTGTCGCCGATGCCCCGCGAGATCAATTGCTCGAAGGCGATCCGCGTCTTGATGATGCCGTCCGGGGGCATGCCCGCCTCGGTGACGCCGAGGTGGATCGGCACGTCGGGCCGCGCCTCGGCAAACCGCCTGTTGACCTCGATCACCTTCTTCGGGTCCGAATCCTTGAGCGAGACGACGTATCGCGTGAAGCCGATCGAATCGAGCAGCTCGCAGTGCTCGAGAGCGCTTGCGAGCATCGGCCCGAGCGAATCGTCCTCGGCGAAGTTTTCTTTCTTGGCGGGATCGACGCTGCCGCAATTCACGCCCACGCGGAGGGCGCAGTCGTTGGCCGCGGCCACGTCGGCGATGAATTTCACCTTGTCCTGCCAGGGCTTCGTCGGCTCGTGGTGGTAGAGGTGGCCGGGGTTGTAGCGGAGCT
Organism: Planctomycetia bacterium; assembly: GCA_046074725.1. Taxonomy (GTDB): domain Bacteria; phylum Planctomycetota; class Planctomycetia; order Pirellulales; family UBA1268; genus CACORA01. The sequence continues at coordinate 1,396 of JBJTOU010000125.1, forward strand.
TGTCCACATGGGGGGCGACCTCGACGGCAAGCCGGTAATTCTCCTGCAGGTCGATCGCGAGATTGGCCTTCGTGCCGGCGCGGATCGCGGGGAGCGCGGCGGCGTCTTTCTTCGAATCGACGGCGATGCGGACGACGCCCGCGCCCGCCCGGTGGAGATCTTCGACTTGCGCGAGCGTCGCCTCCACGTCTTGCGTGTGGGTCGCGGTCATGCTCTGCGGGGCGATCGGGTGATCTGCGCCGATCGTGATGCTGCCGATCCTGACCGGCCGGGTGGGATTTCGCTTGATCTCGACCAAGGCTGCACCTCGTGTGACACTTGTGTCCATCAAACAATAGCAGACACGCCCCTGCCGGGGATACGCCCATGCGGTATGACCCGCTCCTTCATATTGTCCTCCACGAGCCGGAAATACCGCCCAATGCCGGCAACGTGGGGCGGACCTGCGTGGCGATCGGCGCGAAGATGTGGCTCGTGAAGCCGATCGGCTTCAAGCTCGACGACTACTACCTGCGGCGGGCCGGCCTCGATTATTGGGACGAGCTCGAATGGGAGGTGGCCGATTCGTGGGACGACCTGGTCGCGCGGCTCGCCGCGATCGGCCGCCAGCCGAACTGGCTCTACGAGGTGGGAGGCAGGCGGAGCTACACCGACGTGGCCTACGTCCGCGGCGACGTGCTCGTCTTCGGGAGCGAGTCGAAAGGGCTCTCGACGGAATTGCTTGCGGCCCACCCGGGCCGGCACCTCGCGATTCCCGCACGACCGCAGGTGCGAAGCCTCAACGTGGCCAATTGCGCCGCACTCGTGGCCTACGAGGCGATCCGGCAATTCGGCGGGCTGGAGTAGTCCGCTTGTTCCACGAGCGGAACCTGGGATCCGCCTCCGGAGGAAGCGGTCTCCATGACATTTCGATCTCGTAGCCCTTGCGATACGGGCGGAAGAGCATCGCCTCGATCACCGGCTTCGCATGCCAGTGGTCGGGCGTGGCCACGTGAACCACGTCGATGTCTTTCCCTTCGAGGATCTTGCGGTAGTCGGCGTAGACGGCGGCCTTGCCCTGGCTGTAGCGGTCGTTCGACTCGGCGTCATGGTTCGCATCGGGGTCGGAAGCGCGACGGTGACCGTCCACGACAACAATCGCGGCAAGATGGCTTCATGGCGGGCTCATGGGCGTTTTTCCGAACGGATCGGCTGGCGAAGTCTCGCCCCTCTCTCATCCGCCTCCCATCAGCGGGTCGGCCGGGCGGCGCGCCTCCTCGATCGTCGCGGGCAGGGCCAGGTGTCGGTAATAGACCTCGAGCATGCAGGTGCACAGGCAGGTCATGAAGAGCCTGCCGCCCACGTAGCCCCACTTGTCGTTGGATGGACTCCAACTCCCCTTCTCTCGTCCCTTGTCGACCTGCGACTCCGGCAGAGCCGTGCGCATCCAGTCATTCCACGCACGCCACGACTCGCCCTCCATGTGGTGGAGGACCTGTGTTGAGTAATACCAGGCGTAGACATCGGGATAGTCGAAGCCTTTCGGCACCTCTCGAAGCAGCAGCGCGGCGCCCGCAACGAGCCTCCGATCATCTTTCCGCCAGCCGAGGTACTGCCGACACAAGAGCGCCTCGGCGGTGAGCGCGGGGCGAATCTGAAAAAACTTTTGGGTCGGCATGATCTGGTAGCCATACCCCTTCTCATCCGAGACGAAGACGGCATCCAGAAACCGTTCCAGTCGATCGTAGGTTTCCGATGGCACGACGAATCCGGCCATCTCGCCGCTCTTGAGGGCCATCATGTACCAGCCCGTGACCGACATGTCCCCCCTGTCGTCGCGGTTGGCTTCCGGTGGATGATACCGCCAGCCCCCGTCGGGCATCTGCGCGGCGATGGCATACTCCAGCGCGCGGCGGGCCGGCTGCCGCACCTCGGGATCGTCCGTCATCGCCACGAGTTCACACAGGGCGATCGTTGCCTGCGCATGGGCATACATCGCATGGGCGTCGGGCAGGACTCCGAAGTCGAACGTTCCCTTCGGTGACTGCCTCGCGAGAAGGGCAGCCCATCCCTTTTGGACGGCGTCGCGATGGCCCCCATCCCGAGTCGAGTTGCCCGCCCCCTGCAGCGCGAGCAGCGCCATCGCCGTCGCGGCGAGCCGGTTCTCCTGGCGGCTGCCGTCGAGATAGGGGCCACGCAGGCTCCACAGGCCACTCTTTTCCTGATTGCGGACGAGCCACTCCAACGCCAGAGCGACGGCCGTCTCGGTCTCGCCGCCACCGCCTCCGGCATCGAGGAGCGCATCCCGCCGTCCGGGAGAACGCCCTGTCAGCGAGAAACGCACCGTCGGCGCCCTGCCTGCCGAGGGCGATTCGACCACATCGTCGGTCGTTGGCGAATCTTCTTTCGGTTCAGGATCGGGAGCGGGCGGGCTGTCATTGAGTGCCAGATCGGCCGACTCCGGCGACATCGTCGCCATCTCGGACGTATCCGAGTCGGGAACGGGCTGTGCATCGTCGGGCCTCTCGTCGCCGACTGTCTCCTGCTCGACGGCCAGGCCGTCCGCGAGCGGTCCCGCCCCCTGCTCCGGCCCGAATGACAGATCGAGCCGGAATCGCCCGATCCGCTGTTCGCGCGTGATCAAGAGCGCCAGCACGAGAAGGATGATCACATGGAGCGACAGGCTCAGCGTGAATGGCGAGCTATGCTGCAACCAGCGATCGAACGGCTGGCCCTTTTCCCGTTCCGGCGGCCCGTCCGCGACCGTCGGCCCTGCGGCCCATGGTTCGATCCATTCGGAACGTGATCGCACGGGATCTGCGGAACCCATCGAAAATCCGGGGCCTTCTGGCTGGGGCTTCTTTTCCGGGCAACAACTGCGTATTATCCAGGGATCGTCCCGCCGCCGATAGATTGGTTCCATCGGTCGCCGGAGCGATCACCATCACTTTCCTCGACAGACTGGAAAGCCAACGTCGCGGGGTGGAGCAGCCCGGTAGCTCGCGAGGCTCATAACCTCGAGGTCGTAGGTTCGAATCCTACCCCCGCCACTTTGCCGGTTTTGGGAACCGGCGTAACTTCCGAAGAACCCGCGGTAACCCGAGCGGTTGCCGCGGGTTGCTTCTTTTTATGCCGCTCCCTGCCGCCGCCTGCTGTGCTGCAAGTTGCACGCTTGGTGAGCTGCAATCTGCACGCACAAATTTTGGGGGCTCCTTGCTCGGCATCCCCCTGCGCCATTTCATCGACGTCCTCCCCGATTCTTGATCCATCCGGGATGTTCGGTTTTTTGAACCTTGGCATCACCAGAAAGGGTGGGTTTTCGGGCTCGGCATCGCCGAACTACGACGGCTTCGGACCTTGGAGGAGGAGAACAGCACGCTCAAGCAGCTGGTGG
>JBJTOU010000126.1:0-38975 GCA_046074725.1 Planctomycetia bacterium
CCCTCCCGGCATCCTGATTCCAAAAAACTTTTGCGTTCTGGCGGTCGCAGGATGCGACGTTGTCAGCCGAGTGAACCCTTGGCGTTCACTCCGGCTGACCGAGCGGACAAAGGCCAGGGATGGCTTTGTCCGCGTATGGCGGTCGCAGGATGCGACGTTGTCAGCCGAGTGAACCCTTGGCGTTCACTCCGGCTGACCGAGCGGACAAAGGCCAGGGATGGCTTTGTCCGCGTATAGTTAGCTATGCATCCGCGGATATCCGTCACCCGCCTCGATGATCGTGGCTTCGCATGCTGCAAGGTCGTGGAGCCGCTCGCGCACCGCGCTCTCCGGCGCGAAATCACAGGCCAGCCGGACGTAGGTCGCATGGTGGCGAGCCTCCGACTCGAAGAGGCTGCGATAAAACTCGCGGAGTTCCGCATCGCGGACGTGCTCGGCCAGCCGTGAAAATCGCTCGCAGCTGCGGGCCTCGATGATCCCGGCCACAAGCAGCCGGTCCACGGCTTTCCCCGGCTCCTGCCTGCGGATCAACTCGTGGAGCCGTTGGCCGTAACTGCTCGGCTTCAGTTTGCGGAAAGGGATGCCGCGACGGTCGAGGAGGTCGAGGACGAGACGGAAATGCTCCAGCTCCTCGTTGACGATCTCCGTCATCGCGCGGGCGAGCGGGACATGATCGACGTAGGAAAAAAGCAGGTTCATCGCGACACCTGCCGCCTTCTTTTCGCAGTGGGCATGATCGACAAGGACCTCGTCGAGGCCCGAATCGACCTGGGCGAGCCAACGGTCTGTCGAGGCGGAGTGCAGGCTGAGCATCGGGGCGGGAATTTGCGGGGTCGCGATCGGGCGGGCATCATACCGGTTGCCCTTGGGACCCGTCGCCACGAGGCCAGACCATGATCGCGATCAACCAGACCAACGGAAAGCCTGCGGGAAAGCCGGAGCGCAACGTGCGCGGCGGCCCGCTTGCGCCCTGCTCCACCAGTCCGCTTACCGGATTCTTCCGCGACGGCTGCTGCCGGACGGGGCCAACTGACGCTGGAGTGCACACGGTCTGTGCCGTCATGACGAAGGACTTTCTCGAATTCACCGTGACGGCAGGCAACGATCTGGTGACCCCGCATCCGGAGTGGAACTTCCCCGGACTGGTCGCGGGGGATCGGTGGTGCCTCTGTGCCGCGCGGTGGCTGGAGGCTGCCCGCGTCGGCCGCGCCCCACCGGTGGTGCTCGAGGCGACGCACGAGCGATCGCTCGACATCGTGCCGCTCGAACTGCTCGAGAGACACGCGGTCATGCCCGCATGAGCCCGCTGATCGTGCTCGCGATCGGCGTTGTTGCCATGCTCTATGCGTCGGTGGGGCATGCCGGTGCAACCGGCTACATCGCCGTGATGGCGCTCTTCGGAATCCCGGCCGAGGTCATCCGGCCGACGGCGCTCGTGCTCAACGTGATCGTGGCCTCGATCGCCACGCTCCAGTTTTGGCGGGCGGGTCATTTCCGATCATCCCTCTTCGTGCCGCTTGCGGCCGCGAGCGTTCCGGCTGCCGCCATCGGTGGCGCGATGCATCTTTCGATCGGTACGTTCGAGTCGATCGTCGGCGTCGTGCTTCTTGTTTCGGCGACGAGGATCCTCGTCGAGGCGCGACGCGATGGGGCGAACGTGATCGATGCCGATCCGGGGGCATGCCATCCCTACACGCCGGCATTTCGAGCGGCCCTCGGCGGCGGACTCGGGCTTCTTTCCGGCCTTACAGGAGTGGGCGGAGGAGTCTTCCTGACGCCGGCGCTGCTGGCGCTCCGCGCGGCGCCGGTGAAACAGGTGGCCGCGGTATCGGCCCCGTTCATTCTCGTCAATTCGCTGGCCGGCCTGTGTGGCGGCGTCGTCGCCGGCCGCGCCATCCCGTCGATCAGCCTGCCGGTGATCGCCGCCGTGGTGGTCGGAGGCACCATCGGATCCGCGGGTGGTGCCTTCCATGCCCCGCCACGGGTGGTACGGCTTCTGATGGCGGTGGTGCTGGTGATCGCCGGCGTGAAACTCCTCGCGTGAAGGCCGTGAGTGCCAGCCTCAGCGATTCTCGATGCGATACAGGGCCTTGTCGGTGCGAAGGTAGAGGGCTGAGCCGACGGCGGCGGGGGTGGCGAAGATTCGGCCGTCGAGCTGGTTGGTGGCAAGGAGGTCAAACTCTTTTCCGGGCTTGATCACGAAGGTGTGGCCATCGCGGTTGCCGACGTAGATCCGCCCGTCGGCGAAGAGGGGCGACGAAGAAAAGTTGCCTCCCAGCCGCTCCGACCAGAGCACGTCGCCCGACCGGGCGTCGAGGCAGGTCATGATCCCCTTGTCGCTGACGACGGAGAGTTCATCCCCGATGACAAGCGGCGACGACATCGTCGGCGCCCCCTTCTTCTGCCTCCAGGCGATCTGCGGTGCCCCGTCGCCGGCCAGCCGCACGGCCAGCATTTCCGGCTGCATGAAGCTCGTGCTGACGTAGACCAATCCGTGAGCCACCACGGGCCGTGGCACGATCGAGAAGCCGAGCACGCCGTAGTTGAGCTTCCAAAGTTCGCGGCCGGTGCGCGGATCATAGGCATAGAGCCAGTCGGCGGCCGGGGACAGGAGCACGTCGTGGCCGTCGAGCCCCACGACGATCGGCGTGCCATAGGCCTTCTTGAGATCGGGGTTCTCGGAGAGCGTGCCGCTGCGGTTGGTCTTCCAGACGATCGCTCCCGTCGCGGCCTCGAGTGCGGCGATGTACTGCACATCGCTGCCGTCGCAGTGCACGATCAGCAGGTCGCGCCATACGATCGGCGTGCTACCCGGACCATTTTCGTGGTTGAGCCGCAGATCCCGATTCGTCCAGAGCACCCGGGCGGTCGCCGTATCGACGCATGCGGTGCCGCAATCACCGAAGTGGCAGTGCAGACGTCCGGCGTCGAGCACGGGTGATGGAGATGCGTAGGAATTGAGGCTGTGGATCGGCTGTGGGTCGCGAACCGTAAAGAGCTCGATGTCATGGATGAGGCGGCCTGTTTCCCGATCGACGCACAGGGCGTGCATCCGCACCGGCCCCGACACGGTGAGCGGCTGCGAGTTCTTCGTGTCGCCCAGACGCTTCTTGGCCTCGTCCGCGTTTGCCTCGCTTTCGATGGCGGTCGTCAGCCAGACATGCTTCGCATCGAGCACGGGCGACGACCATCCGCGGCCCGGCAACGGGGTCTTCCAGGCGACGTTCTCGGTTTCGCTCCATCTGACCGGCAGGTCACGGGCCGTCGTGGCGTGTCCCTGCCCCTCCCGGCCGCGCCACTGTGGCCAGCCCTCGTCGCCTCGTGCGGTGATCGCCGTCAGAAGCATCGCGACTCCCCATCCGTGGACGAACCGGGGGGTCAGGTGCCTTCGTCGCACTGGCCGATTCGGGCAGTTCATGCGGGTGGCTCCGGCGTGGGGACGCGTGCGAGGGGCCAGGATGTCAGCCGGGAAGATGCCGACAGTATGGCGGCCCGGCTCCGGCTCCGCCACCGAAACGGCCCATTCTTTGTTTCTTTTTCCCCATTTGGATCGGCCGAGGCGGTTGCTATCCTCCCGCCCCACGTCCCGTGTCCCTCCGGCCATAGCCGTCGCCCCGTACGGTCGGCCCCGATCGAGCTTGTGATGCCGAACAGAAACATGTGCGCGATGGTCGTGGCATGCCTGGGCCTGTGGCTGCAGGCGATGCTCGTCACGGCCACGGTTTCTGCGGGCGATGGAGTCGTGCTTCGCATCGAGACCGAAGTGTTCGTCGATGGCGACCAGTCACCCGCGGCGCGCAGCCTGACGCTCTTCGAGCGAGGCGTCACGTGGGACTTTCTCGACCCGGCGACAGATGGCGGCGCCGACCGCATCGGCGAGGTCATCCTGCACGATCCCGCCCGTGAGAGAGTGGTTGTTTTGGATGGCCAGCGCTGCATGAAGACCGAGATTCGGACGATTCGTCTGGAGCGGCTCAACGTGTCGCTGGCCAAGTGGGCCAGACAGTCGAAGGATCCGCTGATGCGATGGTCCGGCGGCCCCGATTTTGGCGACTCGCTCTCGGTGGAGGGCGGCCGGGTCGCCTTGGAGGGCCCCAAGGCTTCGTACACGGTGCTGTTCACGACGGGGCACGGGCCGGAGGAGGCGACGGCCTATCGCCGCTTCGCCGACACCGCGATCCTTCTGAGGTCGCTGATGCATCCGGGCGGCATTCCCCCCTTTCCACGATTGGCGATCAACAGGCGGGTCGAATCTGCCGGAGGAATTCCATCCGAAGTGACGTTGCAACTCTCACCAAAACGCGGATTGATCCCGACGCGCCACGGGATGCTCAAAAGCGTCCACAAGGTGCATCCCCAGTTCATCGACGAGGATCGGTCACGGATCGACTCAGCCGCGGCCCGGATGGGCGTCGCCGATGTTGTCGGACTCGATGAATTCGTCCGCCGTCGCGACGCCGATCAGGCCGGTCATTCAGAACCGTGACGCCCTTCGGGTTCGCTGCGCGAGGGCGTGCGAGGCTGTTCTTGGCGGCACGATGTGCGTCGTCGGAAAAATGCATCCATGCGGAGGCCTTTGGCATGGACCCAAGAAAGTCTTCCTGACCGGACGATGTTGCCTGTGGCGTACATCTTCGCCAACCGGCACCCGTGCGGGACATGCCCCCGGGGAGAACAAGGTTGACAGGTGTACATGTTTCCTGTCATATTCATCCCAACCCATTCATCACGGAGGTTCAGATGCTGGTTCTCTCCCGCAAACAGAACGAACGGATTCGCGTTGGTGACTCGGTCGTTGTAACGGTCGTGCGTGTCAGTGGCGACAAGGTACGGATCGGGATCGAAGCTCCACCAAACGTTCGGGTGCTACGGGACGAACTGGACGACGAGGGAAGCGACGACGTCGAACTGGTGCTCACCGACACGCTCCCGATGACCATGCCCCGTGCCTTCGGATTCGTCGGGTGATGCGGCCTTCGACACCCGTCAGCATGAAGGGCGAGGCTGCTGTCCAAGCGGCCGAGGGCGGTCCTTTGGAGGCCGGCGGACGTCGGCTCCTGCCGCTGGCGGTGGTCGGACCCGGGATCACCGTGATCGTGATGCTTACGGCCGCTGCTCTGCTTCGGTATGAGCCTGCCTTTTATCGGGAGGCGACGGCTGGCGGGAATCTCGAGTCTCTTGAATCGATGGCCCGTCGGATGGTGTCGAAGGCGTCGGCTCTCCACGCAGCGGCGAGGCGATCGGGATCGTGGGATGGGGTGATCAGGGCCGACGAGGCCAATGCATGGCTGGCTTCCGACCTGCCCAGCAACCATCGGGACCTGCTGCCACGGGGGCTCGAATCACCCCGGGTCGCATTTCGATCGCAGCGGGTTCAGCTTGGCGTGAGGCTTCGGTATGGCCCGTTCTCGTCCGTTGCATGGGTCGATGTCGAGCCACGGCTCAAGGGGGTGAACCAGGTCGGTCTGACGATCAATGCGGCCGGACTCGGAGGTCTGCCCCTCCCGCTTGATGCGGTCGTCGGCCAGGTGGCCCATCGGCTCGCGAAGGCCGGGATGGTGACCGATCTCAGGCGAAATGAAGGCCGCCCCATGGTGGTCGTTTCGCCCCAGGCGACCTACGATGCCGCCGGTGTGGGCTGGCGACTGGAGTCGCTGGCCATCGACGGCGACGAACTTCTCGTGGCCGGCAGCACGGGACGTGGCGAGCAGGGAGCCGACACGAAATGATGCACCTTCGCTTCTTGGGCGCGGCTCGGACGGTTTCCGGCTCCCGGCACCTGCTCGAGGTGGACGGCGCGCGGGTGCTTTTCGACTGCGGTCTTTTCCAAGGGGAAAAGGGGCTTCGGGAACGAAATTGGGAGCGGTTTCCGGTGCCGGCCGAATCCGTCGATGCGGTGGTTCTCACCCACGCCCACATCGACCATTCGGGCTGGCTGCCAAGGCTGGCCCGCGAGGGCTTTCGTGGGGCGATCCACACGACGCCGCCGGTGGCCGACCTGCTTGGTCTCCTCCTCTATGACTCGGCCAAGTGCCAGGCAGAGGACGCCGCCTATGCCAACCGCAAGGGCTATGCAAGGCACCGCCCCGCGTTGCCACTTTACGAAGAGCGCGATGTCGATCGCGTTCTTCGCCTCGTCGTCACCGTCCCGCGCCGCGAAATGTTCGAGCCGGCGAAAGGGATCCGATGCCGGTTTCACGACGCCGGCCACATGCTCGGCAGCTCATTCGTGGAGGTCGAGGCGACATCCGCCGAAGGCATGCGGCGGATTGTTTTTTCCGGCGATGTGGGCCGCTACGACGCCCCCCTTCTCCACGACCCGGTGCCGCCGCCGGCCTGCGACTATCTGGTCTGTGAAAGCACCTATGGCGACAGGAACCATCCACCGAGCCGCCCGCTCGACGAACTGGAGGCGGTGACCAAAGAGGCCGTCGCCCGGGGAGGAATGATGCTCGTGGCCTCGTTCGCCGTCGGCCGTGCCCAGCAGCTCGTCTATCTGCTGCGCACGCTGATGGCTGCCGGACGGATCCCGCAGGTGCCGGTGTGGGTCGATTCGCCGATGGCGGTGGAGGCGACCGAGGTCTTTCGCCGTCATTCCGACGAGCACGATTTCAGCGAGGCCCGCGAGCAGGGGGTGGCCGAGGCGATGGCGGCGCCCTTCGCACGGCTTGCCAAGACCGCCTCCGAATCGAAGGCCATCAATGCCTTTGACGGCCCGGGCGTGATCATCGCCTCCAGCGGGATGATGAACGGCGGCCGAATCCTGCACCATCTCGCCCAGCGGTTGCCCGATCCGACGACAACGGTGCTGGTCGCCGGATTTCAGGCGATCGGCACCCGTGGCCGGTCGCTGATCGACGGGGCCCGTGAACTGCGGATCCATGGCCGAGACATCCCGGTCCGGGCGGCGGTCCGCCGGGTCGATGCCCTGTCCGGTCATGCCGATCGCACCGAAATTGGCCGCTGGCTGGCCGACATGCCCGCGCCGAAGCGGACCTTTCTCGTGCATGGTGAGCCCCATGCCGCGCAGGGCATGGCAGACTATCTCAAGGAGACCCGTGGCTGGGCCGTCCATATCCCCGGCATCGGGGAGTCGGTATCCCTCATCGGATGAAATCGATGGCAAAGCACTCGAAACCGAACGATTCCAAGCCGACGGCGCCGCAGGCATCGTCACGGCCGAAAGCCTGCGACATCCTGCCCGACACGGTGCTGGGCGACGACGTGGCGCTCGTGGCCGAGAACATGGAGCGAATCCTCTCGTCGCCGAGCTACAGCCTCGCGCTCGAGGATCGCGGGCTCTTGGAGCGGGTCGAGATGCGGGGCGTTCGGATGCTCTTGGAACTCGGCAAGCCGGAACTCGCCTTCCTCGAGGACAACATCACCACGACCGTGATCGTGTTCGGCGGCACCCAGATCGTGGACCGTCCGGCGGCCGAGCGACGGCTCTTCGAGGCTCGGCGTGCGGCGGCGTCAACGCCCGGCGATCCGAAGCTGAGGCGGGAGGTCGAGCGAAGCGAACAACTGCTCGCGATGAGCCACTTCTACGACGACGCCCGTGAATTCGCCCGGCTCGTCTCGATCGACAACCAGTGCGAGGAGGAGCGGAAATACGTCGTCGTCACCGGTGGGGGACCGGGGCTGATGGAGGCGGCCAACCGCGGCGCTTTCGACGTGGGCTGCAAGTCCATCGGGCTCAACATCAAGCTCCCGGCCGAGCAGCAGCCCAACCCGTTCATCACTCCGGAGCTCTGCTTCCAGTTTAAGTATTTCGCGCTGCGAAAGTTTCACTTCATCCTCCGGGCGGCGGCGGTCGTGCTCTTCCCAGGCGGGTTTGGCACGCTCGACGAGATGTTCGAGACGCTCACGCTCCGGCAGACCCATCGCATGCAGCCTGTGCCGATCATCCTCTTCGGCCGCGACTATTGGTCGAAGGTGATCGACTTCAAATTCCTGGCCGATTCGGGCGTGATCACCGACAGCCACCTCGATCTCTTCAGCTACGCCGAGACGCCCGAGGAGGCCTGGCGGCAGATCCTCGACTTCCACGCGGCGTTGAAGTCGGGCGGTTGAAGCGTCAGGTGGGGATCCGGAGCGTGAAACTGCTCCCATGCCCCGGTGTGCTCTCGACGTGCACCGTGCCGCCGTGGGTCTGCACGATGTGCTTCACGATCGACAGGCCGAGCCCCGTGCCCCCCTGCATCCGGCTCCGGCCCTTGTCGACCCGGTAAAACCGCTCGAAGAGTCTTGGGAGGTGGGACGGCTCGATGCCGCATCCTTCGTCCTGAACGACGATCTCGAGTTGCCGTGCGCCGGCGTCGTCGGCGATCCGCGCCGAGACGTGAATCGTGTCGCCTTGCTCGGAGGCCTTGATCGCATTGTCCACGAGGTTGATGACGGCCTGCTCCGCCAGCGGGCCGTTCACCATCGCATCCAACTCGGCATCGCACTCCACCTCGAGGACGATCGATCGTTCGGTGGCCCGGGGCAGGCAGTCGCCGACCGCTTCCGCGAGCAGGGCGGCGATGTTCGCCCGTTCAAGCGGAAGCGTTCCGGCCCCCTCGCTCTGCTCGATCCGCGACAGCGCGAGCAGGTCCTCGATGATCGCCTCGAGCCGGTCGGCCTGCCGTGCGACGATGCCGAGGAATCGCCGCCGGTCGGCAGGGTCGTCGGCTGCGCCGTCGAGGAGCGTCTCCACGAAGCCCTTGATCGATGCCACGGGAGTCTTGAGTTCGTGGGAGACGTTGGCAACGAAATCGCGTCGGACGCTCTCGAGTCGCTTGAGGTCGGTCACGTCGTTGAGCACGATCACCGCGCCGCCATCGCCCGAGAGGTCCCGCAAAGCCGTCCCACGCACGCGGATCGTGCGGTCGCGAGGGCCGGGAAGCACGACGTCGTCCTCCACGGGCTCGCGGCAGTCGATGGCACGAAGGGCGAAACGGCGGAGATCGGGATTGCCGATTACTTCCTGTAGCGACCGGCCGACGACGGTCTTGAGGTCGAGGCCGAGGAGTTCAGCGGCGGCACGGTTGATGCCAACGACCCGCTGTCGGCCATCGATCGCGAGCACACCCTCGATCATGCTGTCGAGCACCGCCTCCTGCTCGGTGTCCTGCCGGCCGATCGTGAGGCCCCGCTCGACGAGCTGGTCGCGGAGCACGTGCAGAGCCGTCGCGATCGTGGAAAGCTCGGCTGCGTCGGGTGCGGGCAGCGGCGCCTCGAGTTTTCCGCCCGCCACCCGGGAGGCGGCGCCGGCAAGATCCCGCACGGGCCGGGCGAGGTGGGCGGCGATGGCGGCAGCCGTCGCCGCCGCGACGCTACCGCAGAGCAGGCATCCGAGGAGGATTGACCTCTGCGCCGCCGCAAGTTCGAGGTCGGAGCGGACCGTATCGGCGGCGGCCAACAGGATGGCGGAGGGATCTCCCGGCGATCCAAGGGGCACCGCCATCATCATCACACGCTTCCCGCCGGCCGCATCGTACCGGCTCGCGGTGGCCGAACGGCCGGCGCGGGCGTCGGCCAGAAGCGTGTCGGATCGCAGGTTCATCGTGGCAGTGGAGGATCGGCCCGAACCATGTGCGGTCGTCGCACCCGTGCCGACCGCATTGCCATCGCGATCGAAGAGATTCAACTCCACCAGCGCGGCCCGCTGCACGGCTTCGGCGGCAGGCCTGAAGGCCTCCGGATCGATGGTGGCTTCGCTGGACGGAAGCAGGTTGATGACGGCCGTCGTCGCATCACCGAGCCGGCGGAGCAGCGCGGCGTCGGCCAGGCGGGCCAGCTGAACCGAAGCCACCCAGAAGCCGCCGACGAGCGACACGGCCGCCACGGCGCACAGGGCTGAGAAGAGCCGCCAGAAGAACCGCGTTCGGGGCATGGGGCGGACCGGAGTGAGGGATCACGCCCGGAATCGGTAGCCCACGCCGCGGACCGTTTCGATGTAGGAACCGAACTCGCCCAACTTCTTGCGTAGGCCGGCGACTTGAACGTCCACCGAGCGCTCCGTCACAGGATAATCTTCCCCCTTCACCGCGTCGACGATCTGCGTCCGCGAGTATGCCCAGCCGGGCCGTTTGGCCAGGAAATGCAGCAGGGCGAACTCCGTGTAGGTGAGCGTCACGGCCTGGCCGGCGAGGGTCACCTCATGGCGGCCGGGGTGGATCACCAGCTCGCCCACGTGGACGGTCGCCTCCAGATCAGCCTGCCGTTCGGCCTCCTTCCGCCGCATCAGCGCCTTGATGCGTGCGGCGAGAACCCGGGGGCTGAAAGGCTTGGTGACGTAGTCGTCGGCCCCACGTTCCAGCCCCGCGACCATGTCGCTCTCTTCGCTCTTCGCGGTGAGCATGATGATCGGGATGTCGCGGGTTTTCGAGTCGCCTTTCAGTCGGCGGCACACCTCGAGGCCGTCGATCATCGGCAGCATCAGGTCGAGCACGATCAGATCGGGCGGCTGCCTGCGGACGGCTTTGAGGGCCTCGTCGCCGGTGACCGCGCAGCTCACCTCGTAGCCCTCCTTCGTCAGCGTGTAGCGGACGAGTTCGAGCAGATCCTCCTCGTCGTCCACGACGAGCACATGGTGCCCGGCGCCGCGATCGGTCGGCTTCGCACTGGAGGCGGACTGCTTCACGCATCCTCCATGAAACATGTCGGTGGCTATGAGAGACCCGGCCATCGTGGAAAGTGTACCGACCTCCCGCCACCCGGACTCATGTTAGATTTTCATGAGCCGTCAGGAGAGCAAGAGTTCCACGTCCTCGGCCGTCAGGCTCGCGATCATGCTCTCGTCGGCCTGCACGATCGACTCGGCGAGCTCGCGCTTGCGTGCCTGGAGGGCGAGGATCTTCTCCTCGACCGTGTCCCGGGCGATGAGGCGGTAGGCGAAGACGCGACGCGTCTGACCGATGCGGTGAGCCCGATCCACCGCCTGGGCCTCGACCGCCGGGTTCCACCACGGGTCGAGAATGTAGATGTAATCGGCCGCCGTGAGGTTGAGCCCCTGCCCTCCCGCCTTGAGGGAGATCAGGAACAGACGGCAGTCGGCGTCTTCCTGGAACCGCTGCACCCGCGCCTGTCGGTCGGTCGTCTTGCCGTCGAGGTATTCGTAGACGACTTCCCGCGCATCGAGGTGCCGGCGCAGGATCGCCAGGAAACTGGTGAACTGGCTGAAGATCAGAACCTTGTGTCCCTCGTCGATCACCTCGCCGAGTTGCTCCAGCAGCGTCTCGAGCTTCGCGCCCGGCTCGTCGATCTGCTCGCGATCGATCAGCCCCGGATGGCAGGCGGCCTGCCGCAGCCGGAGGAGCGCCTCGAGCACGGCGATTCTCGTCCGGCCGATGCCCATCCTGCCGATGCGGCCGGTGAGTTCCTGTCGGTAATGCTCGCGCAGATCGTCGTAGGCCTTGCGCTGCGCCTCGCCGAGCTCGCAAAAAAGGGTCTGCTCCGTCTTCTCCGGCAGGTCGGAGAGAACCTGCACCTTGGTGCGCCGCAACAGGTAGGGCCGTACGGCCCGTGCCACGATCTCCGAGGCATTGCCGCGCCCGCCAGCCAGGAACTTCTTCAGCCGTGCGGCGCTGCCGAGTTGGCCAGGATTCAGAAACTCGAAGATGCTCCAGAGCTCACCAATGTGATTTTCCACCGGTGTGCCGGTGACCGCGAGCCGGTGGCGTGCTCGGAGCAGACGGCAGGCTTTAGCCGCCTGGCTGGCGGCGTTCTTGATCGACTGCGCCTCGTCGAGAATGACGTAGTCGAACTCGGTGTCACGATGCCGCACGATGTCACGGCGGAGCGTGCCATAGGTGGTGAGAACGAGATCATGATCGGTCAACGCCTGCGCGGCGTCGGTTCGGACATTCCCGGTGAAGTTCAGCACCCGCAACGCAGGGGCGAACTTCTTCGCCTCCTCGATCCAGTTGAAGATCAGGCTCTTGGGCACGACGACCAGCGATGGTCGATGGGCGATGCCCGATTCCGCGAGCACCGCCTGCCGACGCACCAGGAGCGCGAGAACCTGGATCGTCTTGCCGAGGCCCATGTCGTCGGCGAGGCAGCCACCGATGCCCATCCGTTCGAGGAAGGTGAGCCAGCCCAGGCCCTCCCGTTGGTAATGCCGCAACGTGCCGGCGAACCCTTCCGGCTCGTCCTCCGCATCGGGCCTCTGGCCGTGGGCGAGTTCGTCACGAATCCGCTCGAAGGCCTCGTCGACACGGGCCGTCGGCTGCCCGGCGAGGAGGGCATCGAGCAGCGCCACCTGAATGCGACCGTAGCGGAGCACGCCATCGTGCTTCTGGGCGAGGACCGCCATCGGCTCGAACCTGTCGGCAAGATCGTCGGGCAGGATGCCGATCGATCCATCGGCCAACTCGACCGATCGTTCGCCGCGGGCCAAGGCCGCCAGCAGTTCAGGGATGTCGGCCGAAATGCCTCCAAAATCGACCGTGCCGGAGAGTTCGAACCAATCGATGCCGCTGGTGACGTTCCAGGCGACGCTGCCGGCAGGGCGATACCGTCGGCCGGCCACCTCCACCGCCCAGCCACCCGCCGCAAGTTGGGGGACCGACGCATCGAGGCGGGCCCGCGGGATCTCAACGTGATGGGCCGGGGTCTCATCGTCGTCCCCGGGTCTGGCCGGTGTGGCTCCGTACCGTGGCAGGAGCGACAGGGCATCCTGTTCCGCCTCCCGATCGCGGCGGACAAGCACGCGACGGGCCGCGTCGGCTGCGCCCCCTGCCGGATCATCGGCCGCGATCATCATGCCGGCGTAGTCGAACCACACGCTGCCTGCCAGCTGCACCCTCGGCGTGGTGCGGCGACCGCGACGAGGACGACCGTCGTCGGCCGCCTCGTCTTCGACGGTCGGCGCGTCGCTGAGCACGAGTTTCGGTCGGGGCCGACCCGACTCGATCCGCCAGCCTGTCCAGCCTGGGATGACGATTCGCGGGATGTCGGCAAGCGCCGCGAGCCGCTCGATGAGTCCATCGACCTGCCCTCCCGCAAGCTCGATCGGACCGCGTCGCTCGAATTGATCCATCCACGCCGTGGCGGAGGGGCCGCCCGAGGCCGCTTCCGGCACCTCGAGGCGGGCGAGTCGGTCACTGAAGACGATGAGCCCCGATCGGAGAATCGCCCGAGGCTCATCGAGGCTCTTCCGTTGGCTGCCTCGCACCAGCATGCCGCGGAGCGTTGCCTTGGCGGGAGAGCGACGCGGCTGGTCAGCACCGCCCGAGGCATCCTCCTCGAGCGCGGCCCGAAGTCCGTCATCGTCATCGGGCTGGAGCACAAGCGCGAACTCCCACGGCCGACCGCCATCCCATGTGAGCGGCTCGACGAGTTCCGGCTGGCGTCGCGGTTCCGGCTGCACGACCAGCCTCCCGGTCTCGCAGAGCATGGCGAGATCAGAGGCGGCGGACTGCGGGCTCACCGCGATCCGGGTGATGGTCCGGCGCTCGAGCGGCACTGCGGATCCGGCATCGCCGAGGGCGACGGTTCCGATGAGCTGGGCGAGGAGCGATCGCTCCTGCGGCGAGAGCTGGTCGAGTTCGACGTCACCTGGCCCGATCACCACCGGCCTGGGACGCCCCGTTGCCTGCCCCGTGACATCCAGTTGCATCCGCGAAGGCACGAGCACCACGACGTGGGCATCGATCGAAGCGGCGATGTCGAGCACGAATACGAGCGCCCCTGCCGTGTGCCGAGCGCTCCCGATCCTCAGGCCGTGGGAGCGGATGGCCGGCTCGACGAGGCGGCGTCGCTCATCGAGTTCGGTCGCCCATGCCGGCTGCCTGCCCGGGCCTCGCCTCGATGGCGTCGTCGGCCTGGCGGCCCGTGATGCATCCGGCAGTGCCGCAGAATCATCGTCATCCGCTTCCTCGACGGGCTGCTGATCGGTTTCGGCATCGTCGGCCGGAACGACCTCGAGGGCGATGGGTGTGTGGTCTTGGATGGATGAAAAAAGCGACCGTCGGTCGATCTCCATCAGGGTGGCGGCCAGGAGCGGGCAGGTCTTGCCCGCCCTTCCCCGATCGCTCGTCGAGTGGC
The DNA here is from genome assembly GCA_046074725.1 of Planctomycetia bacterium. Classification (GTDB taxonomy): domain Bacteria; phylum Planctomycetota; class Planctomycetia; order Pirellulales; family UBA1268; genus CACORA01. Next base: position 14,035 of record JBJTOU010000126.1, read on the forward strand.
TCTCGAGCGTCATGCCGCCCCGTCGTCCGGCCGCCAACTCGAGAAACACTTCCTGGGTCTCTCCGGACTCCTGCTTGAAGAGAGCCCGCACCTGGCCCACCCGCGGGCACGAGAGCCTGGTGGGCGTGATGCCTCGGGCTGCCTTGATGTCGGCCGGATCGAAGTGCTTGGAAAGTTTTCGCTCGAGGGAGGTCATGCTGCGGTGCTCGGATGAAGGATGATGCGAGGCGAAACCGGCCAGTGTAGCGGCCGCGGGGCCGCCGTGGCCACGTCACGCGCCCTTCACCGCCGCGATGAGTTCGAGCACGTTCTCGACGGGTGTCTGGGGGAGGACGCCGTGGCCGAGATTGAAGATGTGGCCGGGCCGTCCGGCGGCCGCGGCCAGGATCTCCTTCGTGCGACGGCGGACCGTCTCGCGATCGGCCAGGAGCACGGCCGGATCGAGGTTGCCCTGCACCGCGCGGTCGTGGCCGACGAGCCGCCAGGCATGATCGAGGCCGATCCGCCAATCGATCCCGATCACCGAGCCGCCTGCCTCTTTGAGAAGCGGAAGCAACGAGGGATTGCCCGTGGCGAAGTGGATCACGGGTCCACGGCGCGCCGCCTCGGCGATCGCCGTCCGGCTGTGCGGGAGCACAAAGCGACGGTAGTCGTCGGGCCCCAGGCACCCGACCCAGCTGTCGAAGAGCTGCACGATCTGCGCGCCGGCGTCGAACTGCGCGACGAGGTAGCGGCTTACCGCGCGGGCGAGCCTGCCCATCAGGTCGTGCCAGGCGGTCTCGTGGCGATACATGAAGGCCTTGGTATGGAGCCACGACTTGCTCGTGCCCCCCTCCACGCAGTAGCTCGCGAGCGTGAACGGCGCACCGGCGAAACCGATCACGGGAATCGAATCGTCGAGCCCGGCCCGAGTGGCCTGCACGACATCCATCACGAAGCCCATCGGACCGACGTCGTCGAACTCACGAAGCCGCGCGAGGTCGGACGGGTCGCGGAGCGGGTTGTGGATCACCGGCCCCTCTCCTGCGGCGAACTCCAGGTCCATCCCCATCGGTTCAAGGAGCGGCAAAAGATCGCTGAAGATGATGGCCGCATCGACCCCGAGCCGCTGTACGGTCGCGATCATCACCTCAGCGGAGAGCCGCGGGTTCTTGCAGAGATCCATGAAGCCGACCTTTTCCCGGACGGCCCGGTACTCGGGGAGGTAACGGCCCGCCTGCCGCATGAGCCACACGGGGGTCCGTTCCACCGGCTCCAATCGGCAGGCCCGCATCATGAGCGAGTGGCCGTGGCGATCGGATGCGTGGGTCGGCGGGCTTTCGATCGGCTGCGGCATCCCCCGAGTATACCCCCGTTTTCCATGCGGAATCGGGACTAGAATAGGAAGGCCGTCTGCAAGGAGTGCCATGCTGGAATTCGTGTCGCGCATTTCCGTCGTCTGCTTCGCCGCCAGTTATGCGGTGGCGCTTACGTGCGAGGCGTCGAGGCTGCTCTTCCGCTCGGGCATCCGCGGTGCCGTGATGGTCGGCTTTGCGGCGGCCGGCCTCTTCGCCCACACTGCCTTCCTGCTCTGGAGGGCCGCTGCCGAATCGGCCATCCCGCTGTCGAGCCCGTTCGACTGGTATCTCCTCGCCGCCTGGCTGCTCGCCGCCGGGTCGCTGGCGATGACGCTTTCCGCACCGAGGACTCCGGTGGGGCTCTTCATCCTTCCGGTCGTGCTCGGCCTCATCGGCGCCGCCACGCTCTCCAGCCGCGAGCCGTTTCCGCAGAGCCCGGCCACGCAGGTCTGGGGCGTGATCCATGGCAGTTTCAACCTCGCCGCCAGCCTGGCCGTCGCGGTGGGGGCGGTCGCCGGGCTGATGTGGCTCTTCCAGGCCGGCAGGCTTGCCCGGAAAAAGGCGCCGATGCGGGGCTTCCGGATGCCGAGCCTGGAGCGGCTCTCGCATACCACGGCCCATGCGATCACCCTCGCCGCATGGACAGCCGCCGCGGGGTTCACGTCGGGCATTGTGCTCAATGCCGTCAACAGGCGGCGCGGTCTGCTGGAGACGGTGCCATGGACCGATCCCGTCGTCTTGCGGATGACGGCGCTCGTGACTTGGCTGGTGATCGCGGCGGTGGTGGCACGGACCGCTCGTCGGCGGCCCGGTGGGGCGAGAACGATGGCGTGGCTTTCCCTGGCGAGCTTTGCCCTGCTCACCGGGTCGATCCTGTGGGGCATCTTCGGCGCGACGCGGCACGGCGTGCCTCCGACGCCGCGTGCCGTCAGCGAGGCCGCGCCATGACGCTTGCCTTCGTCGGCGGAACCCACCGCACCGTGCCACTGCCGCTCCGCGAGCGGCTGGCGTTCTCGGCCGACCAGGCGGCCGAGGCGCTACGGCGATTTCGCGATCGATTCCCCGGACGCGAGGGGGTGCTGCTTTCGACCTGCAACCGGGTCGAACTCTACGCCGCCGGTGAGCGCGACGCGGCCCCCCCGCCACGAGAACAGCTCGTGTCGTTTCTGGCCGAGTGCCGCGGCATCGAGGCCGGGCTCCTCTCCCCGGTGCTTTCGGGCGATCACGACGAGGCCGTGGTAAGGCATCTTTTCAGCGTCGCCTCCGGGCTCGACAGCATGGTGCTCGGCGAACCACAGATTGTGGCGCAGGTGAAGCAGGCAATGGTGATCGCGCAGGAAAGCAAAACGACGGGTCCCCTCACCGGGGAGATGTTTCAGGCCGCGCTGCGGACGGCCAAGCGGGTGGCGACGGAGACGGCGCTCGGCCGTGAACGGATTTCAATCCCGAGCATTGCCGTGTCGGACTTCGTCAGCGGTGTCTTCGAACGGCTCGACGACAAGAAAGTGCTTCTCGTGGGGGCCGGGAAGATGGCCCGCGAGACGCTTCGCTATCTGCGCGAGGCCGGCGCCCGCGACATCGCGATCGTCAATCGCACGGTTGACCGTGCCGAGGCACTCGCCGCCGAGCTTCGCGCCCGCCCCGCCCCGCTCGGGGCGATCATCGCCGAGCTGTCGGCCGCGGATCTCGTGGTGAGCACGACCGGAGCCTCGGAGCCGATCGTGACGCTTGACCTCTACGATTGTGTCGAGGCCGCGCGCGAGGGCCGGCCACTGGTTATCCTCGATTTGGCCATCCCCCGCGACTTCGACCCGCGGATCGGCGAACGGGCTGACGTGTGGCTCTATTCGGTCGATGATCTCGGCAAGGCATGCGAGGCCAACCGGAAGAGTCGCCAGAAGCAGATGCCGGCGGCGGTCGCGATCATCGAGGAGGAGACGCTGCGGTTCATGGGCGATCTGCACCACCGCTCGACCGGCCCGGTGATCGAACAGCTGCGGGCCGGCTGGGCCGAGACCGGCGACGCCGAACTGGAACGTCTCTTCCGCCGCCTGCCCGGGATCGATGAGGCCGCGCGTTCGGAAATCCGCCAGGCGTTCCAGCGGTATGCCGCCAAGATGCTCCACTCGCCGCTGACATCGCTTCGTGAGGAGAGCCGCTCCGGCCCTCCGCATGGCCTGCTCGATGCGCTCAAGCGGCTCTTCGATCTGAAAGAGTAACGCGGAGCCTCGAAGGATAGCCCGGTCAACGGCACTTCCGCTTCAACTTTCGCTACAGCACCACGCCCCGATGACCAGCGGCCGCGACTTCACCATGGCCCTTCGTTCCCTCCCGGAGGCTCACGGGTCGGGGGGCGCTCGTCGGCACACGCTCGAAAGGCGGATGCGATGCTAAGTCGCGGGATTCGATGCGTCGTGGTCGCCGCCCTGCTCCTCGTTCAGGCGGCGGTACCGGCGGATGGCCCCGGCCTGCCGGCCGAGTCCGCAACGGCGCTCGCCGACGACGAACGGCTGGCACGGGAGATCCGGGAGGCGGTCGCAGCCCGTGCCGCGGCGGTTCCCCGTGCGGAGCAGGATCCGTTCCGCCCGATGTTTCATTATCGCCCGCCGGCACAGTGGATGAATGACATCTGCGGCGCGATCCATCACGACGGCTGGCATCACGTCTTCTACCAGGCCAATCCCTACGCCGCCGATCAGTATGGCTGGGGCTGGGGGCACGCCCGCAGCAGGGATCTGACCCACTGGGAGGAACTGCCCTTCGCCCTCGTGCCGATGAAGGATCGCGGGGAGCTGCGCTGCAACTCGGGCAGCATCGCCCTGAACGGCTCCGGGGTGCCCACGATCCTCTACACCTCGGTTCCCCGCGACGGGAGCGTGCGAAGCCAATGGGCCGCATCGCCGCTCGATGACGACCTGATCCGGTGGCGCCGCGTCGGCGGCAAACCGGTGCTGGAACGGGGACAGGACGACATCCCCGCCGACAAGGTTCATCCCGGCTGGAGCGATCCGTATCTGTTCAGGAAGGACGGCCGCACGTTCGTCACCTTCAAGGAGGCTCGGGGCATGGTCTGCGAGACGCGGGACGCGGCGCTCACCACGTGGAAGTTCCTGGACTTCATGGACGGCGTGGCCGGCGAGTGTCCCAACGTGTTCGAACTCGGCGACAGGTGGGTGATCCTCCGCTCGACCAGCCCGCTTTCCTACCTGACCGGCGACCTGGTTCTGGGCGAGAACGACATCCGCTTCGCTGCCGACGGCCCACCCCTCCCCATGGATCATGGATTCGGCGCGCACCCGCCTCTCGACCGCACGCCGAACCACGTGCGCGGCCTTTACGGCACCAATGTCTACGAGGATGACGAGGGGCGCTGCATCCTCTTCGGCTGGATCTCCGGGTTCAAGACCGGTCGCGGGTGGAATGGCTGCATGTCCCTGCCGCGCATCCTGACCCTGGGCCTGAACGGCCGGGTCGTGCAGACGCCCGCACCCGAACTACAGGTCCTGCGCGGCGCTCACACCCGCCTGGCCGATGTCGCCCTCGACCGTGAGTTCAAGCTCGTCGAGGGTGCCGCGGGTGACCAGCTCGAGGTGGTCGCGGAGTTCATTCCCGGCACCGTCGGCGCCTGCGGACTCAAGCTCCGCAGCAGCGAGGATGGGCGGCGCGCCATCACGCTGCGCTACGCCGACGGCAGCCTGGACGTCGGCGGCACCGTGGTGCCGGTCGGGCGCGCCGACGCCGCAGTCAAGCTCCGGGTCTTCCTCGACCGGTCGGTGATGGAGGTGTTCATCAACGACGGCCAGACCGCCGTGAGCCGGGTCGAGTATCCGCCCCTGGAAGACCTCGCCGTCGGCGTGTTCGCGGAAGACGGCATGGCGGTGCTCACCTCGTTGGACGTGTGGCAGATGAAGTCCGTCTGGTAGTCGCATCCGCCCTCCGGCGCGGAGGCCGGCAACCTCTCCCGGGCGCCCGCGGGACGTCATTCGAGGGACCCGGTGCCGGCGCTGTAGGCTCGGGAACCAGCAGTCGCGCGAGACGGCCGTCCCTCTTCGGGGAACCATCCATGATCCGCCGCGACCTCTGCGGGCGTCACACGGATCTGCACCGGTCAGAGGCTGTGGATGTCGATCACGGGTAGCTCGTCGGGCGACGCCTGAAAGATTGCCCGGTCAATGGCACTTCGGCGACGGTCTCCCGGCCGACGAGCAACTCGTGCTCCTCGGGGGGGCGGCCTGGGCGTCCGGAGGCGGTTCTTCAAAACGCCACTCACCCCCTGCTCCGTCAGCGGCCGGCACGAAGACGCCGTTGGTCACGCAGGCATAAAGGTGCACGTGGCGGTTGAGCGCCGAGCCGAAGCGGTGCAGGAAGGAGATGCAACCGAGCCGCGGGCGGGTGGCTGTGGGCACGTTCTCAAGAGCTTGACCTGTGTCGAGGGGGTCGATTGGGCGGCAGTGAAGCTTTCGCGTGGGCGGTTCCTGGCCCCCGCCCGGGGCTCAAAGGGACTCCTTTATGCAGTAAGACAGCGCGAGAAGTGCGTAGGCCGTGACGAGGTTGGGATCCCCTTCCATCCATCGCGGATTGGCGTTGATCCACGAGCCGTCGGCCTGCTGCCGCTTGATCACGGCATCGGCCAGTTCACTCCGCCAGACATGTGAAACCCCCTTCTCGTCGGAGAAGGTCTCGTTGCCGAACACGTCGAGCGCCTTGGCCGCGGTATGGAAATAGTAGTAGAGCCCCGCGTCGCCCATGCCGGGATTCTGTTCGAACGAGTAGTTCTTCCCAAGCCAGGCAACGGCCGCCTTCACGCGCGGATCGTCCTTGGAAAGCCCAGCGAAAATCATGCTCTTGAGGCCGGCATAGGTCATCGACCCGTAGCTCCGAAGGCCGCCGTTCGGCAGGCTGCCGGCCTGGCTTTCGCCGCCAGCGGCGGGCGTGTAATAGAAGCCGCCATCGGGGTTCTTGGCGGCAAAGGGGAGCGTGTTGTGCGGCCCCTCGAGGTTCTGCGTGCGCGACACGAAGACGAGCGCCCGCTGGATCGCCGGATCGTCGTCCGGCGTGCCGACGCTCCGCAGCGCCTCGATGAGGAACGATGTGTTGGAGAGATCCGGGCGGTTCTTCTTGCCGTAGCCGGCGCCGCCGTAGGCCGGGTCCGACGGTCCCGGGCCTTCGCCGTCATCCCACTGGAGCCCCTTTACGAACGACTCGGCTGCCTTGATGTCGGCGTCATAGTTCCCGCCGACGTTGCATGCGGCCAGCGCCATCATCGCGATCGCCGTCTCGTAGTTCGACACGAGCGACTCCGGGGGATGGATGCCGCCATCGGGCTGCTTGAAGGACAAGAGGTAGGCGATCGCCTTCTGCACGGCCTGGGATTCGGCAGGCGTTCCGCTCTTCACCAGTCCCGCCACCGCCAGCGCCGTGATGGCCGGCCCCCCTTGGGACGAAAAGCTGCCGTCGTCGGCCTGGCCCTGTTCGAGGAGATACGCCGAACCCTTCGCGATGGCGTCTTTGATCGCGGCCGGATCGGCGGCCATCCCGGACGGGAACGACGCGATCGAAACGCTCACAACCGCTGCGACACCGGCAGCCAAGGCAAAACGGCGCAAGGGCATGGCACACCTCTGTGTGGGAAGGAAAACCGGAGGTCAGGAGAACTATACGCCGCGCACGGTGGGGCAGGAAGCAACGCCCGTTACGGCAGGCTGGACGGTTCGCCACCGGCACGGGTCGCAAGTTCTCCGAGGATTTGAACGGACGTGCCCTCCCCCACCAATCGCACGGCGCCATCGGCCATGGCGATGTTCGCGCCACCGGAATGGAAGGCATAGATGAGCCAGCCCGATTCGTTGGAGCCGTTCACCTTCATGAGCGGCTTCGGAATATCGCCAACGATCAGACTGCCTGTGTTCGTCGGGCACCAGGCGGTGCTTTTTTCACCAAAGGCATGCGGATTGTCGTTTGTCGCCCACGAACCACCTTGTGCCCTCGCGCAGGCGGCGTTGCCGGCGTTGTTGTCTGCGTTGGCCGGCGTCCGCGTTCTCTCGCGCCACACGTCCTCGCGACCGGCGCACTCCGCGAGCAGGATCGTCTTCGAGGTTCCGTCGGTGATCTTCGCAAGGGTGGACCGAGGCCGCGTGGCGCCCGCACCGCAACCGCTCCACGTCTCCGTCGCCCCCGGCCCCACCGCCACGGTGCCCGTAGCCGTCGTTAGTCCGGCAACCGCGTTGAAGTTCGCTCCCACGCCTCCCACCAGAAAGTAGTCGCCGCACGCCCCCGTTTTCCGCGGTTTGCCGCTGGCGACGGTCTCGATCTTGTCCTGGATCCGATTCGGGAACGGAGACGACGCGCACTGCATTATTTGAAACTGCGTCCGCACCAGCGCGCGATTGCCGGTGGGATTGGCGTCGAGTGCGCCGGCGGTACCACCGCTGGGCGCCGTTCCGTCGGCATTCGCCCACCAGTTCTGGGACGGATCGTAATTGGCCATGAGCGCCGTCTCCTCGAGGGAGGGCAGGACGTCGGCCGCCCAACTCCGGAAAGCCATCGCGGGCTCACACCCGGCCGCGGCCGGCGTGATTTTGTCGTCCCCATACAATCGCTTGAGCGGGGGGAGACAATTCATCGCACTTTCATAGTTGTGGAAAGCGAGCGCGAGCTGCTTCAGGTTGTTGGTGCACGACGACCGCCGGGCCGCCTCCCTGGCGGCCTGCACGGCCGGCACGAGCAAGCCGGCGAGGACGCCGATGATCGCCACGACGACGAGCAGTTCGACGAGCGTCAGGCCATGGCGGAAAGTGGCCTGGGAGAAACGATTGATCGGGGCATTGTCGGGCACCATGGGGAGTCCCTGAGTGCAAACCCGATGCCGTTCCACAAAAGGCATAGGATCGCGGCCGTGGCCCACGGAGGCCATCATCGGTGGCGAAGAACTCCCCCCGACTGGCGATTGTTTCGCCAGCCGCCGTCAGACCGGAGCGGTCGGCAGCGCCCTGGGATGGGCCGGCACTTGGCGGGGCGGTAGCTCTCGGCCTTCCTCCAGGGCCCACTGCTCGCGCTCGTCATCCGACGCGTAGTACGCCAGCCAGATCGTCGGGTCTTCGCCCTCACTGGCGCTGCAGTCCCAGTGGAAATAGTTGTCGGGCAGGTCGACCCGCTTCACGGCCGACGGCAGGATGTCGCGACGGATCAGCGAGTAGAGGTCGCGGTCGGAGAGGTGGTCGGTGAAATCGAGCACGATCCGCCTCGAGTAGAGACGGTCGATCGTCTGCCAGAGCCGGTCACGAATCTGTTCGTCGTCGAGCGTGCAGGCCGGCTGGAGGGCGAGCACCGGCTCGAACCATCGGGCAATCGGAACCAAGGGAGCCTGCTCCCAGGCGAGCATCGACTCGAGGAAGCGGTTTTCCGTTTCGGTCGGCAGCGAGCGGAAATCGATCTCGAAGATCGCTTCATCGAGGTAGGGCTCGATGGCATCCCGCAATTCGGCGTTGCGGATCAAGCAGTCGACTTCTTCAGGGCCGGGGAGATGGGTGTGTGCCATGACTCCGACGATACCAACGGCATCCGGCGGTTCAACGAAGGGAAGGGCTTCGCACGGCCGTTTTTTTGGGCTCACGCCGTTACGACCGATACGAACCGACGACCTTTCGCCGCCCACCGCGATGACGTCGCTTACCGGGATCGCGGAGTCAGGACTGTTTCCGGTCCTGCCGGCCACATGGCTCCAGGGCCGTGATCTTGTCGACGCGACGGGCGTGGCGGCCCCCTTCGAACGGCGTCTCCAACCAGGTGCGGATGATCTTCTCCTGCACCTCCGGCCCGATCATCTCCGCCGACAGGCACAGGACGTTGAGGTCGTTGTGGCGGCGGCTCATCTCGGCCGTCACCTCGTCGTGGCAGGTCGCGGCTCGCACGCCGGGCACCTTGTTGGCGGCGATCGCCATGCCGACGCCGGTGCAGCACAGCAGGATGCCCCGATCGATCGTGCCCTCGCTCACCCGGGAGGCGACATCGGCGGCGATGTCGGGATAGTCGACGGCCTCCTCCGTGTGGCTACCGCAGTCGATCACCTCGTGCCCCATCCGTTCGAGAAGTGCGATCACACGCAATCTCGATGCTAGGCCTCGATGGTCGCTTCCGATCGCAATCCGCATCTGTTCTCCGTCCTGGACCCAGCGGGCCGCGTGCTCAAGGGTTTCCCCGCCGTTCGTCCGGCGGGTCGATACCGAGTGTATCGATTCTCGAGGCGAGATGCGCGTCGATTTGTCGGGCACATTTCCGGTAGGTTTCCACCGGCCCGCCGATCGGATCGACGACGTCGATCCGATCGGGCGAGAGCACCGCCACGCGGTCGCCCACCTCGGGAAACTGGGAGAGGATCGCGGCCCGGTGGCCGGCGGTCATCGTCCAGATGACATCGGCCTGACGCACGAGCGATTCGGTCAGCGGCTGGCTCTCGTGGCCCGACAGATCGATCCCGTACTCGGCCATGGTCTCGATGGCACCGGTGCTCGCCCGGCCTCCCCCCCACGCCGAAATGCCGGCGCTCTGCACGACGACGCCGTGGGTTTCGATCTCCTCGGGACGGCAGCCGACCCGCCGTGCCACACGTTGCCGGAAGAGTGACTCGGCCATGGGGCTGCGGCAGGTGTTGCCGGTGCAGACGAAGAGCACCATCAGGGATGAGAGTCGCCGCACCGTCTCCTCCGACACGATGCCCGGATGCACCATGCGGAACCCGAGATCGGTGACCTCGATGGTTGAAACCGGCTGGGCATACCTGGCACGGCCGTCGTCGATGACGAGATCGACCGCCACCCCTGCCCGCTCGATCGCCTCGCTGGCGGTGACGGCCGGGGGGCGATCGGGCCGACCCGGCTCCGCGAGAGCAACCGGGCCGGCCAGCATCCGCATGCAATCGCCCAGCATGGGATGGCCGGGAACCCGGAGCCGCAGCCGGCCATCACCGAGCACCGCCTGCCGCGCCCTCGCCGGGAGACGATGCACGAGGCTCTCGGGATGATCATCGGCGACGATGATCGCCACCGGACCCGGCCAGCAGCGGCGGGCGATCCTTCGGCCCAGTGGGCTGAGCCGGGGGGCCCAGTCCAGCGCCTCAGTCGCGCTCTTGACGGCGAGCGAAAGGGGCGGCTCACCGGCGTGCGACACCGCCAGCGGGAGCAATCGCTCGATGGCCGTCGCATGGCGAACGGCCGCTGCGATCACGTAGTCGGTTTCCGTCGGGAAGCCGACCGTCCGCCCTTCGGCAAGCGCCTGCACCGCCCGATGCACCACGTCGCGGGCGTCGTCGGACTTGCGCAGATCGATGACATGGGGCTGCATGGGGAGACGCCAACCCTGAAAAGTACCGGAGTCTGAGCAGCCCAGTCAAGAATCAAAGGCTGGGCAAGACCCGGGCAGGACCCGGCACGACGGGGCCACGGCCGCGGCGCCGCCGCTGGGCTTGGGCCGGACGCTGCGAGGAAATGATTCGCCTTGTGATCCCGGACGGGACTTCGCTATTCCTCCCCGGCCTTCGCAGCACCATTCCGCCGGATCGACACCACGTGAGACGACTGCGCGCATCCTTCACGGTGACACCACCCCCGCCGTGCGGCATCCTGGCCGCTGCGGTGGCATGGTGGGCATGCTGCTGGTCATCCGCCGTCGGGCAAACGCCGCTGCCGTCGGCGAGCGAGCCTCCACCGGCGGCCGCCGACGTCGATCCCGCCAATCGCATCGTCGAGGTGCGCATCGAGGGGAACGAGGCGACCGAGGTGTCGAAGCTCCCCAAACTGGTCACACGGGCGGGCCAGATCTTCGATCCGCAGTCGATCGAGGAAGACGTGCGGACGTTACACCGCTCCCGGAAATTCGTCGATGTCGTTCCGAAGTACGTGCGGGTTCGCGAGGGAGTGGTCGTCATCTTCCAGGTGGTCGAACGGCCCATGATCCGCTACGTGCGGTACATCGGGAATGAACGGGTCACGACCCGCACGCTCCGAAAGAAGGCGGAGATCGACGTCGGCGATTCGATGGATGCCTACGTCGTGGAGGAGGCTCGCCGTCGCATCGAATCGCACTACCACGAAAAGGGTTATGACTCCGCCCGCGTCACGGCGGTCGAAGGGGGCAAGCCGGGCGACAAGGGGGCGGTGTTCCTCATCGACGAGGGCCGCAGCAAGAAGTCGCTCTGGACCAGTTTCGTGGGCAATTCGATCGCCAGCGACGCCCGCCTGCTCACGCAGATCAAGTCGAAGCCGGGCGTCTTCTGGCTCCTTGGCGGCGACATCGACCGCGAAAAGATCGACGCCGATGTCGATGCCCTGACGGCCTATTACCGGAGCCTCGGATTCTTCCAGGCGAAGGTGGCCGCGAACTCGACGTCATGCGAGGGGGCGGCCGCGACTGGACGAGGCTCACGTTCGTGATCAACGAGGGGCCACGCTATGCCGTCCGAAACATCTCGTTCATCGGCAACACCAAGTTCAAGAGCGAGTTTCTGTCCCGCGATCTCAAGCTCAAGAGCGGCGAGCCGTTCAACCAAAGCAAGATGGAAAGCGATCTCAACCTCGTCCGCGACGTCTACGGCGGCCGCGGGTTCGTCTTCGCCGACATCCGCGCCGATCCACGGTTCCTCGAGGAGCCCGGACAGCTCGACCTCGTCTACAATATCGCCGAGGGGCAGCGGTATCGCGTCGGGCAGATCAACGTGCGGATTCGGGGTGAGCATCCCCACACGCGGCACGCCACGATCCTCAACCGACTGTCGCTGCGGCCGGGCGACATCCTCGATATTCGAAAGCTTCGTGACGACGAGCGCCGGCTGAAGTCGAGCGGCCTGTTCCTTGCCGACGCGGCCAAGGGCGAGGGGCCGAAGATCGTCTTCAGCAAGCCGGAGAACGCCGACGAGCAGATCGCCAGCCAGAAGGGCCGAGGGTTCCGCGGGCAAAGCCCTGACGGCTTGGACGACTGCGTCGTGAACCTCGTCCTCGAGGGCCATCTCAGCGAGTCGCTGCCCGCGGAGCCGGAGGTGGCGCCGTCGCCGCCGCGCACGTCTGCCGATCCGCAGCCCGCGGCACCGAAACCGCCGGTTTGGAGAGGCCAGAGCCCGCAGCCGTCGCCCGTCATGCAGCAGCAACCGATGCAGCCGTGGGGGGGCGCGCCGCTGGCCCCCATGGGGCCTGAGACCGTGGACTACTCGCGGACCGTCGCGCCGCCGCCAACCCGAGTCGCCCAGCTGCCCGCCCCGGGCCAGGTGGAGCCGCCGGGAGGGATTCCTCCAGCGGTCGGGTTCGGAGGAGGCTTGCCTCCAGCCGGTTTTGGCCCTGGCCAGTCCGGTGGATTGGTCCAGCCCGGCGGATTCGGTCAGCCCGGCGCGGTTCCCGACTTCGGACAGCCGGTGCAGGTGTTTCCGGGCAACGAGCCCTACGTGATCCTCGATGTCGATGCCGAGGAGACGCAGACAGGCCGTCTTATGATCGGGGCGGGTGTGAACTCCAACGCCGGGCTCGTCGGGAACATCGTCATCGACGAGCAGAACTTCGATCTCTTCCGGCTGCCTCGCAGTTGGGACGACGTCCGCAATGGCACGGCGTTCCGCGGTGCCGGGCAGCGGTTCCGGCTCGAGGCCGCACCGGGCACCCAGTTGCAGCGGTACACGGCGACGTTCCAGGAGCCGTATCTCTTCGACACCCGCATCGGGCTATCGACCAGTGCCTCCTACTTCACGCGATTCTTTTCCGACTGGGCGGAGAACCGGCTCGGTGGTCGCGTCGGTCTGGGGTATCAGTTCGCCTTCGCGCCGGATCTCTCGGTCAACGCTGGATTCCGCGGAGAGAACGTCAACGTCTACAACCCGCGGGTGCTGGCGCCGGCGATCGTGAACATGCTCGGCAGCAACGCCGTCTACGGTTTCAGCGGAGGCATCATCCATGACACCCGTGACAGCCCGTTCCTGCCGACACAGGGTCACCTCGCCACGTTCGAATTCGAGCAGGTGATCGGAACCTTCCAGTACCCTCGTGGCATCCTCGAGGGTCGGCAGTATTTCCTGATGAACGAGCGACCCGACGGCTCCGGCCGGCATGTTCTCTCGCTCGGATCGGTGCTCGGCATGTCGGGCCCCGACACGCCCGCCTACGACAACTTCTTCGCCGGCGGCTACAACACGATTCGCGGCTTTGCCTTCCGCGGCGCGAGCCCACGGCAGGATGGCGCCATCATCGGCGGTCCGTTCCAGTGGCTCAACACCGTCGAATACATGTTCCCGATCACGGCCGACGACACGCTGCGCGGCGTGGTCTTCACCGATTTCGGCACCGTCGAGCCGATCGTGAGAATCAACCAGATGCGGGTGGCACCCGGCTTCGGCCTGCGGATCACGCTGCCGGCGATGGGCCCGGCTCCGATCGCCCTCGACTTCGCCTTCCCGGTCGCCTATGCCCAAGACGACACGCGGCAGATCTTCAGCTTCTTCGTCGGCTTCGCCAGGTGATCGGTGATCAGAAGGCTCCGATCATGAACATCCCCGCGCGACGTCCCCCGATCGAATCGCACAGGATCCTCGTGATCCGAAACCGCTACATCGGCGACACCGTCCTGGCGATTCCGTTTCTGCGCAACCTGCGGCGTCGTTTTCCTCAGGCGGTGATCGACGTGCTTGTGGAGCCGGGCGCGGGTGACCTGCTCGCGGATTGCCCCTACAAAAACGAACTGGTCATCTGGCACCGGCCAAAGCGAGTCGGCGACGTCGTGCCGGGCTCGCTCGCCAATATTCTGGCCACGGCGCCCGTGCTCCGGCAGCGACGGTATGACCGCGTGTATATCCTCAAGCGGTCGCTCTCGACGGGGCTGCTGGCGTGGCTGGCTCGCATTCCCCATCGCGTCGGGATCGCCAAGGACGGTCGTGGCCTTCTGCTCACCCGGCGGGTGCCATTTCGGAAAGGCTGCCACGAAGTCGAACTGAGCCTCGAGTTGCTGCGGGCCGACGGCATCGAGATCGACGACGGTCACAATGAGAACTGGGTGGCCCAGGAATGTGGGCGGAAGGTCGATGGCCTGCTCTCGACGGTGCCGCCGACACGGCCGAGGGTTTTCCTGGCACCGCAGTCGACAGACGAGCGCAAGCAGTGGCCGATCGAACGCACGGCTGCCGTGGTTCGGTGGCTGATCGAGGATCGGGGGTGCGAGACGTTCCTGTGCGGTGCGACGCACGACATGCCCATGCATGATCAACTCCGTGCGCGGCTCGCGGAGCGTGCGGGGGCACATCTCCACGATTTCACTTCGATCCTTTCGCTGCGCGAGGCCTCGGCACTCCTGTCGCGCATGGACCTATGCGTGGGCATCGATACGGGACTACCGCATGTCGCCGCGTCGTTCGGCGTGCCTGTCGTCTCGCTTCATGGTCACACCGATCCGCGGCAATGGCGTCCATGGAAGACGGCATCGGTGGTCGTGCAGCCGGCCGACGGCATGCGGTCGATGGCGGGGATTACGGTAGGCCAGGTGATCGCGGCTGCCGATCGGTTGATCGACGAGACCGGCGCGGTGCACAAGGCCCGCCGCCGTGGCGTGCGGACCATCGACCTGCGAGCCGGCGGCTATCGCTACGAAGTGGTCGAGTCTGCGGGCATCGCCGACAAGACACCTTCTGAGCCCCAGCCGGTTGCGATCGTATCCTGATCGCGGCAGCGTTTTTCCGCTCGTTCGACACCGGCCCGTCGTTTGCCGGGCCGTTCGAATCATGCCAGCCTTCACCGTAATTGAAGAGAGATTCCCGCCGATCGACCTTCGGGCCCGCGGCCTCCTCGACGACACGCTCGTGATCTCGGGGGGCGAATTCGGCCGCACGCCATGCCGTCAGGGCGATCGTGGCGTAACCGCATTTCCGGCGACGAAGCCGCTCGACCATGCCCATTGGAAGTTGAAGCCGCCGATCCGGCCATCGACGTCGAGCACCTCGCCCGCGAAAAAAAGCCCCGGGCAGATCCTGCTCTCCATCGTTTCAAGCTTCACTTCCGTGAGCGGGATGCCCCCGGCTGTCGCCTCCGCGATCGCGAAGCCGCGGTCGCCCGTGATCTCGAGGGGCATCGCCGTCAGAAAAGTGACGAGTTTCTTTCGCGATTCGCGGGTCAGGTCGCCGGCCGTCGGGGCCCCGGCGAGTTCACAAAGTTTTCTTGCAAGCCGTTCGGGAAGGTGTTCACGCACCACGCCCAGGGCGCCTCGGCTTCCTGCGGAGAGGAGCATGCCGTCCCATGCGTCGGGCGACTGGCCTGGCAGCCAGTTGATCGCCAGCCGTACCTGCGGATCCGTCGCACTGGCGATGAGCCAGTGGCGGCTGATGTCGAGCACGCTGGGCCCGGAGAGGCCGGTGTGCGTGCAGAGCGTGCTGCCCGTGAAGGCGGTGATCCGTTTTCCCGTGGCCGAAAAGAGGATGATCTCCGCCGGCAGGGTGAGGCCGGAGAGATCCGTGATCCAGTGGCCTGGCGGCAGCGTGAGCGGAACGAGCGCCGGCACGATCGGCGCGGTGAGTGAATGGCCGAGGACCCGGGCCAGCTCGTAGCCGCCGCCATCGCTCCCAGACTTCGGCAGCGACTTGCCACCTGAGCAGAGAATCACGCGGCTGGCGATGACATCGCCTGCCGAGGTCGTCGCCAGAAAGCCCGCGTCGTTCTTCGCGAGGGCGGTCACCCGGGCTGGATGCACGAGCCGCGCGCCTGCTCGCAATGCTGCTCGGACGAGGGCATCGAGGACGGTTCGGGCCGAGTCGGTGACCGGGAACAATTTCCCCGTGTCCTCACGCTTGAGTTCCACCCCCGCGTCGCGGAAGAAGGCGATCGTTTCTTCGACCGTGAATCGTCGGAGCACCTTGCGGATCGCCGGCGGCGTGCCGCCGGCATAGTCGGCCTCCGTCACGTGCCAGTGCGTCACGTTGCAGCGTCCGCCGCCCGCCACGAGTATTTTGGCGCCGAGTTTCTTCGCACCATCGACGACGAGTATCGACGGCGGGCGGCCCGCCTCGCGAGCCGCGCGGCCGGCCCACGTGGCGGCGAAGAGCCCCGCCGCTCCGGCACCGATGACGAGGACGTCGGTGGTTTCCATCGCTCCCTTCGGATGTTTCTGAGGGGAGTCTGACCGATCGGTTGCCATGCCGCCAGCGGGCGGACGTACACTCCGGGAGTGATGAACGGAGCCAACTCGACCCGAGACCAGAATGCCCATGACCGGTGGTGGTTCGATCACCGCTCCTGGGTGCTTGCTGCCATCGGCCTCGTGCTCGTCGCCAGTGGCTGTGTGCACCTGGCCGTGTGGGCCGTCCTTGGCGGACCCTGGGAGGGTCCGATCACATGGCGCAAGCCGATTCTCTTTGGCATCTCGGGAGGCGTGACCGCCATCTCCCTCGGGTGGGCCTGGTCACGATTGCCCTTTCGCCGCGGCGACATCTGGCTCGCGGCGGCGACCGCCTGGGCGCTTCTGATCGAGGTGGTGCTCATCGACCTGCAGCGGTGGCGCGGCGTCGCGAGTCACTTCAACCGGGAGACCAGGCTCGATTCACTGCTCTATGACCTGATGGGCGGTCTCATTCTCTTTGTCACGGTCGTGATCGTCGATCTCACGATTCGCTTTGTATGGCAGCGGTCGGCCATCGCCGGCGACATGCTGCTTGCCGCACGGGCCGGGCTCCTCTTTCTCGCGATATCATGCGTGCTTGGCATCTGGGCGAGCGTGCATGGCGACATGCGGGCAACTACCGGCCTGTCTCCGGAGACGTTTGGTGCCGCGGGTGTGACGAAGTTTCCGCACGGCATGGCGTTGCATGCGATCCAGTGGCTGCCGATGCTCGCGTGGGCCTCGAGGCGAACCGGCCTCGAGGATCGAGTGCGATGGAGGCTGGTCGCGGTGGCGACGGTCGGAACGACGTTGCTGCTTGCCTACGCTCTCACGCAGACGCTTGGCGGCCGCGGCCGATTCGACACAACGGCCGTCGGCGCAACGATCCTCGTGATAGCCGCGGTGTGTCTCGTGGTGCCGACGATGATCACGGCGGCGGCGTGGATGACTTTTCCACGGACGGCTAGCCCAACACGGTGACGGCCAGGGCCGACAGTCCGACGACGACGAGCGCCGCGCCCATGTATCGAGCGATGGGGGGCCGGTCCGTATAACGGTAGTCGTCATCCAGAAACGCCCGGAGCATGTGGCGGTGTTCCCACATGCCGGCGAGCGTGGCTGCGACGCCAAGCAAAATCAGGGCCCCGCCGAAGATCCGTGTCTTCAAGGGGGAAAAGCCGACAAGCTGCCCGTCGAGGCCGACGGCCGCCTGCCCCAGACGTTCGATGCCGAACCCGAGGCTGATCATGGCGAGGCTCGTGCGAACCCAGGCCAACAGCGTGCGGTCGGCGGCCTCGCGGTTCCGCTCGCGGGCAAGTTCGTTGGTGAGAGACGTGTCCCGATCGCTCATGAGATCAGCGTACCGCGTGAGCCGTGCGTGCGGAATGGGAGGAAAACCAGGGCGTCACACGGCTTTGGATCGTACCGAATCGGCTGGAGTCTCGGACGAAAAGTCCGCGGTTCAAAAAGCCACCCGCAGCACGCCCAGCGCCGCCGCGGCCAGCACCACGAGGGGCGTGGGGATCTTGGCCCCGGCGAGAGCCACCGCGGCGAGAGCTGAGATGGCGATCGTGACGAGGTCGATCGTTCCGGAGTCGATGAATGCATCGCGGGCGAGCCGTGCCGCGAGCATCGTGATCGCAGCCACGACAGCCGCTCCCACTGCCGTGAGCGCCCTGCCCAACCGTGACCCTGCGTGGATGGCGCGCACGGCGGGTGCCAACGCCAGGATCATGGCGAACGACGGGATGAACGCAAACACGGTCGCGGTCGCGGCCCCTTCGAGACCGGCAGCGGCGGCCGACGCCGGGGCGGCCTTCCAGCCCGCGAGAAATCCGATGAAGGTGACGACGAGGATGAGCGGCCCGGGGGTCGCTTCTCCCATCGCCAGTGCCGCGAACCGTTCGCCTGCATCGAGCCACCCGCGGGCAACCGACGCATCGAGTGCCCACGGCACGACGGCATAGGCACCGCCGAGCGAAAGAAGCGTCGTCTCCGTGAACAAGGTCGCGAGCGAGGGTGCCCTGCCTCCCGCGGCATTCGCAAGCCGGATCGCACCGTAGCAGGCCGCCCAGATGGTGACTGCGATCACGACGACGACCGTTGCGTGCCGCACGAGGGCGGTGCGAGGGAGGGATGATTGCGGATCCAATGCCGCAGCGCGGCCAGCCGGTGCGAGCCATCCGATTGCACCACAGATGGCAACGACCACTGGAAACGGCGCGCCCCACGCCATCGCGGCGCCGGCGGCGATCGCGAGAGCGGCGACTATCGGAGAACGGATCGACTTTCGCCCGATCCGCCATGCGGCCAGCGCGACGAGGACTACCACCGCCGGCCGCACACCGGCGAATGCGGCGGCCACCATCGGAATGTCACGGCCCGCCGCATGGAGCCATGCCAGCGCCGTGACCAGGAGGGCACCCGGCATCACGAAAAGCGTCCCCGCGACGAGTCCGCCGACTGTGCCACCCAACCGCCAACCCGCGTACGTCGCCAACTGTTGGGCTTCAGGACCGGGCAGCAGCATGCACACTCGTAGGGCCGCCAGGAACTCCTCCTCGGTGAGCCATCGCTTCCGCTCCACCACCTCGCGGTGCAGGATCGCCACCTGGCCCGCCGGCCCGCCGAACCCAGTCGCCCCGATCGCCAGCCATGTTCGCCACGCCCCGTCGGTCGCGTTCCGATCGGCCGCGGATTCCCGCTGCGGCATGGAAAACCTCCTGAAGAAACCGACGAACCTCTTCGCCCCTCATACCAAAGCGGCTTCGGCTACTTCACCTCGAGGCTCACGCTCGCGGAGTGGGCGTTGAATTCGGGGGCGTAGCGGCTCTGGATCTTCGCGAAGCCGCTCGAGGCCGTTCCCCGGTGGGCCGCCCGCAGCGAATACTCGAACACGTGCGTGCCCCGCGGCAGCCGCTCGAAGAACATCTGCGTCGAAGCATCGCGGATCGCCACGTACCAGGCGGCGCCGTCGCCGGAGCGCCAGCCGGAGAGCACGTCCACCGGCTCCGTGAGGCTCGGCCGGTGGTCGGCGAGCTCCAGGAACTCGTAGTCGCGGTCGCTCGTCACCACGAGCCGCACGACCAGTTCGTCGCCGAGTTCGACCATGCCCCCCTGCCCTGCTGCACCGTCGGCCCCCTGAGCGGCGAGCGGCACGAGTTCCGGCCCGGCCTTCGTCAGCCGCTTGATGAAGAGCTGCTTCTCCACGGATAGTTCCTCACGGCCCGCGGCCGGCACCTTCGAGATGTCGTCGAGGTACTGCCAGTGGACGCCGCCGAAGGCCAGGCCCTTTGCCTGCGTCTTCATGGTGATGCTGCCCATCGCGGGCGTGATTTCTCGGCGCGTGAACCGCGCCTCGAAGAAGCCGGTACCCGCCTCGACCTTCGCGGGATCGACCCGCTCGCCCCCCACGTCCACCGTGACGAGTTCCTGAGAGGCGAGCAGGTCGTCGCCCCGGCCGAGAAGGGCTCCGACCGCGTCGGCCGTCGTGCGGCTGTTCTTCCAGCGGCTGGTGCGCTTCTGCGAGAGCAGCCAGACCTTCATCGCCTCGACCGCGTCCTTGTCGCCGGCCACCTCGTCGAAGGCCTCGATCATGATCGATTGCGATGCGATCGGGGCGTAGTTCCAGCTCCACCAGCCGGGGTGCGGATCCCGCCACCACATGCCCTGCCAGCTCTCCTTCTTCTCGCCAGCTTGAGCGTCGCCACTTCGCTTCACGTCGGCGTCCACCGCCCGCTGCTTCAGGCTGTCGATGATGGAAAGCGCCGTCGGCTTGTCGCCTGACCGGACGAGCGCGATCGCCAGTTGCCCCTGCGTGAGACGGGCGTCGAGTTTCATCCAGCACTTCCGGCCGACGTCGAAGGCCCACTGGATCGCCGCTGCCGCCTCGCCCTGGGGCGGCGCGTCGGCCGTGAAGAAGCTCCGCGCGTAGAGCGCGGAGACGCCCAGCGGCGTGAGTACGATCTCGTCGGGCTTGTCCTTCCAGAGCTGCTCGGCCCGCCGCTTCTCCTCGACGAGCCGGCCGTCGAGCCACGGAATCGTCTGGAGGGCCGGCTGAACGTCAATTTTCACGCCGGCCGCCCGCAGCCGGCCGAAGCCCGCCACGATCCCGAGCGTGACACTGTCGCAGGTCCGGCCGCCGGGGAACCAAGGCCAGCCGCCGTCGCCGTTTCGCAGGGTGGCCAGCCGCGTGAGCGCGGCCTGCGTCTCGTTCTCGGCCCGCGTGGTGTCGAACAGCAGCGCGATCCGCGCCCGTGCCTCCTTCTCGTCCACCGCATCGCGGACCCACGGCGTCTCCGCGAGGAGCGTCTTCACAAGGTCCGCATTCCGTTCGAGAGGGCTCCTCCGAGCGTCCAGCGGGCTTTCCAGTGCGGCCGTAGCCTTCCACTGCTCGAAGACCTTCCCAATCCGCGGGTCGCTCATGACCAGGTGCCGGGCGAGCGAGTTGGCGTAGAGCCGGGTGAAGAGCGTCTCGGTGCTTTCGTCGGAGTCTTCCATGATCGAGGGCAAAGCGAGGACGGCATACCAGGCCGGGTTTGACGTCGCCTGAACGACGAGTGACTGGCTCTGAATGTCGGTGCCGGCGCTCTTCGCAAGCCTGTCGAGTGACACGTTCCGCGTGCCTGGGCCGCGGATCGTGACGGGTACGGATTCACTGACGAGGACTTTGCGGGGCAGGACCGGAATGAATGCCTCCTCGCCGTCGGCGGCCTTGCCGGCGGAACCGGTGGCGAGGTAGCGGAGGGTCTCGGTGCCGTCGGCTACCGTCACGGTGAACACGACCGGCTTCGACTCGCCGGCGGCGAGATCGAAAGGAAGCTCTCGCGGGCCGTCGATGAGCCCGCCACGGTCGGCATCGGTGCGGGCGTCGGCAAGCGCGAACTTCACAGAGCCCGAGAGCCGGCCGGTTGACTTGTTGCTCACCTTCACCGGGATCTGCACGACATCCGCCTCGCGGAGAAACCGGGGCATGACCGGCTCGACCATCAAGTCTTTGATAGACACGCATGTATCGATGATCGTGCCGCTTCGAAGCGCCGCATCGTGGGCGAGGCCCTTGAACTGCCAGGTGGTGAGTGTGTCGGGGAGCGTGAACTCGATCGACACGACGCCGTCCTTGCCGCTGGAGAGCGAGGGCAGGAAGAACGCCGTCTCGACGAGGTTTTTCCGTGGTGGCGGCGGAGCGGACGCGGCCGGGCCGCCGGGCCCCTGAGCGTCCCCCGCCGTGCGTTCCGCGTCGGCTCCGCGCAGCGCCAGTTCGTTGTCTTTCTGTTCCATCGGAGCGGCCATCGACGCGACCATGGGAACGCCATCCATACCCGCAGCCTTGCCTCGCGCCATCAGTCTCCGGCCGCGGCCGCCGAACCCGCCGCCCCAATCGATCGTCGGCGTGCCGAAGGGATCCCGCAGCACGCGGTAGGTCATATCCGGCACGTTCACCTGCGGCATGTCGAAGTGGCCGCGGATGTGATTGAAGCCCTCGCCACGGTTGGTGAACGCGAGGTTCGACCAACTCGACTCATGGCGGAACATGCCCATCAGGTCGCCAGGCCAAGCGTGTTGCGCGAGCGCATCGAGCGACTGGTCGTAAGCGAGCGCGAGGAACTCGGCCGCAACGGGCGTGGCCGGCCCGGCCACCGGGTCGGCCACGCTCGTGATCTTCGCCCGCCAAATCTCCTTCGCCCCCGGCTCGAGCCGCCGCGTGAACCGCTCCCACTCGATGGCGAGTTTCTTGTTGGTCCACGGCACGTCGATCGTGCGGCTCTCGGAATGGAGCCGGCCGTCGCGGACCATCCAGGCCCGCACGGTGAACCCGCCGCGGTGGGCATGGGTCACCTTCAGGCTCACCGGCCACTGCGTCCGCCCCGGCTCGGTCCAATACCGGGCGAGCGTTTTTCCTGCCTGTGAAATCTCGACGAGCGCACGACCCTTGTCATAGCCCGTGCCCAAAATCGCTGCGAACTCACTTGTCGGCTCCACCGACTGCTTTTCGGCCTTCATCACGAACGCCCGCTTCACGCCGTACCGCTCGGCGGCCGGATCGACGACCTCGATCACCTGCTCGGCCCTCACCGCCGGCACGTCGCCGGCCGCCGGAATCTCGAACACCGCCTTGTAGATGCCGGCCTGCAGGGTGGCGGTCGCCTCGGCTTTGCCTGTGGCCTTGTCGGTCGACACCTTCTGCGTGAACACCGCCTCGCCCACGGCCCAGGCCCGCGGGTCGGCTGGGTTCGGCTCGATCGGTTGCCGGCCAGCCGGAGCGGCGCCGCGGCGGCCGCGCATGGGCCGTGGCATGCCGCCGTGGCCGCCGAACAGGTCGATGCGAGCGACTTCGGCTGGCTGCACGAGCCGCGACACGGTGAGCATGCCGGCCGCCTCGCGGGGCTGTCCGTCGAGCGTCGTCGTGCCGACGGTAAGTTTTACTGCGGCGGCCTCGCCGGGGATCACCGCCTGCCATTCGGCCGCCGAAACACTCGCATCCACGTCGGCATAGCCCACGCTCACGCTCCGCGTGTCGCTGCGGGTCTCGCCGCTTGAATCCGTGACGTCAGCCACGACCGCGAACGTGAAGACGGGGAGCGATTCCTTGGGAACCGTGCGATCGGGCCCGGCGGTGAATCTGACGGTGAATGTTCCGCTGTCGTCGGTGACGGATGTGCCGTGGGCGATCCGTTGGCTCCCGGAGTCGAACGGCAGCCAGGGGAAGAACCAGCGGCACCAGATGGGCCAGCGGACCTGCCGCTCGACGTTCCACTTCACTTTCGCACCGGAAACCGGCAGGCCCGTGTAGGTGGTGGCCGTGCCGGAGAGCGAAACCTCGCCACCGAGCGGCGGCGACTTCTCGGGCGCCGCGAGCTTGACGAGAAACTTCGGCCGTTTGTACTCCTCGACGCGGACGGCCACGCCGCCGCCGAAACCGTCATTGCCCGGCGCCTGGGCCTGGATCGACCACTGCCCCGGCAGGGCCCCGGTCGCGATCGGAAAATTGCCGTGAAACGAACCGTTGGCGGTCGTCGTGTGAGTGGCCTTGGCGATCTCGCGGCCGTTGGCGTCGCGGAACGTGACCTCGATCTGGCGATCGGCGACGGCGCGGGAGTCGGCCTTCTCGAAGTCGCTCGCGCAGGCGATGCCCTTGTAGTGGACGATCTGGCCGGGGCGGTGGATGCCGCGGTCGGTGACGAGCACGAGCGACTTCGTGCCCGCGGGCCGCTCCTGCCGCCAGACGTGGGTCGAGTCGGTGGCGGTCGCGTGCCGCGTGCCGCCAAGGTCGGCCGTGGCGACGACGACGATCTCCTTCTGCTGCGGCGCGGAGAGTTCGTAGCGGCCGTCCTTGTCGGTCGTGGCGGTGCCGGCCTCGGCGAAAAGGGGCGGATTGCCCTGCTCGCCGCGGACAAAGAGTTTCACCATCGCGCCGGCGACCGGCTCGCCCGAGGCGACGTTCACGACGTGGCCCGCGAGTGCGACCGGGCCGCCCTGGACGGCGCCGCGGGCGCCGTCGGCTGCAACGACGGCGGACTGCTGCTCGGCCACGATCGACAGGTCTGTCACCCGCACCAGGCTCACGAAGACGACGTTGTCCTTGTCACCGAAGTCGGGCGTGTGGCTTGCAATCACCCAGTAGTCGCCGGGCTCGAGGCTGGCGGTCTCGAGCGCTGCCGCCACCTGGATGTCGTGGTGCCGCTGACGGTAGTCGTCGGTCGCCGGCAGATCGGCCGCATGCTCCTTGACGGCGGGCAGGGAGAGGATCGCCTTGCGGTCGGCGTCGTCGATCCAGTGCCCATGCGGCTTGCCGGCCTTGAGCCGGCCGAGAAAATCCGCCTTCGCGAGTCGCAGGTGAACCTTCGCAAGGTTGCGGTAGCTCACGCGGACGACCGGCCAGGGCGCGGCCCAGGTCGATTCCGTCACGAGCGACAGTTCGCGGCTCTCGATCTGAACGACGAGGTTTTTGCACATCGCGCCGCCCGGGCTCTTCGGATGCGCCTCGGCCCCGGCCATCGCGATCTTCCTGGCCTCAACCATGTCGCCCGGCTCGCCCGCACCGCCCTGCCCGTCCCCCTGCTGCACGAGGCTCGCGAGATGAAAGCGGCCGATCGCCGCCGTCTCGTGGTCGCCGGCCCGCCCGATGAAGCCGCTGAGGGCCGCCTCCTTGCGGTCGAAGAGGTCGCCGGGCTCGCCCGCTGCCACGACCGCGTTGATCGCCCAGAGAATCCGGTCGAGGTCGGCCGCGAGGAAGGCCGTGCGGTCGGCGTCGGCTTTATGGAAGTCGAGCAGATCACGATAGAGTCGGACGGTGTCGAGCAGCGGCGAATCGGTGTCGGTGACGGTCTTGTCGCGTTCCGGCTGCCACGCCAAAAACTCCTCGGGCGTGCCGAGGGCGCGCGAGTCGGCGGTGATCTCGAAGGCATCCTCGGGCGCCATGAGCCCGCGTTCGCCGGTACCTGCAAACTCGATCGCATCGCGGACGATCACGTCCCACACGGTGGGCCGGTA
>JBJTOU010000127.1:0-7809 GCA_046074725.1 Planctomycetia bacterium
CCGAAGAGAGCGTGTCCAGTGCCCTCGTGTTCGGTACTGGGATTCACACGGCCGTCGAGCAGCACTTCCAAGCCCTTCTGTCCGGCGATCCCAAGCCCGACCTCGACACCCTGCTGTTCGCCTACAGGTCCGCATGGCCGCCGCACGAACCGGACGCGATCCAGTTCGGCAGCACAGAGACACGGGCGTCTCTGGATGCTCTGGCCGCGCGGATGCTCACGGCGTTCCTGAGTAGCCCTGCGGCTAGCGTTCCGGGGCGGGTGTTGGGCGTCGAGGAGGAGATTCGCGGCATGCTGGTCGAGGGCGTGCCGGATTTGTACGGGAGGGTCGACCTGCTCACCGAAGACGCCGACAGGCTGGTGATCACGGACATCAAGACCAGCCGCGGGAAATGGAGTCAGGAGCAGGTCGAGGATTCAGGTGAGCAGTTGTTGCTATACAGCCACCTCGCCTCGGAGATCTCACCCGGGAAGAAGATCACGACCCGGTTCTTGGTGCTCACGAAGACCCGCGAACCACATATCGAGGAGCACACACGCGAGGTCCAGCCAGCCGCCGTGAAACGCACCTTGGCGGGCGTGGAGCGGGTCTGGAGGGCGATTGAGTCGGGGGTGTTCTATCCCGCGCCGAGCACGATGAACTGCGCTTCGTGTGGCTACCGGGCGGCGTGTCGGGCGTGGGCAGGTTGATCGCTTGCAGGGAAGAAGGCGGCCGGGGTTGAAATACACCTCGGCCGCTTTTTTCTAGGTATCAGCGGTCTGTCGGTGCGGTCGCATGCACCGGCGCGAAGCCGCTCACCCAAGATGGCAAAATGGGAAGCCGTGGAGGAGAGAGGCGTAAAATGCGGCGAGACGCGTGGCGCCAGCAAAAACGCTTGACGAGGCCTCCGCACGGGTCCGATAACCAAGAAGTCGCAAAGGATAATTCTTCCGTGCGTGCCGCTGTCGCCCTTACAACAACGTTTGCCACCGTATTGCACTTGGCAATCGGTTGCTGCGGGCAAATGCCGCATTTCGATGGCGGGTCTCCTTGCTGCGTGAGGGATCTCGCGTGTGAGCAGGCGGTCGAGTGCTGCGAGGATCACGACCACGACCGCAAGTCGGAAAACGCCGCAGGCGGTTTCGACGCCCATGGGCCGACCTCGTCGGACGGAATGATCGAGGCACAGGCAACGGGCCACGACTGCGATAGGTGTCGATGCGTCGCGACAATTGAATCAAATCGCATCTTTGATGCAGCACCGATGGTGACCTGCTTCCTCGTGTCTGCCGAAACTGAATCGATCGCAAGCATGCAGGCCACGCGAGGGCCGTGCGAGGGCTGGGATCCGCCGGTATCATCTTTGCTCCGACCCCCGCTCTTCGAGCGCCTGGTCGTCTGACGCCCGGCGCGGCCTCTCTGGCCGCCGCCTGTTTCCGTTCCGTGAAGCTTCTTCGACTGGCGAGGAGGCCGGTCGTTGGTGGCCTACCGCCATGGTGGCTGCTGAAACCCTCACACAACTGCCGTTGTCGAGAGACGATCCATGCACTCGTTGCCTCCATCAAAGCCCCTGCGCCGCATCTCATACATGGCGGCAGGTGCTGTCGCCGTGCTGCTCGTCGCAGCATTCGCCGTGGGCGGCCCATGGCGGGAGCCCGTACGAGCGTGGACGATCCGCGCTCTCGGCGGAACGCCCGGCGGTGAAAACGCTTCCGCCGCCACACCGGCCGACGACCATCCGCATGCCGACGAGCACGACCACGAAGCAGATGGGCACGACCATGCGGGGCACGCCGAGGAGAACTCCATTGAGCTATCCGAACAGGCTCGTCGCAGCATTGGTCTCGAAGAGGGTGACGTGAACCTCTCGACCTTCCAGCGAACGATTACCGTGCCGGGCATGGTGGTCGAGCGCCGGGGCCGCTCGCGATTCGCGATTATCGCGCCGATGACGGGGTACATCACCAGGATCCTCGTGGCCGAGGGCGAGGCGATTGCCCCGGACCAGCCGCTGTTCGAGATCCGGCTCACGCACGAGGAGTTGGTGCAAGCCCAGGCGGATCTCCTCCGCACGACCGCGGAGGTTGATGTCGTGCGTCGCGAGATTGCCAGACTTGAGGGCATCGGCCCTGAGGGCGTGATTCCGGCGAAGACGATCCTCGAGCGCAAGTACGAACTCCAGAAGCTGGAAGCCGTCCAACTTGCCCAGCGGCAAGCACTCCTGCTCCACGGACTTACCGCCTCCCAGGTGGAAGACATCATCGGCACCCGCACGCTCCTCGGCTCGATCGCCGTGCGGGGACCAGGGGCCACCGCCCTCGACGGCGGCGGCAACAAGCTCGTCGTTCAATCACTGGCGGTGGACCGCGGCCAACACGTCACGGCTGGCGACACGCTGGCCGTGCTCGTGGACCACGCCACACTGCTCATCGAGGGAGACGCGTTTGAGCAGGACATTCCCGCGATCACCGAGGTGGCGACGGCCAGCAAGTCAATCACCGCCGTCCTGGATGCACCGGGTGGGCTGGGGCGGCACGTCGAAGGCCTTCGAATCGCCTACGTGGCAGATCGCGTCGCAGCGGAATCCCGCACGCTGCGTTTCTATGTGACCCTTCCGAACGAAGCCATCTCCACGCCTCACGCCGACGGCTCAAAACATCTCCTGACATGGCAATACAAGCCCGGACAGCGGATGCAGCTGCAGGTGCCCGTGGAGGAGTGGACCGAGCGGATCGTGCTGCCGGCGCAGGCCGTCGCCAGGATGGCGTGGAGAACTACGTGTTTCGGGCCAACGGCGACCACTTCGACCGCGAGCCGGTCCACGTCGAGCACCGCGATCCGCAGTGGGTCGTGATCGCCAACGATGGCACGCTCTTTCCGGGCGACCGGGTGGCGATGTCGGCCGCCCAGCAGTTGCAGTTGGCGATCAAGAACAAATCGGGCGGTGGCATCGATCCGCACGCCGGCCACAACCACTAAGTCAACACGTCCCGGAGCACCCGAGCACCGCCTCCCATGCTTGACGCCATCATCCGCAATGCCTTGCGATACCGCCTTGTCACGATTGTGCTCGCGCTCGTCGTGCTTGTCTATGGCGGCCTTACGCTCTGGTATCTGCCGATCGACGTCTTTCCCGATCTGAACCGGCCGCGGGTGACCGTGATGACCGAGGCCCCGGGACTCGCTCCGGAGGAGGTGGAGACGCTCGTCACCTTCCCGCTAGAGAGCGTCCTCAACGGAGCCACCGGCGTGCAGGCCGTTCGCAGCGCCTCGGGCGTCGGCCTGTCGGTCATCCAGATCGAGTTCGCATGGGGCACCGACATCTACGTCGACCGGCAGATCGTGGCGGAGAAGATCGCGGTGGCCCTCGATCGGATGCCCAAGGGAATCCGTCCGCAACTGGCCCCGATCTCGTCCATCATGGGCCAGGTCATGCACGTGGGCATGTGGAGCGAAGGAGGAGCGACGCCGCATATGGAGGTCCGGACGCTCGCCGACTGGGTGGTGCGGCAACGATTGCTCACGATTCCCGGTGTCGCACAGGTCGTGACGATGGGCGGCGGGCGAAAGCAGTTCCAAGTACTCGTTGGTCCGGAACTACTGCTCCGCTACGGCCTCACCCTGCACGACGTCGAGGCCGCCGTGCAGGCGAGCAACTCCAATGCCACGGGCGGCTACCTGAACCAGGGTGGTAACGAACTGCTCGTCCGGTCGCTGGGACGAATCCAGAGCATCAGGGATCTCGAGTCGGTCGTCGTCAAGTCCGCCGGCGACCGGCCGGTGGTGCTCGCCCAGGTGGCCCGTGTGGCTGAAGGGCCGCAGGTGAAACGCGGCGACGCAGCGGTCAACGGCAAGCCCGCCGTGATTCTGGTGATTTCCAAACAGCCGGGTGCCGACACCCGGAAGCTCACCAACGACGTGACCGTGGCGCTCGAGGGACTGCGGTCGTCGCTGCCCGCCGACGTTCGTCTCAATCCCGAACTCTACCAGCAGAAGACGTTCATCGACCTCTCCATCCAGAACGTCGTCGAGGCCCTCCGCGACGGCGGCATCCTCGTGGTCGTGGTCCTGTTCCTGTTCCTGCTGAACTTCCGCACCACGTTCATCACCCTCACGGCAATTCCGCTGTCGATCGTGATCACCGGCCTCGTCTTCAAGTGGCTCGGGATGTCCATCAACACCATGACCCTCGGCGGCCTGGCCGTCGCCATCGGCGAGCTCGTGGACGACGCGATCGTCGACGTCGAGAACATCTTTCGACGTCTGCGAGAGAACGCCCATGCAGCGGAGCCGAAATCAGCGCTCCGCGTGGTCTACGAAGCCTCGAGCGAGGTGCGCAACTCGATCGTGTTCAGCACCATCCTCGTGGTCCTCGTGTTCGTGCCGCTGTTCGCGCTCGGCGGCATGGAAGGCAAGCTGTTCACACCGCTGGGAACGGCCTACATCGTCTCGATCTTGGCCTCACTCGTGGTCTCGCTCACAGTCACGCCGGTGCTTTCCTACTGGCTGCTGCCGAACGCCCGCTTCATGGAGCACGAGAAAGACGGCCTGCTCCTGCGGGTTCTCAAGTCCCTCGCCGGCTGGGCTATCCGCCTTTCCGTCCGCTTTCCGGTGCCGATCCTCACCGCCGTCGCGGTCGCGGTAGGCGCGAGCGTCGCCGTCGTCGCGGGGCTCGGCCGCGATTTCCTGCCGCCCTTCAACGAGGGCTGCGTGCAAGTCAACGTGCTCCTCCCCCCGGGCACGTCGCTGGAGACGTCAAACGCGATCGCGTCGATGGTCGACGAGAAGATCGGCAGGATCCGGGGCGTCGCCAACTTCAGCCGACGGACGGGGCGGGCCGAACTCGACGAGCACGCCGAGGGCGTCAACGCCTCCGAGGTGATCGTCAGCTTCGATCCCACGGCGGGCCGCGACCGTGAGGAGGTGCTCGAGGAGCTCCGCGAGGAACTCACACAGGTGCCTGGCGTCGTGATCGCGGTGGAACAGCCGCTCGCCCATCTGATCAGCCACATGCTCTCGGGCGTGAAGGCGCAGATAGGCATCAAGCTGTACGGAGACGATCTCGGGATACTCCGCCGCACGGCCGAGAAGATGAAGGCGGCGATGGCCGACATCCGCGGCGTGAAGGACCTGATGGTCGAGCAGCAGGTGGAGATTCCGCAGCTCCAGATCCGTCTACGCCGTGACAAACTCGTGCAATTCGGGCTCACGGCCGACGCCGTCAATGAGTTCGTCGAGACCGCGATGAACGGCCGGGCCGTGTCGGAGATCGTCGATGGCGAGCGGAAGTTCGACCTGGTCGTCCGGCTCGACGATCCATACCGCGTGAACATCGACACGCTTCGGCGGTTATCGATCAACCTGCCGGCCGGCGGCCGCGTGCCGCTCGAGACCGTAGCCGAGATCCACCAGGGCAGCGGCCCCAACACCATCAACCGAGAAAACGTCCGGCGACGCATCATCATCCAGTGCAACACCGCCGGACGCGACCTCGGCGGCGTCGTCACGGACATCCAGGCCAGGCTCGCGCCGCTTCTGGCCGAGTTGCCGACGGGATACTTCGTCGAGTATGGCGGGCAGTTCGAGAGCCAGCGGCAGGCCACGCGGATGATTGGGATCCTGAGTCTTGTATCGCTCGCCGGGATGTTTCTCGCGCTCTACACGCTCTTCCGCTCGACGAACCTCGCCCTTCAAGTGCTCTCGGCATTGCCGATGGCGGCGATCGGCTCGGTGGCGGCGCTGGTAGTCACCCGGCAGTCGCTCACGGTGGCCAGCATGGTGGGCTTCATCTCGCTCTCCGGGATCGCCTCGCGCAACGGCATCCTGCTGATCGCACACTACCTCCACCTCGTGCGGCACGAGGGAGAGCGGTTTACGCCGGAGATGGTGGAGCGGGCGGGCAAGGAGCGGGTGGCGCCGATGCTTATGACGGCGCTCACGGCCGGGATCGCGCTCGTGCATCTGGTGCTGGCGGCCGGTGAGCCGGGCAAGGAAATCCTCTATCCCGTCGCCACCGTGATCCTCGGGGGCCTGATCAGCTCGACGCTACTCGACTTTTTCGTCCACCCGGCGCTGTTCTGGTGCTTTGGCCGTGGGCAGGCCGAGCGGGCGATGCAGGAAGCGGAGCACGACGAACTGGCGGCACATCGATGAATGCTTCGGCAACGGTTTATTGACGAGTGATCATGTCCCACGTGAAGAAGGAGAACACTATGCGTTTCATGAAACGGTTTCAGGTGGTGGCGCTCTTGTGCGGGTTGGCGACAGTCGGTGCACGGCTCGAGGCAGCACCGGCCGCGGGGCACGCGCACGCCCATCCGACCGAGGGTCCGCACCATGGCGCGCTCATCGAACTTGGCAAGGAGGACTACCACGCCGAGCTCGTGCATGAAGACGCGACCGACACGGTCACGATCTACATCCTCGACTCGTCCGCCACGAAGCCCGTGCCGATTGCGGCGAAGCAGCTCACGCTCAACATGCGGGCCGGCGGCAAGCCGCAGCAGTTCATGTTGGCCGCTCAGCCGCAACAGGGGGAGGTCGCCGGCTCGGCATCGGCCTTCGCCGCCAGCGGGAAGCAGATTTGCCAGGCGATCGACGCCAAGGGCGCCTCCGGGCGTCTGAACGTTGAAATCGGCGGCAAAGTCTATGTCGGCAATGTGGGCGGCCACTCGCACAACCACAACCACAAGCACTAATCAGGGGATAGCACGCGGCTCCGGAATACCAGGGGTACCTTGGGTGCCGCTTCGCCGCGCCCAAAAGAGGAGGTGGGGGAAATGTGTCACGATGTGGGTGGCAGGAAGCTGCTCTATGGAGTCGCCGTTGGGGCATGGATTGCCTCATGCCTGATGGGAAGCACGGCAGTTGCCCAAAAGCAACTTGCGGACGACCTCATCGTCTTGAACGCGGGGCAGCGAGCGATCCAACGTGAGCGGGCCGCGGCCGAGCGAGGTCCGGGCTCTGATTACAACCGGCTGAGTGCGCCGCCCGGTGAACCAGTGGCCAGCTTCGCCCCTCCGCTGGGTGACGATCGCACCTTTGCCCGCAACAGAGACGCCCTAGCCGCCGCCGCAAACCCCATCGCGGCGGCCTCGCAACCGAGGGTGGAGACTATTCCCGCTCCGCTTCCAAACGTTCCCACTGAACTACCAGCTGGCGGCCCACTCGAGGTTCCTGCCTATGACGATCCGGGCCCACAGGATGGCCTGACCCTCGAATTCGCCATTGTCTTGACCATTGAACGCAGTCGGTCCCTTCGATCCCGGTTCCAGGAAATCCGCAAGGCGGATGCCGACGTCCTCACCGCAGGGCTGCGGGGCAATCCCTACATCTTTGGCAGCGTCGACAGCGTTCCCTACGGGAGTTATTCACCCCAGCGGCCAGGCGAGCCTGGATACGCACTGACGGTGATCCAACCCTTTGACATCAACAACAAGCGCGGGTTTCGGATGATCGCCGCCGAGCGGGCGAAGAACGTGACCCATGCACAGTATCAAGACGCCGTCCGCCTGGAGATCGAAGCTCTTCATGCGGTGTACACCGACGTTTTGGCGGCCCGGGAGACACTGCGATATGTCGATGCCAGCATCGCCGGCCTTCGCGAACTCCGCACGACCGTTGAACGACTCGTCATCGGCCAGGAATTGAGCAGCATCGAACTGGACCGGATCGACCTCCAGATCGAGGCGGCGGACATCGCGCGGGCCGAGGCGCAGGTCGCCCTCACCAGAGCCAAGCGGAAACTCGCGCTCGCTGCTGTGCTACCGAATCCCGACGAGGTGTCACTCGATATTCGTGCCACATTGCACACGGACACGGCGGCGATAC
>JBJTOU010000128.1:0-4443 GCA_046074725.1 Planctomycetia bacterium
CTGGAGGGCGGGCTTTCGCGGCCGCAGCGACCGGTGGTCGCGGAGGCCGAAAGAACGCAGGGAGCACAACCAAACGCTGCCCGCCTGGAGGGCGGGCTTTCGCGGCCGCAGCGACCGGTGGTCGCGGAGGCCGAAAGAACGCAGGGGGCATGGATGCCCCTGCGTTCTTGAAGTCAGTACGCGCCCCACGGGCCGCGGACGGCATGGACGCCGAATTGGACCGTATCGCTCGGCTGATTGGGCGTTGGCATGAAGCTGCCCCCGCTGCCTGGAACCGCCCCGGCGCCCGGGTATGGGCGGCGGAACTGGTGATAGAGCGGCGCGACGCGTGAACTCGGCACGCCCCAGGAGTATTCGGTCATGAACTCGGCCGTAGGAGGCACGACCAGCGCCATCGGGCGACCGACGGAAGGATCGTACCAGGCGCTGTGCCAGCTCTTGCCCTGGCTGCGAAGAAAATATCGCTTCTCGATCGTGTCGTGCTTGAGGCAGTGATGACCATGGCCATCGAAGCACCGCGGGCCGCATCGATCCGGGCAGCATGGCTGCCGGCACGCAGGGCCGCAGCCACGTGCCGCGCACGGTTCACACCCCATGTCGTCACAGCAGCCCTGCTCGTGGGAAAAGCGACCAGGGCCACCTGCCGGCGCGGTGCCCGCGGCGCATGCCAGGAGCATCGCCACAAGGACGATCGATCGACGAGAAACGGTTCGTGCTTCCATGATCTCGAAACTCCCTCGGTCACCACCAGTAGGCATGGACGTTGGTCCGCATGCCGGTCACCCCTGCAGGGCGGACGTACCGGCGACGGTGCTTGTAGAGAAATTCATGCGGCATGAACGGCGGATAGGTGTTCCACGTATGCCCCACGCGGGGCGGCACCGGCCGCGGCGATACGTAGAGCTGCGCTCCGACGCCGGGCGCCGATCCAGCCGCTACCGGGGGAACCCAAAAGTTGTAGAAGACATCCGGCGTCGGCCCCTCGGCACCGCCGTTGATCGGCACCGCCACGGCGGTGGAGAGCAGAAACTCGACGACGACGGCAAGACACACGATCGACCGAACAGCGGTTCTCATCCCAATGGCCTCCGCTTCGTCACGATGCCCAGACGGCGACATCCGCCCTCTCCGGCCCTTCCTTCGGCATCTCGCGTACAAACCGATCACCCGGCACTCCCCAACCGTCAAAGTCCGCCCCTCTTGCCAAGCCTGCCTGCGGCGATCACAGTTTTGGACGAGCAAACGATGCCAAAAACCAAAAGCCCGCCCACGAAAAGCCGCCCGACGGCCGCGGCCAACCCACCGGCCGACGACGCGAAGTCTCTTCCGGCCGAGGCTGCAAGGCCTTCCCAGACCGGATCCGGCGCGACGACGAAACGTCGCGCCACGGCGCAGACGCTGGCAGCCGGACAGCGAGACATCTCCGTCAGCGAGTTCTTCGCCAAGAACCGGCATCTGCTCGGATTCGATTCGCCCCGCAAGGCACTCCTCACCAGCGTGAAGGAGGCGGTGGACAACTCCCTCTACGCCTGCGAGGAGGCGGGCATCCTTCCGGAGATCTGGGTGCACATCGAGCAGGTCGGGGAAAGCGGCGCACGTTTCCGGATGGGCGTGCAGGACAACGGCCCCGGCATCGTGCGCAAGCAGATCCCGCTCATCTTCGGCAAGCTGCTCTACGGCTCGAAGTTCCACCGGCTTCGGATGAGCCGCGGACAGCAGGGCATCGGCATCTCCGCGGCCGGCATGTACGGCGTGCTCACGACGGGCAAGCCGGTGAAGATCATCTCGAAGACCGATGCCAAGCACCCGGCCCACTACTACGAGCTGCGAATCGACACCAAGACCAATCAGCCGGAGATCTTGAACGGCAAGGGCGAAGGCGTCG
The DNA here is from genome assembly GCA_046074725.1 of Planctomycetia bacterium. GTDB lineage: Bacteria > Planctomycetota > Planctomycetia > Pirellulales > UBA1268 > CACORA01. The sequence goes on from JBJTOU010000128.1 coordinate 1,886, forward strand.
ACATTCCGCCGGGCAAGTCGGGTGCGGAACTGATGAAGAAGCACTCGATCGAATGGATCGCCGAAAACGACCGTGGCGAGCCGGTCAACCACGGCACCCGCGTGACGATCGAGATGGAGGCGAAGTTCCAGCGCGGCCGCGGCAGCGTCGAGGAATACCTCGAACAGACGGCGATCGCGAATCCCCATGGGCGGTTCCACTTCGTCGGCCCCGACGGCCAGGAGCGGATTCTCGAACGGGCCAGCGACCAGCTGCCCCCGGAGCCCAAGGAGATCAAGCCGCATCCCTACGGCGTCGAGCTCGGGAGGCTCGTGACGATGCTCCAGGAGCATCCGAAGCTCACGCTGGCGCAATTCCTCACGCAGTCGTTCTCGCGCGTCTCGCACGGCACGGCGAAAAAGATCTGCGACTCGGCGAAGCTCTCCACGAGGGTGACGACCGGCAAACTCGGTCGTGGCGAGGCCGATGCGCTCTTCAAGGCGATCCAAGACACGAAGATCCCGCCGCCTGCCACCGACTGCATCGTGCCGATCGGTGAACAGCGGCTTCTTGCCGGCCTGCGGCAGGTCGTGCCAGGCGAGTTTTTCACGGCGGCGACCCGACCGCCAGCCGTCTACCGGGGCAACCCGTTCCTCATCGAGGCCGCGCTTGCCTACGGTGGTGGCGTGGCCGCCCAGAAGATCACCCGTGAGGCGCTCGGCGAACTGGCCGGCGAGAGCGATGCTCGCAGCCTCCGGCAGTTCCTCACGACCACCTTCTCGGGGCTCGGCGCCGAGGCGGCCGACAAGATCCTCGCCGAAGCGCAGCTCGCACCCAGGCAGTCGCCATCGCGATTGAAGAAACAGCAGCTCGACGTCCTCCACGGGGCGATGCAAAACGTGAGCGTCGACGAGGGCCAGAGCATGAACGTGCTCCGGTATGCCAATCGCGTGCCGCTGCAGTTCCAGCCCGCCGCCTGCGCGGTCACCCAGACGATCACCTCGACCAACTGGCGGTCCTACGGTCTCTCGCAGTCGCGCGGCGGCCTGCCGAGCGGGCCGGTCACGGCGATGGTTCACGTCGCCAGCGTGTGGGTGCCCTTCACGAGCGAATCGAAGGAGGCGATCGCCCACTACCCCGAGATCCAAAAGGAGATCCGGCTCGCCTTGCAGGCGGTCGGCCGCAAGCTCGGCATGTACATGCGCCGCCGGCTGCGGGTGGCCCAGGAAGGCCAGCGTCGCAGCATCTTCCTGCGGTATCTCGGCGAGGTGGCGACGGCCGTCTCCACGATCAACGGCATCGACCGGGCGAAGCTCTACGACCAGCTGCTCGCCGTCGCCAAGAAGAAGACCGCAGAGGCCGACGTGAAGCTCGACGACCGCGGACGCCCGATCGAGGACGAGGAGGAGGATCTCGAACTCGGCGACAACTGCATCATCGTGCCGCAGGCGATCCCAGGCCACACAGACGCCGACGCGACGGCCGAGGAGGAATCGCCCGAGCCGCCGGCCCGACGTGGCACCCGTCGGGGCCGGCGATCCGGGAAGCGGAGGCGATCTGGCTAGCTTCAACTTTGCAGTTTTTGAGGCGCCTTTTCACGGCTGAAGCTGCCGTCTGAAAAGCGGTGAGCCTCCTTCAAAGTGAGTGGATCTTACCCCATTCACTCTGAGCAAGGAGGCTCCCCGTGGATCTTGTGTCCGGATTCCAGGAGTTGCTGCACGGACTGTCTCCCGTGACGACGGCTCCGAGCGGTAGGGTTTCCAGAAAGCTGGCCCGACTCCTCGAACATGCAGTCGCCATGGCGGCATGAACAACGACGCCGTCGGGCAACGACGACAACGCTCCCTGGATGGATCAGGGCACAGGAGGGGCTGCCCATGCCCCACGAGCCGGCGTATGCAGACAAGCGAAGCAAGGATTGCGGAGCGCGGTCTGCATCCGAGTGAGCGGAGGACAAGATGTCCGGAGCGAACGTCCGGCGATGGGGCGTGGGCACACCCGACCTGCGGGACGCTACAATCATCGCGGAGGTCGTATCCGCATGGCTGTTGCAAATTTTCCGCTCGGCAAAGTGACCACCGCGATGACCCCGCGGGAACGGTTCGAGGAGTTTCTCCAGGCCCGCGGAAAACGGATCACACGGCAGCGGCAGGTGATCGTCGATCACATCTCGAGCCACCATGAGCACTTCGACGCCGAGCAATTGCTCGATGGGCTTCGCAGGACGCCCGAAGGGGCCAAGGCGAGCCGCCCCACCGTCTACCGGACGCTCAGCGAAATGGTTACGGCCGGGCTGCTGAAGGAAATGGTTCTGGGAGGGCGACGCGTCTATGAACACGACTACGGCTACCCGCAGCATGACCACCTCCACTGTGTGTCGTGCCAGAAACTGATCGAGTTCACCAGCGACGAGGTCTCGCGAATCTGTGCCCACGTCGCCGGAAGCCACCGCTTCCGTGCCCAGGGGCATCGGCTCATCGTGTCGGGGCTGTGCGCAGACTGCTGCAAGACCCGCAGCACGTCACGGCATCAAGACCGCGTGTAGCTTCACGCCCGCGGTGCCATCCATGGCCACCGCG
>JBJTOU010000129.1:0-24034 GCA_046074725.1 Planctomycetia bacterium
TCACGATCGGGTTTGCGCGGCGGTTCGCCACCTACAAGCGGGCCGATCTCGTCCTCCACGACCTCGATCGTCTTCACGCCCTGATCGCCAAGCCGGATCGTCCGATCCAGATCATCTTCGCGGGCAAGGCCCATCCGGCCGACGAGCCAGGCAAGGCCCTGATCCGCAAGATCGCCAACCTCCGCAACGACGACCGGTTCGCCGGCCGGGTGGTGTTCATCGAGGACTACGACATCAACGTCTGCCGCCATCTCATCCAGGGCGTCGACGTGTGGCTCAACAATCCCCGGCGGCCGCTGGAGGCCTCGGGCACGAGCGGCCAGAAGGTGGTGCTCAACGGCGGGCTCAACTGCTCCATCCTGGACGGCTGGTGGGCCGAGGCCTCGAGGGGCCGCCGCGGATTGTTGAGCCAGACGTCGACACCCTGGACGAGGTGGCGGGCGACGTTGATGTCGTAATCCTCGACGAACACGACCCGGCCCGCGAACCGGGAATCGTGGCGGAGGTTGGCGATCGTCCGGATCAGCGCCTTGCCCGGTTCGTCGGCGGGATGGGCCTTGCCCGAGAAGATGATCTGGATGGGCCGGTCGCGGTCGGCGATCAGCGTATGGAGCCGCTCGAGGTCCTTGAGCACGAGGTCGGCCCGCTTGTAGGTGGCGAACCGTCGGGCGAATCCGATCGTAAGGACGTTGGGGTCGAGCACCGTCCGCGCCATCTCGACCGCCTCGTCGCACTCACCACGCCGACGGCACTGTCGGCTGACCCGCCGACGGACGAACTGGAGCAGGAGATTCTTGAGCGCGTAGTGCGTTTCCCAGAGTTCGCCGGGGTCGCACTCGTAGATCTTCTGCCAGACATCGGGCTCGCCCATCCGGCGGAACCAGTTGGCAGGAAAGAGTCGGTCGTAGAGCTGTAGCATCTGCCACGAGAGCCAGCTCGGCACGTGCACGCCGTTGGTGATGTGGCCGATCGGCACCTCCTCCTCGACCCGCCAGGGCCAGAGGCTCGACCACATCTTCCGGCTCACGTGGCCATGCAGTGCGCTGACGGCATTGGCCCGACGCGACATCTTCAGCCCCAGCACCGTCATGCAGAACGGCTCGTTGTGGTTGTGCGGCTCGACCCGGCCGAGCCCCATCAACTGGTCGTGCGAGATGCCGAGCGCCTCGCGCATCGGGCCGAGGTGTTCCTCCATGAGGCCCGAGTCGAAGCGGTCGTGGCCGGCGGGCACGGGCGTGTGCGTGGTGAAGACCGTCTGCCGGGAGACCTTCCGAACGGCGTCGTCGAACGAGAAGCCGTCGCGATCCATGCGGCCACGCACCGCTTCGAGCGTGGCAAAGACGGAATGGCCCTCGTTGAGATGGTAGACGCCGGGCACGATGCCCAGGGCCCGGATCGCCCGCACGCCCCCGACGCCGAGCACGAGTTCCTGGCGGATTCGCGTACGCGTGTCGCCGCCGTAGAGCCGGCTCGTGAGCTCGCGGTCCTCCGGGGAGTTGCCCTCCACGTCGCAGTCGAGCAGATAGAGATTCACGCGACCCACCGCCATCTTCCACACCTGGGCGAAGATCGGCCCGGAGCGCGTATCGACCTGCACCTTGATCTGCGTCCCATCGCCGCCGAGCGCCGGCTCGATCGGCAGCAGATCAACCCGCGATTGCAGGTATTCCTCGTGCTGGTAGCCGTCGATATCGAGCTGCTGCTTGAAGTAGCCCTGGTTGTAGAAGAGCCCCACGGCGACCAGCGGCACGCCCAGGCCGCTGGCACTCTTCACATGGTCGCCGGCGAGCACGCCCAAGCCGCCGGAATAGATCGGCACCGACTCATGGATGCCGAACTCGGCCGAAAAATAGACGACCGGCTTCGAGCCGAGCACGCCCGCGTTGATGGTGCTCCAGGTCGATTCGGCGCTCATGTATTCCTTGAGCCGACGGTAGGCCTGGTTGATTCGGCTGTAGAGGACCAGCTCCGCAGCCCTGGCCTCGAGCCGCTCCGGCGTAAATTCTGCCAGGAGCGCGATGGGGTTGTGATCGAGCTGCCGCCAGCGGATCGGGTCGAGTTCGCGGAAGAGGTTGGTCACCTCCGGGTGCCAGCTCCACCAGAGATTGCGGGCGAGGGCCATGCACTTGTCGTAGAGCGTCTGCGGCGACAGCTCGTCGAGCCGCAGCGGGAGCGGGGCGCTGCCGCGGGCGACACCGGTGGCGGACAAGCCGGTTTTGGCAGGGGCGCGCGAGGCGATTTCTTCGGCCTGGCTCATTTGTTCGGGCTCCGGGCGTGACGTGGAGAAGGCTGGAAACCTGCCAGAAGGCCCGGAAGTATACATCTCCGCCTGAGTGCCAGCACGGGGCTGGGCGGACGGACGGACATGGCCTGTTCACGAAAAATTCGCACAAAATGCCCTTGCCACGGCGGGGGTTCCGGTGTGAATGTGCCCATTCCGGAATCGCCAGAAGGGTTTTGGCATGGATGCCCCCCGTTCGATCGTGATCGTGAAGCTGTCGGCCATCGGCGACGTGCTCCATGCCGTGCCGGCCGTCGTCGCCCTCAAGCGTGCCAACCCGCAGGCGAGGATCGGCTGGGTCGTCGAGGGACGAGCCGCCGACGTGCTTGCCGGGCATGCCGCCATCGACCACCTCTTCCGAATGCCGCGGGGTTGGCTCAAATCCCCGACCGTAGTCTGGTCGCTGCGGCAGCAGCTGCGCGCCTTCGATGCCGATGTCGCGATCGACATGCAGGGGCTGCTCAAGAGCATGGTGGCCACGATGCTCTCCGGCGCCAGCGTGCGGATCGGCTACGCGAAGCCAGAGTCGCGCGAACAGTCATGGATCGCCCTGACGCATGCCGTCCGCCCGACGGCGGGCCATGTCGTGGAGCGGCACTGCGAACTGCTCCGGCCGCTTGGCATCGAGCCGCGTTCGATCGAGTTCGACATGCCGCGGTGGCCGGTGAGCCGTGGCCGTGTGCGGGAGTGGTTCGAGTCGATGCGGTTCGACACGGCCCCCGTCATTCTCAATCCCGGCGCCGGCTGGGCCTCGAAGCGATGGCCGACCGACCGCTTCGCCGCCGTGGCCCGACTGCTCTGGCAGCGGCATGGCCTGCGATCGCTCGTCGTGTGGGGCGGCGCCGACGAGCGGGCTGCCGCCGAATCGATCATGGCCGAAGCGGGCGGCGCCGCCGTGATGGCCCCGCCCACCACGCTCCAGGATCTCGGGGAACTCTGCCGCCTCGGCCGGCTCTTCATTTCGAGCGATACGGGGCCGCTGCATCTGGCCGCCGCGATCGGCACGCCGTGCGTGGGGCTCTTCGGGCCCGTGCCCGCCAGCCGCAACGGTCCCTACGGCCCGCAGCACGTGAGCGTCGAGCCTCCCGCCCACATGCGTCCCGCATGGGAGGACCGCAAGACCGACGCCAGGTCGATGCTCGGCATCGAGGTGCACGACGTGGCCGCCGCCGCCGAACGGCAGCTGGCCCGCGTCGCCGCAGCGTAGCGCCCGGCTCGGGCAGCCCCGAGCCGTCCCACCTATACTGTCGGCATGCGCCGCGGCCGATCCAATCCGTTTTATGCTGTGCTCGGGATCGCGGGCTTTCTCTTTACGGTCACGGCCTGCCTCTATTGCATGTCGGTGCTGCGGGGCATCCGACCGGCCGATCCGACCGCATCGCCACATGCCCTGATGGCGTTGATGGACAGGCACGGCACGCCGATCCTCGCCGGGCAGATTGCCGTCCTCGCCCTGGCCACGTTCGGCGCGATCGCCTTCGATCATGTCGAAGGGGAGCGGATGCGTCGCGAGCGGCAGCCGCGGCATGATGATGCGAGCGGCCCGGGGGCGCCCACGCCGTGACCGCGTCGGCCGCCCGGCAGATCGAATCGCTTCGGGAGAAGATCCGGCGGCACGACCGGCTCTACTACGTCGAGGCGGCCCCGGAGATCAGTGACCGCGACTACGATGCCCTCGTCGCAGCCCTGCGGGATCTCGAGGAGCGGCACCCCGACCTCGTCACGCCCGACAGCCCAACCCAGCGGATCGGCGACGAGCCGGTGCCGGAGCTGCAGTCGGTCACGCACCGCGTGCCGATGCTCTCGATCGACAACACCTACAGCGCCGAGGACCTGACCACCTGGGGACGACGCGTCGAAAAACTCCTCCATGGCGAAGGGCATGCCCGCGAACCGATCGAGTGGGTGCTGGAACTCAAGATCGACGGCGTGGCCGTCTCGCTCACGTATGTCGATGGCCTGCTCGACCTCGCCGCCACCCGCGGCAACGGCGCGGTCGGTGACGACATCACTCATAACGTGCGGACGATCCATGGAGTGCCGCTTCGGCTGGCGATCGATGATCCCCCTGCGACGGTCGAGGTCCGCGGCGAGGTCTTCATGACCAATTCCGACCTCGTCGCGCTCAACGAGGAGCAGGCGGCCAAGGGGCTCGCCCCCTTCGCCAACACACGCAACGTCGCCGCCGGAAGCATCCGCCTCCTCGACCCGCGGGAGTGCGCGGCCCGGCCGTTGCGGTTTTTCTGCCACGGTGTCGGCGATGTCGGAGGGCTCGGTGCCGCGTCACAGACCGAGCTTCTGGCATGGGCGGTCGGCGCCGGCTTGCCGGTGGCACCGCGGACGCGGTCCTTCTCCTCGCTCGACGCGCTCGTCGAACACGCGTCGTCGCTCATCGAGGAACTGCACGACCTCGACTTCGAGGTCGATGGATTCGTGGTGAAGGTCGATCGCTTCGACCAGCAGCGGCGGCTCGGCACGACGGCGAAGAGCCCGCGATGGGCGATTGCCTGGAAGTTCGAGAAGTTTGAGGCGACCACGAAGCTCGCCGGAATTCGCGTGCAGGTGGGCCGGGGGGGCACGATCACGCCGGTGGCCGATCTCGAGCCGGTGGAGCTTGCCGGCACGACCGTCAGCCGGGCGAGCCTGCACAACGCCGACGAGGTGGCCCGCAAGGACATTCGCGTGGGCGACGTGCTCGTCGTCGAGAAGGCCGGCAAGGTGATCCCTCACGTCGTGCGGGTGGAGAAACATCTCCGGAAGCACCACCATCCGGCGTGGACGCCACCGACGGAATGTCCGGAATGCGGTACGGAGATCGTGAAGGATCCCGACGGCGTCTACATCCGCTGCCCCAACGTCGATTGCCCGGCCCGTTGCCGGGAACGGCTGAAATTCTTCGCGTCGCGCGGGGCGATGGATATCGAGGGCCTCGGCGACAAACTCGTGGAGCAACTCGTGGCCGGCGGCCTCGTGAAGGACTATGCCGACCTCTATTCGCTCTCCATCGACCAGCTCGTCGAACTCGAACGGATGGGGGAGAAATCGGCCCGGAGCCTCGTCGATCAGATCCACGCGAGCAGGTCACGCGGTCTCGCCCGCGTGCTCAACGCCCTGGGCATCCGCCATGTGGGGCCGCGGGTGGCCGCGACGCTCGCCCAGCGGTTCCCGACGATCGAGACGCTGCAAGAGGCGTCGGTCGAGGAACTCTCCGAGGTGCACGAGATCGGCGACGTGATCGCCGCGAGCGTGCATGAATGGCTCGCCAGCGATTACGGCAGGCGGGTGATCCGCGGCCTCGCCGATGCCGGCGTCGTGCTCGAGCTTCCCCGTGACGAGCGGATCACGGAGGGGCCGCTCACGGGGAAGACGCTCGTCGTGACGGGAACGCTCGAGCGTTTCTCGCGGCAGGAGGCGGAGGAGGCGATCCGCAAGGCGGGTGGCCGGGCCTCGGGGAGCGTGTCGAAGAAGACGGATTATGTCGTGGCCGGCGCGGAGGCAGGCAGCAAACTCGAGAAGGCACGCTCGCTCGGCGTGCGGGTGATCGACGAGGCGGAGTTCGAGCGGCTGATCGGGTGATCCAGGCCATGGCGAGCGCGATGAGTCACCTCGCGAAGCCACGCTTCCGCATGAGGGCGTCGATGCCGGGATCGCGTCCACGAAATGCCCGGTAGCCTTCTTCCGGAGGGATCGAGTTGCCTACGGAGAGGACATGCTCGAGCAGCCGTGCCGCGACGGAGGGATCCCATGGGCCGCCCCCCTCCGTGAAGGCCTCCCATGCGTCGGCCGTGATCGCGTCGGCCCAGAGGTAGCTGTAATAGCCGGCCGAATAGCCATCGTCGGCGAAGATATGCAGGAACTGCGGCGGTCGGTGACGCATCACGATCTCCCGCGGCATCCCGAGGGAGGCGAGCGTGTCCCGCTCGAACGTGGTCGGATCGGTGATCGTGTCTGCGGCGAGATGGGCCTTCATGTCCACCAGGGCGCTGGCGAGGAATTCGACGGTTCGGAAGCCTTCGTTGAACCGTTTCGCCCGCTCGATCGTGGCGACCAGTTCGCGTGGCATCGGAGCGCCGGTGCGATGATGAATCGCGAACCGGTCGAGCAAGTCAGGCGTCGAAAGCCAGTGCTCGTAGAGTTGTGATGGGAACTCCACGTAGTCGCGGGCCACGTTCGTGCCCGAGAGCGACGGATACTCGACCGACGAGCAGAGGCCGTGCAGGGCATGGCCGAATTCATGAAAGAGCGTCGTGGCGTCGTCCCAGCTCAGCAGGGCGGGCTCACCCGGCGCCGGCTTCGAAAAGTTGCAGTTGTTGGTGATGATCGTCGGCACGTCGCCATCGAACCGCTCCTGGGCCCTGGGGGCGCCCATCCATGCACCAGACCGCTTTCCCTTGCGGGCGAAGGGATCGAACAGGAAGAGCCCCGCCAGCCTGCCGCCGGCGTCGTGTACCTGCCACACGCGGACATCCGCCTGGGGAACGGGCACCGACCCCGGCTCGACGGGGTCGAACCTCAGGCCGAAGAGCCTGCCTGCGGCGAAGAACATTCCCTCGCGGAGTTTTTCAAGTTGCAGGTAGGGCATGATCTCCGCCTCGTCGAGGTCGTAGGTCGCCTTGCGGACCTTCTCGGCATAGAAGCGGTAGTCCCAGGGCTCGATCGTGATGCCGGCTCCTTCGGCATCGGCGATCGCCTGCATCTCCGCCACCTCCTCGCGGACCCGCGCAACCGCCGGCTTCCAGACCGCCTCCATCAATTCGACGGCCCGCTCCGGGGTCTTGGCCATCGAGTCCTGAAGCCGCCAGTGGGCGTGCGTCGCGAACCCGAGCAGACGTGCCCGTTCGGCCCGGAGCCCGAGGATCCGCACGATCGCGGCGTTGTTGTCGGTGGCGCCGCCGGCATCGCCGCGGCCGACGAACATCCGCCAGACCTTCTCCCGGAGGTCGCGGCGGTCGGCATAGGTGAGGAAGGGCTCCGCGCTCGATCGCGTGTTCGTGATCGCCCAGCCCGCGCGGCCCCGCTCGCGGGCCGCCTCGGAGGCTGCCGCACGGACGGCCTCGGGGCAGCCCGCCAGATCGGCCTCGGCCTCGAGGAAGACCGCCTGCGACTCCTCGTCGGCCAGGACGTTTTGGGCGAAGGACGTGTAGAGGCCCGCCAGTTCCTCGTTGATCGCGGCGAGCCTCGCCTTCGAGCGTGAGTCGAGTTTGGCCCCTGCCCGCACCAGCTCGGTGTGGTGCAGCCAGGCAAGCCGCCGCTGCTCGGGCGAAAGCCCCGACCGCTCGCGAGATTCGTAGACCGCCGCCACCCGTGCGAAGAACGTTTCGTTTTGGATGATCCGGTCGGCAAAGGCGGCCAGCCGCGGGGCCATCCGCCGTTCGACCTGCTGCATCGCGTCGTCGTTGAGGCTGCTGCAAAAGACCTCGTAGACAGCCTGCACCCGTGCGAGCATCCGGCCCGACCGCTCGAATTCGACTGACGTGTTGGCGAAGGTCGCGGGCTCGGCGGAGGCGGTGATCGCGTCGATCCGGGCGAGCTGATCATTCATGGCGGCCTCGAGCGCGGGCTCGAAGTCAGCCACCCGCACGCGGTCGAACGGAGGCACGCCCCCACAAGGACCCTGCCAGGGCTCGAGCAGGGGATTCGCGGTCGTCTCGGCGGCGCTGGCCATCGGCAGGCCCGCGAGCGGAATGCACATCAGGGCCACCACGAGCCCCCAGAGCGGCTCGCCGGCGACGACACCGATCAGCGGCCATGCCACGAGGCCGGCCCGGGCCACCATCCGCCCGGTCGCGGCGAACCAGAGCCCGACCGCGAAGACGATCTCGAAGAGCGTGATCGCGTGCGTGACGGCGTTCATGAGGAATTCGGATCGCTCGAAGAGCCCCGTGAGGTCGATGATCCTCCCGCCTTCGCGGGCCGTCAGCCACCAGGCGGCCGTGCCGTTCCACCAGACGTCGCCCTTGAGCTGGGCGAGCGTCGCACCGATCGCGATCGCCGATGCATGAAGCTGCACGAGGCCGACGGCCACCCGGGCCCGCCACGATGGCTTCGGCGGCATGAGGCCGCGTCGATCGCGGATGAGTCGGTCGATCGACCAGTGCTCACCGGCCGGGCCGATCGCCAGGCACCACAGCACGACGGCAAGACAATCGTCGGCCGGGCCGGCCAGCATCGGGCCGCGGTTAAGCAGCGATGCCCAGAGCACCGCGGCCAGGATGGCGACGATCGGCGTGACGAAGCCGACCAGCAGCAGCCCGAAGATCGCCACCAGGATCGCGAAGAGGGCCGTCACCGCCGTCGATGTCGTCGCGAGGTCGAACAGCGAGAAGCCACACGGGCTCCGCCACGCGGCCACGCTCTCGGCAGGGAGCACGCCACGGGGACCAAACCATGCCTGCAGGTCGTCGGCGTAGCTCCACACAAGCAGCAGGCCAACAAGGCCCGCGCCGATGCGAATAGCGGCCAACGGCCGGCTGCTCGCCGGAGTGAACCAGAACCGCATCCAGGTTTCCGCGATGCCGGTCTGACCGCCGTCGGCATGGTGATGGGGTGCCGTCATGGCGTCGCCTCCTGGGATGGCCGTGGCACGACAGGAGCCACCTCGCCGCGAGGCGGCTGCCGGATGAACTGCGGCCGGCCATCGATCAGCCGCACGCGGGCCGATGATGCCTGCCGGGCCGGCTCGGGGGGGGCATGTCGTTCCGGGAGCGGCAGCCGCAGGACGTGGATCACGAGATCGTCGCTGCCGGCTTCGTCGAAGAGGCCGGTGCCGATCGCGGTCGGAAGGATCGCGTCGCGGTCGGGATCGTCGGCGACCGTCATCACCGCCCGCGCAAGACGCCGCCACCGGGCCGCGCGTTCGCCCGTGGCGTCGCCCGGCAGCCGGATCGCGTCTGCGGCGCGAGGATCGTCATGCCGTCGCACGTCGAGGAGATGATCGGCATCCTCCTCCAGTCCATGCGTGAGCCGGTAGTCGAAGCCGAGGTCGAGCCACGCCGGCGCCATCACGGGCGAGAAGAGCCGGCCCTTGATCGTCGTCACGAGGGGCGATCCGCCGCTGCCGGTGTTGGCCAACATCGACAGCACGAGGCCCACCAGATAGAGGCCTAGCGCCACCGTGACCGCTGCGCAGACTCGCTCGGAGGGAGGTCGCATCGACGGACTTTCGGGAGCGATGCCTGGCACGCCGAAGACGAGGATCAGTGGAAAACACCCACGAAGCGTTGACATGATACGGGTGGTGGGATAGTTTTCCCATGGTCGGTTTCGTGGTACTCCACGAGGCCGTCCGCCCTCCGTCACTCCCTACCGAAGCCCGAACCCGCTGGGGGATTAGCTCAATTGGGAGAGCGTCTGGCTGGCAGCCAGAAGGTCAGGGGTTCGAATCCCCTATCCTCCATTTTCAAGAGTGTCGAGGGCGTGACGTGAAGGGTGTGCGACCGGGTGATCGGGCGTGGCTCAACGGCCGATTCATTCCCCGCGAGTCGCTCCAGCTTTCCGTCGGTGACGCCGGGTTCGTGCTCGGGGCGACCGTCACCGAACAGTTGCGGACCTTCCGTGGGGAACTCTTCCTGCCCGGGCCGCACCGCGATCGGCTGGCCCGGTCGCTCCAGAGCGTGGGCATCGACCCCGGTTTCCCACTCGATGCGATCATGGCCGCGGCTGCGGAGGTCGCCCGGTCGAACCATGCCCATGTGGGCGACGGCGATCTGGGCGTCGTGATCTTCGTCACGCCCGGCGATCTGCCCGCGCAGCACGAAGGGGAGACGGGGCGGCCGCTCGTGGCCGTGCACAGTTTTCCGCTGGCATTTTCGATGTGGGCTGCCGCCTACGATCATGGCGTCGCGCTGCGGAGCGTGGCCGTGGAGCAGGTTCCCGGCTCGTGCTGGCCGATCCATGCGAAAGTGCGAAGCCGGCTCCATTATTTTTTGGCCGACCGTGAGGCCCATGCGGCCGAGCCCGGGGCGCGGGCCGTCGTGCGTCATCCCGACGGCCGCGTCAGCGAAACATCCACTGCCAACATCGCGATCGTCACGGGAGGCGAGGTGGTGTCGCCTCCGGCCTCCGATGCGCTCGAGGGCGTGAGCCTCGCGTTCGCACGGAGACTGGCCGCGGCGGCCGGCATCGCCTGGACCGAGCGGTCGCTGACCGTGTCCGACCTCGCCGCGGCCGACGAGATCCTGCTCACGAGCACCCCGAGCTGCATCCTGCCCGCCGCGCGGTTCGATGGCGCTCCCGTCGGCGATGGCCGGCCGGGTGACATCTTCACGACGATCCTCGCGGCCTGGAGCCGAACTGTCGGTTTCGACATCGCCGCCCAGGCCCGGAGGGCACTCACCGCCTGAAGCCCGCGTTTGCAGCGATCGCCTGCGGCCGTATGATCCCCCGGCGACGCGTATGGCGCGGTCTGCGCGATACACCGCGATACGCTGCGTTACAAAAGGGATTCCGGCCTCATGGATGTGATCCGGTCGCTCGTCGATATCTTCCTCAATCTCGACGGCCATCTCGTGGCCGTGATGGACGCATGGGGGCCGTGGACCTACGCCCTGCTCTTCGTGATCATCCTCTGCGAGACGGGCCTTGTGGTCACGCCCTTCCTGCCGGGCGACTCGCTGCTCTTCGCGGCCGGCGCGATGGCGGGGCTCTTTCCCGACAAGATCGGGATCCTTGCGCTGCTGGTGATCCTCTCCGTGGCGGCGATCCTGGGCGACACGCTCAACTACGCGATCGGCCGCTGGATCGGTCCGCGGGCCTTCTCGATCGATCGCTGGTTCCTCAAGCACGAGCACCTCGTGCGGACGCAGGATTTCTACGCCGAGCACGGCGGCAAGACGATCGTGCTGGCCCGATTCGTTCCGATCGTCCGCACCTTCGCCCCCTTCGTGGCCGGCGTGGGGGCGATGCACTACCCGCAGTTCCTCTTTTTCAACGTCATCGGCGGTCTGGCCTGGGTGCTCATCTGCACGCTTGCCGGCTACTGCTTCGCCGAGGTGCCCGTCGTGAAGGAGAACTTCGAACTCGTCGTCGTGGGCATCGTGCTGGTGTCGGCACTGCCGGTCGCCTGGGAAATGTGGGTCGCACGCCGGCGGTCCAGACCGTGAGGCCGTTTCAGCCCACGGCCCGCTCGGCGAAGACGCCCTCGAACTCGCTGCGCGTACGGGAGGTGATCGTCGTCACGTCGGCAAGGAGCGAGGCGGCATCGCCATAGCCGAGCAGCCGGGCGAGTTTTCTCCGTTCGTCCGGATCGGCCGGGAAGTCGTGACGGGCCGTGGCGTCGAGCAGCCGCAGTCGGCCTTCGATCAGTCGAAGCGTTCGATAGGCCCTCGCGACCGCGTCGAAGCGGGAATCGGCAAGATGGCCGGCCTCGTGCAGGGCGACGATCGCCGCGAGCGTCTCCGTCGTGCGCAGCCGCGGCTCGCGGCCGCCGTGCACCAGCTGGAGCATCTGCGCGATGAACTCGATATCGACCACGCCCCCGGGCCCCCGCTTGAGGTTCGTCGGCTTCGCCCCCTCCTCCATGCGGAGCCGCATGTCGTGGATGGCCCGGATCTCGTCGGCCTTCCACCGGCGGCCGTAGGTGGCCGCCGTCACGATCCGCATCGTCCGATCGGCGGCAGGCTTCCCGCCGACGATCACGCGGGCCTTCACGAGGGCCTGCCGCTCCCAGATCTGCGCGGGGCCATCCTCCGCGAAATACTTCTCGAACTCGTCGAGCGAGATCGCCGCCGGCCCGCTGCGGCCGCTGGGCCGGAGCCGCGAATCCATCTCGTAGAGACGGCCCTGCGGCGTGATCGCGTTGAACGTCCGCATCGTGCGCTGTGCCAGTTCGCCGAAGAAGTGGGCATTCGTCGTGGTCTCGGTCGAGCGACGCACCCTGCGGGAGTGGAAGGAGATGCCGTCGTGGTCGTAGAGGAAGACGACGTCGAGATCGCTCGCGTAGTTCATCTCGCGGCCGCCGAACTTGCCCATCGCCAGCACGACGGGCCCGGCTCGCGCGCCCACCGTCTCCCCTTGCCCGGCCATCGGCTCGCCGAACCGCTCCGCGAGCGCCGCCTCCTCGTGGGCGACGGCCACCCGCACCATCGCCTCGGCGATCGCCGTAAGCGCGGCGGTCGTCTCGGTTGCGTCGAGCCGGCCGAGGATGTCGCGCACGCCCACCCGCAATTGCTGCGATGCCTTGAAGGCATGCAGGATCGGCTGGATGTCGATGGCGTTGCGGCAGAGTTCGGCGAGGCTCGCGTCGAGGGCCTCCGGGGTCGGAAGCCGTTCGATGAGCAGGCTGTCGAGCAATTCGTCGATCATCCCCGGATTCCCGACGAGCAGCCGGGCCAGAAAGGGGCTCGATGAGCAGAGGCTCACGGTCAGGTCGAGCGACGGCGGATGAAAGCTGAAGAGTTCCCAGAGCACTCCCTTGCCGCCGAGCGAGTCGGCCACGGCGCCGAGGATCCTGAGCGTGGCATCCGGATCGGGCGTGCGGCCGATCGCGGCGAGGAGCCGAGGCGCGATCGCGGCGAGGAAGTGCCGGCACCGTGGCGTGGACAGAAACCGTACCTTCTCCTCGCCGAGCGCGACGAGCGATTTCCAGGCCTCCGGCACGTCGCGGAAGCCGTGCCTGGAGAGCAGGCCCTGCACCACCGAATCGTCGGGCTCGGGATCGAGGATCAGATCGACCTCCGGCTCGGGCTCCGGCTCATCGGGGAAGGCATCGTGCAGGAGATGGTCGAGAATCCTTCGATTGAACGTGGTCGCCTCGGCGAGTTCCCGCTCCATCCGCTCGAGCCCCTCCAGGCCGGGGCCGAAGCCGGCGCGGATCGCCAGCCGCCCTCGCTCCTCGGCCGACTGCGGAAGGCGGTGCGTCTGCCGGTCGAAGAGGATCTGGAGCCGGTGCTCGATCGTTCGTAGGAGCGTGTAGGACCGCTCGAGGATCGATCGCTCCTGGTCGTTCAGGTAGCCCGCCTCGGCGAGCCGCCGGATCGCATCGAGCGTGGTGCCGGTGCGAACCGACGGCATGTCGCCACCGGCAAGCAGCTGCAGAAACTGGATCGTGAACTCGACATCGCGGATGCCGCCACGGCCGTGCTTTACGTCGCGGACGTCGTCCCCTTCGCGGGCCGCCCGGTGCTCGATCCGTCGCTTGAGCGCCTTGATCTCGCCGATGTCGGCCCGAGAGAGCCAGCGTGTGTAGATCCACGGCTCCAGTTCCGCCAGCAGCCGGGCTCCGAGGGCCGCGTTGCCCGCCACGCATCGCGCCTTGACCCACGCCTGCCGCTCCCAGGTGCGGCCCGTCTCGTCGTAGTAGTGAAGCATCGCGTCGATCGGCATCACGAGCGGTCCGGTGGCGCCGTGCGGCCGCAGCCGCAGATCGACCCGGTAGGCGGCGCCGAGGGGAGTCGGCTCCGCGATCAGGCGGACCATCTCCTGCACCACCCGCTCGAAGAACTCCTGCGTCGAGCAGGGCTTCGGCCCCTCGACACGACCGTCGGACGAGGAGACGCAGACCAGGTCGATGTCGCTTGAATAGTTGAGCTCGCTTCCGCCGAGTTTGCCGAGGGCGATGACGGCGATCGTGGCCGGCCCGCCGTCGGCTCCGCGGGGCTCGCCTCGCTGACGGCCGACGAACCGCACCGCCGCCTGCAGGGCTGCCGCCACGACCGCGTCGGCGACATGCGAGATTTGGGCGGTCACCGTCTCGAGCCGCTGGCCCCCGACGATGTCGCCGTAGGCGACGCGGAGCGTTTGGCGCCGCTTGAATCGACGCAGGGCCGCCATCACGGCATCGGCATCTCCGGCCGCGGCCACCTCGGCGGCCAGTGCGGCGGCGAGCGATTCCTTCTTTTCCGGCCGGCCGCTTCCGAGGCGGATCTCCTCCCAGGCTTCCGGATCGGTGATCACAAGATCGGCGAGGTGGGGGCTGGCCGAGAAGAGCTTGACGAGCGTCGCGAGCGACTCGGGATCGCGCTCGAAGAGCGTGCCCGTGGAGAGCGGACTGCGGCCCGATGCGAGGAAACGCTCGATCGAGACGAGCACCCGGTCGGGATCGCTGACCTTCGGCAGGAGCACGGCAAGCTGCGTGGCGAGCGACGCGACGAGGTCGAACGTGAGCCCCTCGGCGGCGCACCGGGCGAGCGCCCGGTGGGCGATCGTCGGATCGGCCAGGCCGACCTCGCGTCCCCAGGCCGCCGCGGCGGCGGGGTCGTCGATCAGGCGTTTGGCGTCAGCTGGAATGAGGGCGAAACCCATGGCACGGACGAAATCACGCGACGATCTCACGTTGGCAGCTTGATGTCGTGGAGCACGGGCCGCGGCTCGGATGGCTCGTGGGAATATCGGAGGGCATCCAGCGGCACCGCGTCGGCCATGCCGTCGGCGACGGTGCCGGCGAGCGACCAGGCCCCGGCTGACTCGATATCGACATCGACCAGCCGGCCGATCAGCCGCAGCGGCGCGTCGAACACGACGATCCGGTCGCACATCGTGCGGCCTGTCAGCTGGGCGATCCCATCGGGGCCTGGATTCACCTCCCGCTTTTCGTCGCGGGTGGAAAGTCCCTCCACGAGCACCTGTTGCCGCGAGCCGATGAACCGTCGGTTGCCGGCGAGGCTCACCTCCGCCTGGGCGTCGAGCAGCGTCTGGTTTCGCTCCTTCTTCACAGGCTCGGGCACATCGTCGGGCTGCCGCTCGAAGGCCTTCGTGCCCGGCCGCGGGCTGTATTTGAAGATGAACGAGTTCTTGAAGCCGGCCGTGCGGACGAGATCGAGCGTCGCCTGGAATTCGTCGTCCGTCTCGCCGCAGAATCCGACGATGAAATCGCTCGTGACGGCGGCGTGCGGCAGTTCCTCGCGGACCCGGCCGAGCATCTCCATGTAGTCGCCGATCGAGTAGCCCCGCTTCATCCGCGTGAGCACGGCATCGGAGCCGTGCTGGGCCGGCACATGAAGATAGTGGCAGACCTTCGGCAGGTCGCGGACGGCGCCGATCAGGTCGGGCGTCATGTCTCGCGGATAGTTCGTGACGAACTTGATGCGGTCGAGCCCCTCGATGGCATCGAGCTTCGCGAGCAGGTCGGAGAGCCGCGTGGTCGTGCCGCCGTCGGCCCAGCGATAGCTGTTGACCGTCTGGCCGATGAGCGTGATCTCGCGGCAGCCCTCCGCGACGAGCTTGGTGGCTTCCGAGAGGATCGCGTCGGGCGGGCGGGCCTGCTCGGGCCCGCGCACCCGGGGCACCACGCAGAAGGCGCAGAACTTGTCGCAGCCGGTCTGCGTGCGGATGAACGCCTGAAACGGCGTGGGCCGCATCGCGGGATCACGGTCGGGATCGTAGCTCTCGAAACTTCTCGCGACGGCGTCGCGGGAGCCGGCCGTGCGGTCGAGGCTCACCTCCATCTGCGGGCCGTCGCCGGCGAGCACGAGATCGACCAATCCCGGCACGCGATGCAACTGGCCGGGGCCGACCACGAGATCGACCCACGGGGCCCGCGCCCGCACCAGCGCCTGATCTTTCTGCGCCATGCAGCCGAGCACGCCGACGACGAGCCCGGGCCGCTTCTCCTTTTCCAGCCGGATCCGACCGAGCGCCGAGTAGATCTTGTCCTCGGCATGCTGTCGGACGGAGCAGGTGTTGTAGAAGACGGCGTCGGCCTCGGCGGTGCTCCTCGCCATCTCCCACCCCTGCCGCCGCAGCGCCGCCACGACGAGCTCGCTATCGAGCACGTTCATCTGACAGCCGACCGTTTCAATCCAGAGACGTTTCATGCGAGCCACGATTTTAGACCGAACGATGAGATAGTTGTAGAGAGTCTTTAGCGCATGAGAGGCCGAAGGCGAGGGGGTCGGCGAACGCTCGACGAGCATGGGGCCGCTTCGGCCCCCGCGAGGAGACTTTTGCCGCCCCCGAAGCCGACGCTATCCCAAACGATGATCCGCCTCAGCCAAGTTGCGTGCCTGCGTGGATGGGATTTCCTCGCAGGAACTCTCCCACCCCCATGCTCCGCTTCCCCTCGGGCACCAGCCGCGCGATCACGACCGCCGTGCCTTCGCCGCAGGCCACCACGATTCCCTGGTCGTCGGCGGCCAGCACCGTGCCGGGGGCGGTGCCATCGGGGGCGCGGCCCGCTGCCACGCTCACCTCCTCGAGCACGAGCCGCCTCGTTGTGCCGTCGCCGCGGAGAAACGTCGTCGTCCGGGGCCACGGCTCGAGTGCCCGTCGCATCCGCTCGATGGCCGCCGCCGGCCGTGACCAATCGACGATGCCATCGCCCTTGGTCAGCCTGGGGGCCCGTGTCGCCCGCGACTCGTCCTGGGGTGCGCCGGCGGCATGATCGCCCGTTGCGCGGGCAGCCTGCAGCCGCTCGATCGCCTCGAGCACGGCGTCGGCGCCCGTCTCGGCCAGCCGAGCTTCCAGGTCCGGCGCCGTCTCACGCGGTCCGATCGGGGTCGATCGAACCGCAATCACGGCGCCGGCGTCGAGCGTGGGCGTCATG
Source organism: Planctomycetia bacterium (assembly GCA_046074725.1). Classification (GTDB taxonomy): domain Bacteria; phylum Planctomycetota; class Planctomycetia; order Pirellulales; family UBA1268; genus CACORA01. The sequence goes on from JBJTOU010000129.1 coordinate 16,761, forward strand.
TGGATCACGCTCACGCCCGTCTGTTGGTCGCCGGCGAGGATCGCCCATTGCACCGGCGCCGCGCCGCGGTGCCGCGGAAGCAGCGAGCCGTGGAGATTGATCCCACCGAGCGGCGCGGTCGCGAGCAGTTCGGCCGACAGGATCTGACCGTAATCGCAGACGACGAGCAGGTCGGGAGCGAGGCCGCGAATCACGGCAACAGACTCCGGGCCGTTGACGTTCGCGGGATCGAGGATCGGCAGGCGCACGGCGGAAGCCGCCTCGCGCATCGGATTGGTGGGAGGCCTGCGGCCGGGGGCCGCACGGTCGGGCCGCGTGATGACGGCGGCGATGGTGTGCGATGAGCCCACGAGCGCCTTGAACATCGGCACCGCGAACGGCCCGGTGCCCATCACGACCAGCCGGAGCGGCCGCAGGCCATGCCGGGTCGATTCGTCGTGGATCGCCGTCGCGGTCATGGGAAACGCGTCAGGCGATGCACCGCTCCGCCTCGAGGGCGTCGAGCCGGGCGACCAGATGATCGTTGAGCGGGAGTTCGCCCCGAGACTGGCGGCCCGCGAAGACCTCCCGCATGCTTTCGAGGGTGCGCCGCGCCTCGAGTGCCGCCGCCTCGGGCAGCCGGTCGGTGAAGAGCCGACCTTCGAGGTGGTCGTATTCGTGCTGCACGACGCGTGCGAGAAAGCCGTCGAGATCGAGATGGATCGGCTGGCCGTCGAGCGACCAGGCGTCGATCAGCACCCGCTCCGGTCGCCGGACATCCATCCTCAATCCCGGGAGGCTGAGACAGCCCTCCTCCTGCACGGAGGTGCCGCGTGGCCGCGAGAGCGTCGGGTTGAGGAACACCAGCTCCTCCCCGGCACCGCGCTGGCCGGTGGCGTTGACGACGAAGAGACGGTAGGGGAGGGCCACTTGGTTGGCGGCCAGACCCACGCCCTGCGATTCATACATGATCTCGAACATCTGTCCGACGGCGTCGCGGATGGCATCGTCGATGTGAGTGAGCGGCTTCGCCCGGCGGACCAGCGCCGGGTGCGGATACTCGACGAGTTCGAGCCGGCCGATGCCGGCGGGATGGGTTGGGGCGGTTTCCATGACGACACCTTATCATACGGCGATGCACCACGATGATGACGCTCCAGCGATGCCTTCCGCCCTCGCCCCGCTCTGGTGGTCTCCCGCCGTTTTCGTGGCGACCTGCGGCGGCGTGGGCCGGCTCGGGCTCGCGCCCGGCACGGCAGGGGCAGCGGTCGGAGCCGTGATCGCCGCGGTGCTGGCGGCCTGGGAACTTTCTCCGATCGTCGAGGGGGGGATCCTCGTGGCGATCAATCTCGTGGGCGTGCCGGTCTGCACCCGTGCGGCGGCCCTTCTTGGCCGGGGGAGCGATCCCGGGGCGATCGTCTATGACGAGGCGGCGAGCCTGCCGCTGGGGCTGCTCGTGATCCCGGCCGCAGCCCGATCGCCGATCGTGATCGCGGCGGCGTTTCTGCTGCATCGGCTCTTCGACATCTCGAAGCTGCCTCCCGGAAAGCAGTTGGAGCGGCTGCCTGGGGGCCTCGGCATCATGGCCGACGACTGGGGAGCAGCCGCCTGGATGGCCCTGTGCCTTGCGGCGTCACGATGGTTGTGGGCCGCGGGCTAGCAGACGGTCGATGTGCCCCATGTGCAGGGCGTGGGTGAGTTCATCGACGTCGCGGTAGACGGCGTCGCTCGCCAGTTGCACGACCCAGTTGTGCACCAGTGGTGTCACGGTCACCACGACGCGGCCGTGCGTGTGGGCCTCCCAGATTTCGATGGCCGTTCCCATCGACGCCTCCGGCACGAAGGCGATCACGAGGTCGAACTCGGCACATGCCGACGTGCCTCGTGAACACCTCCCTGGCCCGGCGCATGTCGTAGCCGACCGACGTGGAATGATTGGCGAAAGGGTCGTAGACTTCCGCGTGCGGCCAGTGCGACTGCACGAGGTCGCGAAGGGTGGTTCGATAGGTCTGATCGTGCACGAGCGCCGCCACGTGCGAGCCCTGCATGATCCCAGCCAGAAAGACACGCATGGCTCGTTCCGTGAAAGGCTCCGCCGGGGTCGTGAAATCGAGGAAGTCCCCCAGTCTACGCGACTCCCACGCCGATGATGCCCGGCGGCCCGATCTGGCCCGTGCCCGCAGCGTGGTCCTCGATCTGCTCGGCATCCCGGGCAGGAGCGGCCAGGAGCGGGAGGTCGCCGAGCGGATCTGCCGGTGGCTCAAGGATGCCGGCTGCCCGCGGTCGGCCTTTTCGTTCGACGATGCCCACACAAAGACGCCCCTTCCCGGCAACGTCGGCAATCTGATCGTGCAATTGCCCGGCACACTCCCGGGCCCGCGGCGGCTGCTCATGGCCCACATGGATACGGTGCCCGTCTGCGTGGGCACGAAGCCGGTGGTGGCGGGGCGGTTCGTGAAAAGCGGCAATCCGGCCACAGGGCTCGGCGCCGACGACCGGGCCGGCTGCGCCGTCGTGCTCTCGACGGCGCTCGAGATCCTCGAGCGGAAGTTGCCTCACCCGCCGCTCACGCTCCTCTTCGCGATTCAGGAGGAAGTGGGCCTCTACGGGGCGAGGTTCGTGAAGGCGGCGTCGCTCGGCCGGCCCAAGCTCGCCTTCAACTTCGACGGTGGCGCGGTCGAGAAGATCACCGTCGGGGCGACGGGTGGCTACCGGCTCGACATTGCGATCGAGGGAATCCCGAGCCATGCGGGCGTGGCGCCTGAGAAGGGTGTGTCGGCGATCGCGATCGCGTCGCTGGCGATCGCGTCGCTGGTGGAAGACGGCTGGCACGGGCTCGTGGAGAAGCAGGGAAAGCGGGGCACGAGCAACGTGGGTGTGATCCAGGCGGGCGCGGCCACAAATGTCGTGGCCGAGTCGGCCACGCTTCGGGCCGAGGCCCGAAGCCACGATCGGTCCTTCCGCGAAAAGATCGTGAAGGCGATCGAGACGGCGTTCCGAGATGCGGCGAAGAAACTGCGGAATGCCGACGGCAAGACGGGGAAGGTGTCGTTCACCGGCCGACTCGACTACGAGGCCTTCCGGCTGGAAGACGATGAGCCATGCGTGGTGGCAGCGCGGGAGGCGGTGCGGGCGATCGGGAAAACGCCCCGCCTCGACATCTCCAACGGCGGTCTCGATGCCAACTGGATGGCCGCCAACGGCATCCCCACGGTGACGCTCGGCTGCGGTCAGATGGAGATCCATACCACGCACGAGCAGCTCGATCTCGACGCCTTCGAGGCGGCCTGCGCGGTGGCGCTCCGGCTCGCGACGGGCGCTGAGAGAGTGAGTCGGGGGTGCCGGTAGACAGGCTCGGACGCCTGTCCCTACGATGCTCGGCATGAAGCAGATCACGCTCTTCGAGGACGAACTGGCGATCGATGCCGTTCATCAGGGCGACTGTCTCGCACTGCTCCGACGGATGCCGGCCGGCACAGCCCACCTCGCGTTCGCCGATCCCCCGTTCAATATCGGCTACGACTACGACACCTACGACGATCGCCGCGCCTCCGGCGACTACCTCGATTGGTCGAAGCGATGGATGCAGGAGATCGTTCGTGTGCTCCGCGACGACGGCTCGTTCTGGCTGGCGATCGGCGATGAATATGCCGCCGAGCTGAAGGTGATCGCCACGCGGGAGCTGGGGCTGACATGCCGGTCGTGGGTGGTCTGGTACTACACGTTCGGCGTCAACTGCAAGCAGAAGTTCAGCCGGTCGCATGCCCACCTTTTTCACTTTGTGAAGGATCCTGCGGCGTTCACGTTCAACGTCGATGCGATCCGCGTGCCCTCGGCCCGCGAACTCGTCTACGGCGACAAGCGGGCCGATGCCCGAGGCCGGCTTCCCGACGACACCTGGATTCTCAGGCCGCAGGATCTGCCCGAGGGGTTCGAGGCCGACGGCGACACCTGGTACTTCCCGCGGGTCTGCGGCACGTTCAAGGAGCGGTCGGGCTGGCACGGGTGCCAGATGCCGGAGCAGCTGCTCGGCCGGATCATCCGCGCGTCGAGCAATCCGGGCGACCTCGTCGTCGATCCCTTCGGGGGCAGCGGCACGACGCTCGCCGTCGCCAAGAAGCTCGGCCGGTCGTTCCTCGGCTTTGAACTCTCGGAGGCCTATGCCGCCCGGATCCGGGAGAGGCTCGAGGGCATCAAGTCGGGTGATCCACTCGACGGCGCCCCCGAGCCGCTCAAAAGCGTGCCAGCCACGAAGGACGGCCGGCGTCGCAAGCGGTAGCCATGGCCGTCTGGGCAGCCGCTCGCTACGCTCCGACGTGTATCGATTCATCCGAAGGCACAGGTGACTCCATGAAATACGGCCTCACTCTCCTGCTTTGGACCGACCGCATGCGGCGAAGTACGACGGCTGGATGGTGGTGGAGGCCTTCGGGCTCGCCCTGCCCAACATCGTCGCCGCGACCACGATGTGGCGGAAGATGTTTCCGTCGGAGGATCACTTGGCGACCGAGTCCCTCGCCCTCATGAAGCGGCAGGTCGCCACACGCTGGGGATAGGCCGGCACGCGTACTACCGGGAGCATTCAAGGGTGGACACATAGAGCGAGGGTTCCGGGACTTCTCAACAGCAAATTTCAGCCATCATGTGATCGCAGTAGTATGCCGAAGAAAAAGCCTGACACTCCCGAGTCTGCTTCGGCTGGCTTTGCCGCTCCGCCCGCCGATGGTGGGCTTTCGATCGACCGGCTCGCGCAGGCCTTCGCGGCGATGATGGGCACGGCCGATCCCTACGGAGCGCCCGCGGCGGAGGAGGGGGGCGTCGTCCGGGTCGATGCGTCGCCCGATCTCGACGATGGGTTTTCATCGGCCACCGACGACGATGTATCTTGCCGGGTCAGTCCGCTCTCGATCCTGGAGGCCCTGCTCTTCGTGGGGCTGCCTGGCGGCAGGCCGATCAGCAGCAAGCGGGTGGCCGGGCTGATGCGGGGCGTTCGCCCGCAGGAGGTGGACGAACTTGCCGACGAACTTCGCCGCCGTTATCTCGCCAATAAGTGCCCCTACGAGGTGGCCGCGGTCGATGCCGGCTGGGTGATGCGCCTGCGGCCGGAATTTCGCCAGTTTGGATCGATCATCGAGTCACGGACGCGGCAGGTGCGGCTCGATGGTGAGTCGCTCGAGGTGCTGGCGGCCGTGGCCTGGAACCAGCCCGTGGCCCGCGACCGGCTCGTGGAGCTCGGCTGCGATGCCGCCCCATCGACGCTGCGGGCGCTTGTGCGCCGTGGTCTGCTGGAGTTGCGACGGGATGACGACGGCGGCGAGCCCTGCTACCGCACGACGCCAAAGTTTCTCGAGGCCTTCAAAGTCGAGCGAGTCGAGGATCTTCCGTCGCCGGATGAGGCTCCGGGCTGATTGGTGTTTGGGGGCTCGGCGGCCGCAGCCACGGAACGTCGGTTGGTGAAAGTTCGGGGCTGCCCATGCCCCGTCGCCGGACGTTCGCTGCGCCCATCCTGGGCTCCGCTCTCTCGGACCTGGCTTCGCTCCGCCATCCATGGCTCCGCTCGCCAGCTACGCCGGCTCTCGGGGCATGGGCAGCCCCTCACGGATCCACGGCCCGCCCCCGGCATGGGGTGCCATGGAGCAAGCACTACGGGTGCTGGCGTGCCCATTCGATTGCCGCCTCACGGCTCGTGATTTCGCTATCGAGTTGCTTGGCCCTGATCGCCGCGAGGATCCTTCCGATGGCCTTGCCCTCGGGTATGCCTGCCTCCATGAGGTCGCGGCCCGTTAGCAGCGGCGGCGGATCGAGGTCGGCAGGCGGTCGCGCGAGCTGGGCCGTCACCCATGCGGCTGTTTCGCCGGATCCCTCGGCGCAAGCGGCCCTGGCTCGAAGCAGGTCGGCCAGCCGGAAGGCATCGTCATGGGCGAGCCAGGGCTGGATCTGAGACCAGGGGCGTTGCGAGGGCTGCTGGAAGGGTTGCTGCAGGCCGGATTGCTCAAGCGTGGCGACCCCTTCGATGAGCCAGGTGGCGAGTTTGACATCCCGATTGGAAAGTCGAAGCCGGTCGGCCGCCTTACGGAGAGGGGCCTCGCCTGATTTTTCGAAAAGAGCCGCCAAGGCCGTGCCGAGTTCGGGTTCGTCGAGGGCCTCGATGATGTCGGCGGACGTTGCCCACCAGGCCGCACGGTCATCCCGATCGGAAGACTCGCCGTCGGCTGGGGCTATCTCCGACAAGACTTCTTGGGCGAGACCAGTTTCGGCGAGCAGTTCCAGAGCCCGTCGCCGGCCGGGGCGGCTCACCATGGCCCGCAGTTCGGCGGCGATCCGCTCGGCGCTCACGGTCGTCACGAGATGCCGCATTTTCTCGATGGCGGCTCGTGTTTCGCCGTCGAGGGCGAAGCCGAAGGCGGCGGCGAATCGCACGGCCCGCAGCATCCGAAGGTGGTCTTCGCCGAATCGCATTGACGCCACGCCGATCGCTCGCACGATGCCGGCTGCGAGGTCGTCCCGGCCGCCGACATAGTCGTGCACATCCCCCGTGCCAGGATCGAGGAAGAGGCCGTTGATCGTGAAATCGCGGCGGCAGGCATCATGCTCCGGGGTTGAGAAGACAACGCCCGCAGGGTGGCGGCCGTCGGTGTAGGCCTCGTCGGTGCGAAACGTGGCCACTTCCACCTGCCCTGCGCCGGGCGGACCGAGCACCGTGATCACGCCAAAGGCCGCGCCGACGGCCAGCGTGCGGCGGCGGCCGAAGACGTCGCGGACCTCGTCCGGGCGGGCCGACGTGGCGACGTCGTAGTCGGCTGGGGTGCGGCCGAGCAGGTCGTCCCGAACGCAGCCGCCCGCCCAAAATGCGGTGAAACCGGCGTTTTGAAGTCGGCGTACGACGTCGGCTGCGAATTCTCGGGCATGGGCTGGGTTGTGGGGGATTGACGGCATTGGGGTGGCAGGAAAATTTTTTTTGACGAGATGGTTGACACTCCCTGGGGGCTGCCGATACTCTAAAAGGGCGTCAGGGGCAAATGGCAGGAATTTTTCCCATACAGCTGAGACGTTTCAACCTCCTGTCACCTGCGTTTTTTGGGGCTCGATACCTTTTCCTTTTCATGCCCGTCAACGGGCGGAGGATTTCTCAAATGGTTCGTACCAGTTCGAAGCCCAAGGGCTTCACGCTTGTCGAGTTGCTGGTGGTGATCGCCATCATCGGCGTGCTCATTGGTCTCTTGCTTCCCGCCGTCCAGGCCGCTCGTGAGGCTGCCCGTCGGAGCTCGTGCTCGAATAACCTGAAACAGCAGGGG
>JBJTOU010000130.1:0-3943 GCA_046074725.1 Planctomycetia bacterium
GCTTTGTGCCGCGGCAGCACGTAGCGGACTTTGGTTGCGCGGCCGCTCACGTCGCGGGTCACAGAGAGTCGTTCGAGCGCGAAGGGCGGACGGGCGCAGTATCGAAGCAGGTGTTCGAGACTCTTGAAGAAGCTCGGCACAAGGATAGGTCGGCCAATGGCACTTCGGCAAGCGTCGGCCGAGCAGCGAGGACCATGAGGAGCAAAAGCCGGGACTGGCCTGGTTGGATGCGACGCTCGCTTCGAGGTGCCGAAACGTCTTCAAGTCTACCGCCACCCCGACACCCCAAGCATTCCGGCATCCCTTTACGCTCGCTTACACGCGGTGGTAGGATCCCCCGGACGAGGGTGTGAGGAGGTCTCCCATGACCGTGCATCGGTGTCTGATCCTGTATCGCTGTCTGCTTGCATTCGCCGGTGCGCTCGTCGTCGGCCTCCTGGAAGGCGGATCGGCTTCCGCTGCGACCGAGGGCGATCCCCCCGCCGCCGTGGCCACGCACGCGCAGGAACGGCTGATCAAGGTCGTCGGGGGACCCGGTGAGAGACTGACCACCTTCGCCGTCGATGGCAGCGGACGCGTCCTGGCGGGTGTGGTGGCGGATTCGCCGACGATCCGCGTCTATTCGCCCTCCGGCGATCAAGTCGGTGAGTGGAAGCTGCCTGTGCCGCCCGAGGCGGTAAATGTCGGGCCCAAAGGCGATGTGTTCGTCGCGGGACAGGGCAAGCTGCTCCGGCTCGACGACGAAGGCGCGGTCACCCTCGAACGCGAGACTCCCAACATGGCGACGGCCGCCGAGGCGGCCCGCGGCATCCACCAGCAGGTCATGGACCGCCGAACGCAGTTCATTGCGGACAAAATCCGAAAGGAGTTGGAGAAGGAAGTCAAGAAATACAAGAGGCAGCTTGCCGAAATTCAGGAGAAGATCTCCGCCGTGGACGGCGAACTGTTCGCGCTCGACCAGCGCGAACTCGAAAAGCCTTCAGCCGAGGCGGGCACGGAGATCGACTCCGAACGCACGCGGCTCCAGAAACGCCGGGCTCAACTCGCCAAACTCCAGGCTAAAAACGAATTCAACATCGTCAATCCGCCCAGCCAGCGGAGGGCGGCCATGGCCACGGCCGGCAAGAATCAAGCCGCCCCGCCAGAGCCCGATCCGGAAGAGAGCGTCCGGCAGCTCATCGCAGATCAGATGCGGATTGCGTCGATCTCCGCCTCCCATGAGGAGGTGTTCTTCGCCTGCTCATCGAGTGCCGGCCATGGTTTCGACGTGTGGCGCACCGATTACAAGTTCGGAAAGCCTCAGAAGATCGGCCAGTCACTCTCCGGCTGCTGCGGCCAACTCGACGTGCAGGCCAACGACAACGGAATCTACGTCGCCGAGAACACGAAGCACCGTGTCCGGGGCTACGACCGCAACGGCCGGCAGCTGCTCGAGTTCGGCTCGCGGGAGCGGGATCGGCCGGAGGGCTTTTCAGGCTGCTGCAATCCAATGAACGTGGCCTTCGGCGACGACGGCTCCGTCTACACCGCCGAGTCGGGGATCGGGAGGATCAAGCGGTTTTCCGCCAACGGATCGTTTGTCGAACTCGTGGGCCAGGTCGAGCTCGTTCCGGGCTGCAAAAAGGTGGCGATCTCGGTGTCGCCCAAGGGCGACCAGGTCTACATGCTCGACATCACGCGCGGACATATCGTCGTGATGACGCGGCCGTCGTCGCGGTCGGCCGCCGTACCGGCCGATCAGACGGCGACCGTCGCGGCAGCGGGGCCCGCGCCATGAATCACCGCATGGCTGCCTGGCTCGTGATCGCCTGCACCTCGGCGGTGGCGGCGGCGACGCCGACCAGCCGTGGAGACGACACCGCGCCACAGCCGCTCGTCCTCGTGGTGATGGACCCGCTCGCCGCACGCCTTTCATGCCCCTGCGTTGCAGGCTATGCCCAGCGCGACTACGAAGCCCTCGCAGCTCATCTCCAAAAATCACTCGGCCGCCCGGTGCGGCTCGGGTTCGGCGAGTCGCTCGCGGGCGGGCTCGCGGCGGCGAAGGCCGACCGGGCCGACGTCGTGATCGGCAAGGCGTCGGTCGTGCGGGCGGATGCCGAGGCGTCCGGAGTGGCCCTTGCCGCCGAATGGTCGCTGACCGGCGCGGACGGCGGCACCGACACCCGAGGGCTGTTCGTGGTGCCGGCAGACGATGTCGCCGAGTCGCTCGACGAGGCGCTCGACTACGTCGTGCACCTCGGGCGGCCCGAGCACGACGAAAAGTACGCCCGCCCGCTCGACACGCTGCGGGCGGAGGGCCTACCGGAGCCCCTTACGACGCGGGAGTTCGGGTCGTGCAGCGACGCCGCCTCCGAGATGCTGGAAGCCAAACAGCCCGCGGAGATCATCGCCGTGGTGTCGGACTATGCCAAGCCGCTGCTCGAGGGCTGCGGGGCGGTGCCGCGTGACTCCCTGCGGGTGATCGGGGAGACCGAGCCGGTGCGGTTCATCACCGCGTTCATCGATGAGTCGCTCGATCTGATCACGCGCGACGCATTGCGAGCCGCGTTCCGTTCGGTTGCGACTGACGCCGGGCTCTTGAAGAAGTTGGAATCTTCGCGGGGATTCGTCGCCTTCGTCGATGAGGGCTGGACGGGCTGGCGGGGGCCGGAGCGATCCGGCCGTGTCGCCTGGCTGCCCGAGCGGCTGCCTGAGCGGCCAAACGTGGTCTGGTCGCGGCCTCTTTCGCGCAGTGGGTTGGGGGGCGTCGCTGCCACGCGTACGCACGTGATCATCGGCGACCGCGACGACAGCGACCAGCGCGATGTGTTTCGGTGCTTCGCCGCCGACTCGGACGACCTCCTGTGGGAGGTCGCGTACGACGCCCCCGGCAGCCTCGACTACGGCAATTCGCCGCGGGCCACGCCCCTGATCGACCACGGCCGCGTGATTCTCCTGGGCGCGATGGGGCACCTCTGTTGCGTGTCGCTCACGACGGGCGAGGTGCTTTGGAAACGCCACCTGGTGCACGACTTTTCAGTGCCGAAGGCCGCCTTGTCGGCCTGGGGCTACTGCTTTTCGCCGCTTGTCGCCGATGACCGGCTCATCGTCTGCCCCGGGGCTTCCGACGCGGCGATCGTAGCGCTCGATCCGAAGACGGGAAAGGAGCTCTGGCGGACGCCCGGCCGCCCGGCAGGCTACGGGTCGCTCATCGTTGTGGAGGCGGGAGGTAGGCGGCAGGTGGTGGGGTTCGACGCGGACTCGTTCGGAGGCTGGGAGATCGCCACCGGTCGGCGACTCTGGGAGTGGAGGCCGCCCGTGGGCGGCGGCTTTAACGTGCCTACACCCGTTCTGGTCCCGGGCCCTTCGGCCGGCGTGCTCGTATCGAATGAAACCGATGGCACCCTCCTCTTCGAGTTTGGTGAAGACGGGATTCCTGTGAACAGCCCACGGGCCACCTCGCCTGACCTGATGGCCGAGATGGCAACTCCCGTCTTCGTGGGTGACGTACAGGCGGGCAGACACGTGGTCGGCACCCAGGATGGGCTCGTCGTCCTCGACGCCTCTCGACGCCTGGAGACACTTGCGACGGCCGACGACGCTGCGTGTGCGACGTATGCCGCGGTCGTGGGGGGGCCGAACGGCGCCCTCGTGATCGGCAACGGCGGCCGACTCCTTCTTTACGACGTCGATGCCGATGGTTGCATGCTCAACTCGACGACGAACGTCCTGCCCGCAAAGGAGGGGGACGAGGCGAACGCTCCGCTCTACTCCCATCCGGCCATCGTGGGCACACGGCTCTATCTGCGGGGCCCCCACGACCTCGTGTGCGTGGATCTCGCAGCCAGCGGCGACTGATCGGCTGGCCGGCTAGCGATCGATGGACCGGCTCGGGCGCGACGCGGCCCGAGTGACGCCCGGCCGCGAGGGGCCGGCGTCGCGGATCGCGGCGAGCACCTGCGAA
>JBJTOU010000131.1:0-2665 GCA_046074725.1 Planctomycetia bacterium
GGCAGAGGTAGTTGTAGCGCATGCCCACCTGCCAGGCCCCTTCGCTCACATTGATCCGCCGTCCCGATCGGCCGCCCCGCACCGCATAGAAATTGTTGTGGGGAACCGGACGGTCGAACCGGTACTCGGTGCGGGAGTACGTGCGGCTCTCGCCAGTGAGAAAGTAGAGCACTTCGGCATAGCCGCCCTGGTAGTAGACGGTGCCGACATTCGTGCCGGGCTTTGGCTGGTAGCCGTTGGTCACGAGCGGTCCCGCTTTCGTCGTCTTCGCGTTGTAGAGCCACGACCCGAAGTATTCCGACTGAAACGACCATGGGCCGTTGTTGCCGACCAACTCGAGGCCGATCATGTTCTGCCAGGTGCCCTGGAGCAGACCCGAGTCGGCATAGATCGAATTGAGCGGCCCCGGCGGACCGTTGCGGATGTCACCACGGCTCCGGAACCGCACCGCCGTGATCGGTTCGCCGTCCGGCAGCCCGTCTTTGAAGAATGGATACTGCCGACGCGGTTCCATCGTGCGGCCCGAGATGCCGAGGTGGAGCAGTTTCCGACCTTCGTCCTCGAAGACGGGCAGGTAGACGAGCCGGCCGACGGTCATGCTGCCGCCGGTGGAGTTCGAGAACCCGAACGGGTTGGTCACATTCTTGAACTCGCCGATCTGCCAGGCAAGGTTGCCCTCCTCGTTGTTGTTGAGGATCTGGATGCCGGGCAAGAAGCCGTTGTTGAAGGGCCCTTCGAAGGCATCCTGGCTGAACGACCGCTCCATGAAGTTGAGCCAGCGGCTGCTCGTGAGATGCTCGTAGCCGTATGGATCTTTCTGGTTGCCGACCCGGACGATGCCAAGGAGCGGCACCTCACGAATCTGCATCCACAGGTCAGTGATCGCCGTGAGCGGTCCCGAATCACGCTCGGTGGGATAGACCTCGTTGTTGACGTTGATCTGGTTGACGAAATCGTATTCGCAGGCCCAGTCGTAGACCTCATACATCCGCCCTTCCATGCGGAACCGAGCCCGGCGGAAGTTGACCGTGTCGGCCAACTCGGGATCGAGACCACCCTGGTTGGGCTGCTGATTGGGACCCGACCCGGCCGAGAACGCGACCGCGTCGATCTGCGTCCGACCTCCGATCTTGACCCGGAAGTCTTTGTTGGCCGACTCGGCCTGGAATGTGTCTTTCCAGGCCGGCTTGAGGTTCTTGTCGGTTCCGATCTCGTAGGGCTCGGCAGGCTTCTTGTCGGCCGCCGTCTTGTCTGCTTCTTTTGTGTCAGACGATTTCTTCTCGGCTGACTTTGTGTCTTTGGAAGCCGGAGGCGTCGGAAGTTTTTCCGGATCGGCGGCCTCCTTCAGCATCGCCTCGATCGCCGGAACGGGTTTCGGGCTCTCCGGAACCCGCAGGATCTCGAGCGGCGGGACGACGGCATCCTCGGGCGATCCAGCCTCGGTGTTCAATTCCTCGAACGCAGCGAGAAAATCATCCGCCCGGACCGTGCAAGGTGCGAAGGCCAAACCGCTTACACACACAGTGGCGAAAAGCGTCCGCAACCCGTGGCGCCCTGCCGCTTTCCATGAGATTTCGCCGCCGATCATCGAGAACTTCTCCAGGATGAAACGAGAGGATTCGCCGGCAGAGTCCGCGGTTTCGGAAGAGGCGCCTCAAGCCCTCTTGTCCGCATATTCGGCACAGGCGATCAAATACTGTGGAAATCAAACGTAGAATCCCGAGCGTCCCCCTCACTGGAAGGAGCCGAGAGTGGCCCCCAGATTCCGCATTCCTCCAGCACCCCCGGGCCTGCCGCGCCGACTGCGGGCCTGGTACGTGATCGTGGCGGCCATCCTGACGGCTCTGATCGCGGCCCTGCCGAGCTGCCCGCGGCACGATGCCGCCGGCCGGCCGCTCTGGCGTGTGGAGACGGTGCACGACGCCGACACCGTGACATGCCGGGACGACTCGGGCCACGCCGTGAAGATTCGACTCCAAGGCATCGATGCGCCCGAATTCGACCAGCCCCACGGCCGCGAGGCTCGAAACGCGCTCGACGCCAAGATCGCCGGCCGCCATGTGCGGGTGGCCGGATCGGCTCGCGATCAGCATGGCCGGCTCCTCGGCACGCTCTGGCTCGAGGACCGCGACATCAACCGCGAACTGGTCGCGGAAGGCCATGCGTGGGTTTTCGGTGGCTTCGTCCCCGATCCAGACCTCGTCGCCGCCGAAGAAACGGCCCGGTGGGCCCGACGTGGCCTCTGGGCAGCCGAGCATCCGATCTCACCATCGCAATGGCGGCAGGAGCATCCTCCCCACCGCTGACGGGGCCACGCGGACCCCGCCACTTTCGGCAGGACCAGCCGTTGTTGAGGGTGCTTGCATGAGCGAGTCGCCAGACATCGTCATCACGGGCATGGGAGTGGTCAGCCCGATCGGGATCGGAACGGGCCCGTTCTGGCAGGCACTGGCCTCCGATGAGAGCGGCATTCGGCTCGTCGATCTCTTCGACGCCAGCTCCTTGAAGGTGAAGTTCGGCGGCCAGATTCCGGACTTCGATCCCAAGCTCTATGTTCGGCCGCGGCTCAATTGGATAGAGCATCGGTCTTCGGAACCGAGGGTTGCAAGTTCGAGTCTTGCCGGACGTAATGAAAAGCACTGGGAAACCAGTGCTTTTCGCATTT
>JBJTOU010000132.1:0-6549 GCA_046074725.1 Planctomycetia bacterium
TAATCAGCCTTCGGACGGCTTTGAGTTCAGGTTCTACCGCGGGCCGGCCAGCAAAGGCTGGTATACGGAAAGTTTCGGGGGCGAGGACTATACGGTGCTCGACATCCACCTCGACATCCGCCCGATCAGCATCGCCGGGCCGCTCTACAGCCACCGTCACGGACGTGACTCGGATCGGCGATCGGAATCCGAGAGCGGCGACGTGATGCCTTCCCGTGCCGACACTCCCGCCGAGGGCGTTACTCGCTGACGAGCGTCCGGACGACTGCTTTCCGCCCGATCGCACGGTGTGTGCGCTCACGCATGGGCCGGAGCCGGAGCGGATCCCACGAGGACCTCCGCCGCCGGCCGGGGCATGCCGAACCATTCTCCCTGAAACAGGTCGACGCCGTCGTTGACGAGGCGGCCGAGCTGTTCCTCGCTCCGCGTGTATTCCGCGACGGTTGTGATCCCGCGGGCGCGGCAGAGGCTCACCACGGTGCGGACAAGCTCGCGTTGCAGCGGGTCGTCGTCCACATAGCCGGTCACGAGTTGGTCGAGCTTCACGAACGCCAGCGGCCACTGCGTGAGATAGTGCAGGCGGCAGATGCCGCTGCCGAAGTCGTCGAGCGCGACCGCGACGCCCGCCGCCGCGAGGCTCTCGAATCGTTGCCGCACAATCTCCGCCGGCGCCACCATGCACCGGGAGGCGATCTCCAGGATGATTCTGCCGCTCGCGTCGGGCACGCTGCGGATGAGGTCGAGGAACGATGTCGGGAACATTTGCGAGACGAACGTCTCGAAGCTCACGTTCACCGAGACCCGCGCCTCGGGATGCGATTGGAGAATCTCGAGAGCCCGCTGCAGCATCATCCGATCGAAGCGTTCGAGCAGTCCTTTCGCCCGGCCCGCGATGAAGAAGTCTGCCCGCGACGCCAATGGCCGATGCACGCCGTCGAACCTGGCCAGCGCCTCGTGGTATGCGGCACTCCCGTTGCCATGCCTCACCACCGGCTGCAGCCACACCTCCCAAGAGCCGAGGTCCATGCTCGCAGTGAGTTCGCGGGCCTGCTCGCCCGTGAACTCCGCGGCGGCAACGACCACCCTGTTGCCGCCCGCCACGTGTGCCTCGCTGGCAGCGGCCTCTGCCACGCGAAGGGCGAAGTCGTGGTCGCCGCCCGACACACCGGCCACGCCGATCGAGGCCCGCAGGGGAAACCGCGGCGCGAATCCTGGCACTTCGATGGCACCGAGCGCCTGGACCAGTTGCTCCGCCCGGCGTAGTGGCTCGTCATCTGTGGCATGGGCCATGTACGCGAGGAAGGAGTCCCCCATCAGCCGGCTCGTGAGCGTCGGATGGGGAAAGACCTGGTTCAGCGCCGACGCCACGCGGAGAAGCAACTCGTCGGTCTGCCGATGTCCGATGTAGTGGCTGATCGCCTCGAAATCATCCAGCGTGACGAAGATCAGCGCCGGCTCGGCCGCCGACTCTTCCCGTCGTTCACCGGCTTCGAGCACGCATGAAATAGCCCAGCGGTTGAGCAGCCCCGTGATCGGATCCCGTTTGTTGACGTGACGGCCGAGGATCGGGCCGCCGAAGGTCAGCGGCTGGGCGAGGACCGCGACATGGCCGTCGCCGTTTTTTCGCAAACCCAGGGCCACCGTGTGACGGTGTCCGTGTCCGTCGAGAAAGCGCACGGCACAAAACTGCACCACGCCGGCCTGCGCAACCTCGATCGCGATCAGGATCGCGTTTCGCTCGAGCGGGTCGACGAGGGATGGCAGGGAGTCGCCGGAACGCAGTCGTAGAAAGCTCGCGATCGTCACGTCCGGAGTCAGCGTGGTCGCGACGACGATCCCCTGCTGATCGACCTCGAGTCGATGCGGTCCGAGTGGGTGCTCGGTGATGCCGGGCACGTGGGCCGCCCGGCTCACCGCGTCGAGCACGAGCCAGCAGATCTCCTGGATCGGTTGACCACTTTTGACCGTATCGACCCAGCCGCGGCGTCCCGTTTCGCTCGGCACGAATGGCTGGGCCGCGTCCGAGACGATCAGGATGGGCACACCCGAAAAATCGGCCCAGGTCTCGGAAACGCTCTGATGCGAGTCCGGCGGATCGACCAAGACCACGAGAATCGCCGGCCGTTCCACCGACAAGCGATGCATTTCCGATCGGTCACGAGTCTCCGAAATCTCGACGGGATGCACGGTCAGCGCAGCGACGAGCGCCGGCCCCACGCCGGGGCTGCAGACTCTCACGATGACATGGGGCAGTGCGAGTTCCACGAGGCACCTCGGCCAGGCGGTCAAAAGGATTCGTCATCGAAACTCTACGGAGCGGCCCACACCGCGTGAAACTGGCGGCGAGCCCAAGGCCCGGGCGAGTGCCGACATTTTCCCCGAATGCAACGCGGGCGTAGGGTTTGCCATGCCGTTGCCCCACGCTCTCGACCTGTTCTTCGACGCGCTGCCCAGGTGGCTCTGGCTGGCGGTGTCGGTCGTGCCCGACATCCTGCTCGTGGCATTCGTGGTCTGGCTCTGGCGATCCCTGCTGCGGACGCGGAGCGGGGCGGAGCGGCAGTTGGCCGCGGCGAGCGACGCACTCGCCCGCCGGTCGGAGACCCTGCGCTGGGCGACGGAATTGGCCCAAGTGGGCGTCTGGTTCTGGAACCTGTCGACCGGCGTCATCGAGTGGTCCGACCGTGCCAAGGCGCAGTTCTCCCTACCACAGGACCGCTCCCCGAGCCTGGACTATTTCTTCTCGGTGGTGCATCCGGAAGACCGCGAGCGGGTGCGGGCCTCGATCGATCGCGCGTTCGAGGATCGGCAGGATTACCACACCGTGTTCCGTGCCGTGCATCCGGATGGATCGCACCGCTGGATCGCCGCGATGGGCCGCGCCCTGTATGCCGCGGACGGCAAGCCCGTTTCCATGGGCGGCGTGACGATCGACGTCACCGGTCTCCGGAAAATCGAGGAAGAACTCCGCTCGCTGCTCTTGGTCGCGAAGGGGGAAGAGGCCGAACCGGAACTGGCCCGGCGGTTCAAACTCTTCGCCGAGAACGCCTCCGACGTGGTGATGGAAACCGACAACGCCGGCATCGTCCGCTGGATCACGCCGTCGGTCAGGCTGCGGGTCGGCCGCGCGCCGGAGGATGTGATCGGCAAGCGTTTTTCGCAGTTCGTGCACCCCGACGAGCGGGACCGCCTGCGGGCGATGGACGACCAGGTGACGCGGGGCGCGGCCGCCGAGGGGCGGCTGCGGCTGCAGATCATCGACGATGGCTACCAGTGGTTTTCCGTCTCGCTGCGGCCGGTCTTCGACGACCGGCAAATCGTGATCGGCCGCGTGGGCGGGTGGCGCGACATTCACCGCGAGGTGCAGGCCCAGGAGGTCGTCGCCGCCGAACGCTTCCGGCTCCGCGCCACGCTCGAAGGCATGCTCGATCCACTGGCGATCATCGAGCCGGTGCGGGACGACGGCCGCCGCGTCGTCGACTTCACCTATATCGACATGAATCCGGCCGCGTGCGACTGGCTTCGGGTCGATCGCGACCATCTCGTGGGCACGCGGCTGTGCGAGTCCTTCCCCGAGATCGAGTCGTCGGGCCTGCTGCACAAACTCGCCGAGCTGGCCGACACGGGCCGCCCGCTGGTGCTCGACGATTTTCCATTCACGCTGCGCGGCGTCGGCCTCCGGCGACTCGACGTGCGCGGCATCCTCGCCGACGAGTGGATCAGTCTCGTCTGGCGCGACGTCTCCGAGCGGCACGAGGCGTTGGCCCGGCTCGCGGCTTCGGAGGAGCAATTTCGCCTGCTGGCGGAGAACTCCTCCGACGTCATCGTGCGGCTCGACGCGAACGACCGGATCCTGTGGCTCTCCCCCTCGGTCACGGCAGTCCTCGGGTGGACGCAGGCGGACGGCATCGGCCACGACGGCAAGGAGTTTCTCGCCACTGCCGAGACCCGCGGGCAGTATGAGCGAGACAAGGCCCGGGTGCGGACGGGCCACGGCGCGGTCTCGCGCGGCCAGATCCGCGCCGCCGACGGCACGATTCACTGGATGGAGGTGCACTCGTTCCCCTATCGCACAGCCGAGGGAACGGTGAGCGGCATGGTGTCCTCGCTGCACGTGATCGACGAGCAGGTCCGGATGGAGCAGGATCTCGAACGCCGTGCCAGCATCGACTCGCAGACCGGCCTTTTCAACCGCCGGGAACTGCTGGAACGGCTGGAGCGGATCGCGGCCGCGGTCACACTCGACACGCCGACGCTCTGCCTGCTCTGGTGCGACATCGACGGCTTCAAGTCGATCAACGACACCCACGGCCACGCCGCCGGCGACGCCGTGCTCGAGGCCCTCGGCGAGAGGATTCGCGGCTGCCTGCGTTCCGCCGACGACATGGCCGGCAG
Organism: Planctomycetia bacterium; assembly: GCA_046074725.1. Lineage (GTDB taxonomy): Bacteria > Planctomycetota > Planctomycetia > Pirellulales > UBA1268 > CACORA01. The sequence goes on from JBJTOU010000132.1 coordinate 4,393, forward strand.
GATCTCCGGCGACGAGCTGATCGTGGTGCTTCGCGGCATCGGCAGCCTCGACGAGGCGGTCGACTTCGCCGAGAACCTGCGCCGGCGGGCGGCGGAGCCGATTCGCGTCGAGTCCGAACTGATCCAGGGGACAGTCAGCATCGGCCTGACGCTTGCCCGGCCCGGCGAGGGAATCGACGTGCTGCTGGCCCGTGCCGACGACGCGATGTACCAGGCCAAGGAACGCGGCAAGAACCAGGTCGTGGCCGCCGACACCCCTCCCGCCGTCAAGGCCGCGTCGTGAGCCCATGGTCGGACGGTGCGACTGCCGGTCGGCCGCCATCGTCCGCGGCTCCTTCCGCGCCATTCACGAAGTCACTCAAGGCGTGCCGCGATATGTCCTCGAGCGACGCGATGAGATCGCACTGGCTGAAGACCCGAAACAAGAACCGGGGCACGGCCGGCCCTTGGTTGGAGGCGGCGAACGGTTCCTCGATGATCGTCAGCATCGCCTCGTCCTTGCCGTCGCCATCGACATCCCCCAGCACGAACGACACGTTGGTGCGGATGGGGCCCCACAGCGGCGGCCGCACCTTGTAGCCATGGTCGCACTTCTTCAGCTTCGGCAGCACGTCGGTCAGCCAGAACTGCCGCTCTTCAGGCCGGCACAGCAAGTGGACCGCCGTGACGTTGCGATTCTCGAGGAAAGGCCGCAGCGTGGCATCGAAGACCTCCTGCCGGCGAAACATGCGGCAGCAGGCGTTGAACCACCTCACTTCACCGTAGACCGTCGTGGCGAAGTCGGCGAATTCCTGCCGCATCCGCTTGGGTCCGACGAGGTGGACTTCCGGCCGCGTCGAGGCCGCCAGCGTCCCGACATGCCGCTTGATGACGTCGAGCTTGTCGAACATCCGGTGCTCGCGGGCCTCGCCCCGCAGGTCGCGGACGAGCAAGAGGGCGCAGAGCAGCAGAATGATGCCCCGTCCCACGGTTTCCGAGACGAGGCCCATGAAGCTCAGCAGCATGGCCACGACCGCCGCGATGATCCCGGCGACGACGTCCCAGTCGATGCGAAGCAGGTAGCGAAGCGGCACGGCGGCTCTCCTCGATGGCCGAAGAAACGCGGAGCATCCTGCCGTACGAAAACCGACCATCGGGTGGGCGACCCGCCCGAGCGACGTTGAAAACTCTACGCGGCTCCGTCGCCGGTGGACAATCCATGGCCAAGCCGACCGGCGGGAGTGGTTCGACAGTTCCGAACCGTGCCCGGCTCCCGACGCCACTGCCAGTCCTGGTCGGCCGAAAAACCCCGCTCTTCTGTCGAGTGCGACGGGCGGAGGGGAGGAGGAGGCTGATTCGCTCCCCCGCGGAAGACCTTCCGTGACTAGCATGAGGAAAGTTTCAGCAAGGAGAGACCATGGTTGTGCCGCGGTCAGGATTCCTCGTCGCGATCGGTATCGTGGTTGCCGTCGGCTGTGGCCGGATCGAACCGCCCGTTTCGAGGCCGGCAATCAGCCCCTACGCATGTCGGTTTACGGAAGAACCGCTGGTCATCGACGGTGTCGTTGACGAGGTTGCGTGGAAGGACGCGGTCGTGATCGAAAACTTCTCGATGCCGTGGCTGGGGGCGGATGCAAAGCCCGCGAAGGCCAACCGCACGCGGATTCTCTGGGACCGCGAGAATCTCTACGTCGCCGCCGACCTCGACGACGCCGATCTCTACGCCGACATCACCGACCCCGACGGCCAGACCTCCGTTCCCGATCCGCGAGTGGATCGAGTTGCTCAGCGAAGAGCCCGCGGGAGTTCGTATCCATCCCGGTAGTCACGTCCGAAGAGCGTGTTGGCCTCGGCGTCGTCCGACCGTTCGGTGACCGGGTCAATCGACAGCTCCCGGCCCAGTAGGAAGGGAGTCTGCCCGGTATCGACGGCATTCTCGCGAAGATGCTCCTCGAAGGCCGTGAAGGTCTCAGCCACGCGGGGCTCGTTGGAGGCGAGTCGTGGGCGGGTGCCCAGGGAAGCTTTCGTTCCGAGCGACCACGACACGTTGCCGAGATGAGCCATGGCACTCGAAAGATGCCCTTCCTCGATGTCGAGATGCAAGTCGGCGGCATTCCGGTTGCGGACGGCCACGAAGAAATTGTCGAAGTGCCGTTGGTCCGAACCACCTGACCAGGT
>JBJTOU010000133.1:0-3010 GCA_046074725.1 Planctomycetia bacterium
GAATGTGGTCCGGAGTTTTCCTCGACTGCGGTATCTCCCAAGGATTCTGCAATAATTCGAATCCCCGTGGGGGTAGTAATTCCGTCGTTTCGCCCGTGGAAACGACATTTTTGTGCCTGACCTGCCCCCCTTCTACCCACACATTCCGCTGAAGACCCAATTTTTTTGGGGGGCCGCCGGGCAGGCCGGCCAGAGCGGGCACGCCTGCGGCTTAAAATTGGCGGCAGTCAAGCCGCCTGCCGGCCGGGAAAACATCGCCGCGGCGGCGACGAACGCTCAGGAGCGGGAGAACTCGAGCAACGGGCGGATGTCATGTGCATCCGCGGCCGTATTTGATGGAAGGCCATGCCGATATTTCGGTCGGAATTGCGGATGGTGCCGGCCCATCGCCAGACCTGGCCAAGCATCCGCTTGTGAAGCGAGAGCAAAAAGCTCTCTTTCAACACATCGCGGCGACGGGCAAAAGCCCAGGTAGTCGCGTCAGCGATGTTTTCCTGCTCGGCTTCGTTGAGCTGAGCCCGCGTGGCAATGTGCGGCAGGAGCAGCTGCCGTCGTTCATCGGGATCGAGGAGCGTCTCGTTGGGATGCTCTGTGAAGAACAGAGGATCGCTCACAAGTCCTCCCAGAGCCGGCTGCCCTCGTTCACGAGTGCGTTCGCCAGCCGCGTTACCTCTGCCGCGCGTGCCCGAGAGCTGATTCCTTGGCCCTCCAGCTGCATTGAGTGCGACGCGGCGGCCACGTGAGCCTCGGCGATCGCGCGAGCACGACGCTTCACGGTCTCATCAAGCGGTCTGCGGGGAACGAGAACATAGGCGAGATCGCAGTCGAGGGCCTCGGCGGCTCGCCGAAGCGTGTTCAGCGAAATGTTGCCAGCAACCTCCGCTTTCTCGAGGGCGATAAGTGAAGGCTGTCGCATGCCCATCCGCGCCGCGAGTTGACGCGTGGTCATGCCGAGTGCCGACCGGATTGCAGCCACCCACCCCCGGGCTGGGCGTGGCGGGGCTTTTGCCGCCAGACGCGAACAGACAGCGGCATCAAACTGCCGTCGGCCTAGAGCTGCGTTCCCTGCGTAACGGGCCATAAAAGTGACTCCAAAGGGCTTTTTCTGATAGAGTTTAGCCTATTAAAAAAAGCATTTTGATAGGCTGTGGCCTATCAAAAAAAGGGGGCGAAGGGGTAGCCGCCGGGCGGCAGTTTCTTGCGCGTACTTTGATTTGCGTGCTAGAAAAATACCGTGGGTATATTCAGCAAATCCACACTGAAGTCCCTCGTCCACTCCCTGCCGCGGCATGGGGTGGTCACCCGGTCTGCGCTGGCGGCTGGAGGCATGCTCCTCGGTCAAGGTGAAGGGGCTCTTCATGTTCTTGGCCGAGCGAGCCAGGCTTCCGGTGGTGGCCAAGCTTGCGCGGAACCGGATCGACCTTGGCAAAGGCGCCCGGAGCATCGTCCCCAAAGGCGCCTACGTGGCGAAGTACGAGATCGTCGTGCCCCGGGCGCTGGTGCAAGAATATCCGTGAAACCCTCGCGACAGCCTACGAAACGAGGTTTCCTAGACCGGCGAGGGGCGCAAAAACGATATGATCGGGACAGGTCGAGGTTTGGTCACCGGGCAGGATCGCGAAAATGTCGCTGGAAACTCATCCTGACTGGTGGAATTTCGAGCTGGAGTTGAGTCCGCACGTCGAGGAGCGGATGATTGACCGCGGGTTCTCCGAGGTTGACCTGCGACTGATGATCGAAACGACTGCTGCCATCCGTCGCGGCAGTGCCAAAGGCCGATGGATTTTGGAAACAGCCCACGACGGCGATGTTTGGGAAGTCGTCGTGGAGCCGGATGAACGCGATCAGGTGATCGTCGTAATTACCGCCTATCGGGTGACACAATGAAGCGGGTTTTTTTGAAAGTGACGTACCGTCACGGCCGACCGATCGCCGCCTATTTTCACCTGCCGCGGCAGCCCGGCGATTCAGCCGTGCGAACCGACAGGATCGACGACGTGCTGCTCGTTGACCGGGCCGCCGATGGTCGACCGATCGGTGTCGAAATTACCGATCCTGCCCTGTTCGATCCCGACAGGTTCTTCGCCCTGCTTGAATCGCTGGGGCAAACTGCCGTCGACCGTGACGAATTGCGGCCGCTCGTTGCTGCCTGAATGGGACCCATCACGGGACAACTGGTTCGCAGTTGTCTTGCCAGACGCAGGCGCCACGCAGCACCGCCCAATCCCGATCACCCGCCGGCGGCGTGCCGCATGAGGCTCACCAGGGCTTGGCGTTGCCCCTCCGGGAGTTCGGCGAGGAGTCGAACCAGGTCTCCGAGATCGGGGGCCACCCAAAGTGGCCCGTGTGGACGGCCGCCGGCCCAAGCGAGTGTTTTTCCCGATCCACGATGGCCAGAAAGACGATGACTCAGTCTTTGGCGAATGCCTCGAAATCTTCGGTCGTCATGCCTGCGGCTCGAATGAGGCTGCGGAGCGTCCCTCGGGCGAGTTCCTTGTGATCGGGAACGGAGAGAGTCGCGATGTGGCCATCCTTCACGAGGATGACATGGCTGCCACGCTGGCGCTCGACCGTCCAGCCAGCCTTCCCGAAAATCCGCACCGCGTCCGCTCCGCTCAAGACGGGGAGCCGGCCCATCAGATCGTGACCTCGACCTGCTGCGTCTCCACGGTCAGGGGCATTCCCCGATCAGCCCGTACTTCGAGGCAGGCCGCAATCGCTTCGCGCACGTTCTCGATCGCTTCGTTGCGGGACTGGCCCTGGGACACACAGCCGGGGATGCTCGGGCATTCCGCGACCCAGATGCGGTCTTCGTCCTGCGTCAGCGTGATGAGGAACTTCATCCCTAAAAGTGTATCTCACCTCGAATCCGGCGGCAAAAAGTAAGCACTTCACCCGCCGGCGGCGTGCCGCATCAGGCTCACGAGCGCTTGGCGTTGCCCCTCCGGGAGATCCGCGAGGAGTCGAACCAGGTCTCCGAGATCGGGGGCCACCCAAAGTGGTCCGGAAT
>JBJTOU010000134.1:0-7790 GCA_046074725.1 Planctomycetia bacterium
CTGCCTGCGCTCCGGCATCCATGCCTGCGCTGGTCAGCAACGCCGGCTCTCGGAGCGTGGCCAACCCCTCGCGGAGCCCGCGCCACGAAATACTCCGACGGATCAAAAAGGGGCGGGCCGGACGGTTGCCCGTCCGGCCCGCTTGAACTCACTCGGCGTGATGTCGGCCGGGCTTTCGATCCCCGGCGACCCGCAATTGGGCCTTAGCAGCCCTTGCGGCAGTTGAGGCGGCCGCCCTTGCCGCGGCCGGCGCCGTGGGAGGCACCCGAGCCGTTGGCAGGAACCTGCTCCTCGACGCACTTCTTCACCTTCACGCAGACCTGCTTGGTGGCCTTCGTGGGGACGCGGACCACGTACTTCTCGGTCTTCGTCTCCTCGACGCACTCGCTGGAGCAGACCGTGGAGGTGCGGCTCTTCTGAACCGGCACGTTCACGGTGTAGCTCACCTCACGGGTCCGCGTCTCGGGCACGCAGCGATTGACCGTCACCTCACGGGTGCGGGTCTCGCAGCGGCTCTTTGTGACGCACACCGTGCGGGTGCGGGCCTCCGGCACCATCTTCGTGACGCAGTAGGTCCGAGTCCGCTCCTCGCAGCGGCTCTTGCGCACGCACACCGTACGGGTACGCTCCTCGCAGCGGTGCTTCGTGACGGAGTAGGTGTAGGGCACCTGCTCGCACTCGGTCTTCCACATCGTGACCGCCACTTCCTTGGTCTCGCAGGTCGGAACCCACTTGCGGCAGCAGACCACCTTCGGGCAGCAGGGATTGCCATCGGCATCGTACTTGCCGTTGGACGAGATCTCCTTCGCCTCGGTGACCCAGTGGCCGCCACGGCAGGTGACCGTCTTCGTCGACTTGACGGGCACCCGCTTCATGACCGTGCGGTGACCGGTCATCTCCTCGGTGTAGGGCACGTTCACCTTGTAGGTCTGCTGAACCTCCTCGGTGTAGGGCACGTTCACCTTGTAGGAGGCCGTCTTCTCCTCCTTGACCGGCACCATCACCGTGTAGGACTGCTCGATCTGCTCCGTGTAGGGGACGTTGACCTTGTACTCGACGGTCTTCGTCTCCGGCACGTTGACGTTGACGGTGTATTCGACCGTCTTCGTCCGCTTCTCGGGCACCATCACGGTGTAGTTCTGCGTCCGCTCCTCGAGCTTCGGCACCTTTTTGGTGACCGTGAAGGAACGCTCGCGAACCTCCGTCGTCCACTCCGTCACCTCGACGTCGCGGATCTCCGGCACCATCTTCCACACCTTTACCGTCTTCATGCAGGGGTCGGCGGCGGCCGCACCCTCGCTCGCGGCGCACGCGGCGGACCCACCGTCCACGAGCACCGAACCCTCCTCACCGCGGACGAGCGTGCTGCCCAGACAGACGCTGGCAGCCGCAACCCATGGCAGGAAGCTGAATGTCAATCGCTTTCTCACAGAAACCTCCGGAAGGAAAAAACGCCCAAAAAAATCGTTCGCGAACACTTCCCCAGGCGTGACGGTGGAGGCCATCCCCAGTCGGTGGCGGTCCTTCGCCCTGTTGCCCGGTCGAGTCCACCGAAGACAGACCCTCCGTGCGGGGAGCCCGTTGTGTGACGTGCTTCTCCCTGCCGTGAAGGTTTGCCCGAGCGGCAAACTCAAGGGAGAAGATCGATCTTCGCTGACCGAAAAACTCAACCAGCCCGAGAATCGTGCGATTGTTCCGGTTGCACCGGCGGGGCGGTCGGCCGGTCGCAGGCTGAAGAAGCGCCCATGGGGCCCCCTTCGCAACAGGTTTCGAGGATCATGCCGCAGCCGCGGCACATCAGCTTGGCACGGATTTCAAAGGTTTCGCCCGCACAGACCGGGCATCGAGGCTGGGGCATGACGCTCATCCGACGAGGATCACGAAGAGCTCCTTCGGCCCATGGGCACCGAGAACGAGGATTCGCTCGATGTCGCCGGTGCGGCTGGGGCCCGTGATGAAGGAAAGCATGCTCGGGAGACGGCCCGCATGCCGACGCGTGATGTCATGGATCGCGTCGCCGAGCGTGGGCACGATCTGGTCGAGCGTGGCCACCACGATGTGGACGTGCGGCAGGATCGAGAGCCCACGGCCGCCGCAGGTGGCGCTCGATACCAGGATCGAGCCGGTCTGCGACACGACCGCCTCACAGGCGGTGATCCCCGCGTCGCAGGCCTCGAGCTGGTTTTTGTCGCAGGCTGTCGCATCGACACGGTAGGTCGGGCACGGAACGGCCGCGATCAGCGGCTCGACGAGAGCGTGGGCGTGGAAGGCGACCCGGCCCCACGATCGCTCGCGGGCCAGGCCGGCGACACGGTCGGCTGCGGCATCGATGTCGGGCACGCGGATGACGCCGGCACGGAGCTTTTCCAGGTTTTCGATGACCAGTCGCAGCCGTTCTTCAGGTGTGTCGCCACCGTCCGGAAGCCACGGCCTGGCCACCTCCAGCGGCAGGACGGTGAGGCCGCGGGGTCCGCCGGCAGCATCGGGCGATGCCGGCTGAGCGGCGGCGTGCGACGTCAGGTGCGGCGGCGGCGCGGGAAGCCGCAGCGCCTCGCGGATGCGGGCGAGGATCGTGTCGCGGGCGGTGGCTTGGGACTCGGTCTTCACGGTCGTCGTGCCGCCCATTGGTGACGGAAGCTTCGTGATGGCGCCGGCGGCAGGTCGCGGGTGGCCAGCCAGTCTCGCAGGAGGGGCGGACGGAGAACCGTCATAAGACCGAGGGTTCTCCGAAAGAAGGCACCTCCGGCCGCAAAGAGCCACGGCCTCCGCGCGACGATCACAAAAAGCCTGTGGCCGAGCCGCTCCCACCGGTTGGGGGCGGTACGGGCGGCGTTGCGGCGGTTGTGCAGCAGGTGGTGGTGGATGTCGATCCGTACCGGGCAGGCGTCGGTGCAGGCCCCACAGAGGGAGCTCGCGCCGGAAAGGTGGTTCCACTCGGCGAGGCCGCGGAGGTGGGGCGTGATGACCGACCCGATGGGCCCCTGGTAGGTCGTGCCGTAGGTGAAGCCGCCGACGTTCTTGAAGATGGGGCAGACGTTGAGGCAGGCGCCGCAGCGGATGCAGTGCAGGGAATCCCGCTGCTCGGGATCGGCGAGGATCGCTGTCCGCCGGTTGTCCAGCAGCACCAGATGCATCTCCTCTGGGCCGTCGCACTCCCCTTCCCTTCGCGGGCCGGAATAGAGCGTGTTGTAGCAGGTCATCGGCTGGCCGGCCCCGGCCGTCGCCAGCATCGGCAAGAGCACGGCCAGGTCGTCGAGATGCTCGACCACCTTCTCGATGCCCGAGATCGCGATGTGGATCCGTGGCAGCGCGGCGGTGAGCCGGGCGTTGCCCTCGTTCTCCGTGATCGAGATCTGGCCCGTCTCGGCCACGAGAAAATTCGCCCCTGTGATCCCCACGTCGGCATCGACGTAGAGCCGCCGCATGTGACGGCGGGCGATCATCGTGAGCTCCTCGGGGCTGTCGGTCGGCGGGGTGCCGAGATGTCTCCCGAAGAGGTCGCTGATCTCGTCGCGACGGACATGCATGCAGGGAAATACGAAATGGTAGGGGGGCTCACCGCGGAGCTGTTGGATGAACTCGCCGAGGTCACTCTCCACGACGCCGAAGCCGTCCTTTTCCATGGCGGCGTTGAGATGAATTTCCTCGCTCGTCATGCACTTGCTCTTGATGACGGCCCGGGCCTTCGCCCGGCGGAGCAGGTCGAGGACGATTCTCCTGGCCTCCTCGGCATCGCGAGCCCAGTGCACCTCGCCGCCATTGGCCTCGAAGGCGGCGACGAACCGGGGCAGCAGTTCATCGAGCCGGTTCACGGCCGCCCACTTGGCGAGGCTTGCGGCATCGCGGGCATGCTCCCAGTCGCGGTAGCGAGTCTTCTGGAGGTCGCGGCTGACGTAGTAGCCCCCCAGGGCCTTCCGGACGAAGGCTCGATGGCCCGTGTCGCGGACATGTTCCGCGGCGTCGTCGAGGAATTGCTTCTTGGCAGGACGAGCCGTCCCGGGCTTGTGTGCGATCATGACGGTTATGATAGTCGGGAGGTGTTCGTTCGCGGGGAATGTGGATTTTCGGTTTTCGCGGGGTACAACGAAGGGGAAGACTCTGGCCAAGCCGCGACCGCGTGGGGACCTCGGGCTTCGAGGAACGACCGAAATGCTGTCGACGGATGCAGTGGATCGCGTGATCTGGCTTGGTGGGCTCTGGGTCCTGGTGGCCGTCGCCTGGGCCGCCGCCTGCATCTGGGTCGAGAAAGACGCCGAGGCCATACTCGGGAAATCGAAGCCCTGGCGCCTGATTTTTGTCGGCGGTGGGCTGCTGTTTCTGCTCACCAGCTACCAGTGGGGCTTCGGCCTGCTCCCCCTGTTCGTGCTCGTGCTGCCGGCCGGCTTGCAGGGCTACATCATCGTGCGGGACCGCAAGGCCCCCGCGGCCGACAGGATCATGAGCCGGCATTGTGCCGAGCGGGTGCTGCTCGCCGCAGCCGAAAAGATCGGCCTTCAGGAGTCGGTCGCGGGATGGTTCCAGAAACGGGAAGCCGCCGCGCAGGCCATGCCGCAGGTCGCGTTCGTCAAGAAGGACGGCACTCCGGTCGATGCTCGAGGAGGCAAAGGACTCGACCGCGAGACGTCGCAGGCCATGAAGACGCTCGAGGAAATTGTTTCCAAGGCGATCACGCTCCGGACCACCGATATCCACTTCGAGCCGAAATCCATCGATGAAATGCAGGTGCGGTGCCGGGTCGATGGCGTCATGGGCGGCCTCATGGCGATCCAGGGATCCGTGGCCCGAAGCCTCGTGTCGGCCCTGAAGGTGATCGGCGACATGGACATCGCCGAACGACGGCGACCGCAGGACGGAACCTTCGCGGTGATCAAGGGCTCGCAGCGGTTCGACGTCCGCGCAGCGACGGGGCCGACGAGCTTTGGTGAAAAGATGGTCCTGCGGCTCCTCGACGCGGGCGGGGGCATCGTGAAAGGTGGCATCAAAGCGCTCGGGATGCGTGAGTTAGTGCGGACCTCGCTCGAGTCGATCATCCATCAGCCACACGGCATGCTGATCGTGTGCGGCCCCACCGGCTCTGGAAAAACGACCACGCTCTATACGGCGCTCGGCGAGATCGACTCGCTTTCCCGCAACATCATCACGATCGAGGATCCGATCGAGTATCGGCTCGAGAACATCTCGCAGATGGCAGTCAACAACGCCGCCGATCTCACGTTCGCCAAGATCCTGCGGTCGGTGCTGCGTCAGGATCCCGACGTGATCCTCGTGGGTGAGATTCGGGACCAAGAGACCGCTGAAATCGCCATGCAGGCGGCCCTCACGGGCCACTTCGTGTTCACCACGCTCCATGCCAACGACGCGGCTACCACGGTTACCCGACTCCTCGACATCGGCATCGAAACATCGCTCATCCAGTCGGCTGTCACGGCCGTGCTGGCCCAGCGGTTGGTGCGGGTACTCTGCCCGGAGTGCAAAGAGCCCGGCCCTCTCCCCGATGACCTCCGGAAGAAACTTGGCGTCCCAGCCGGCACGGAAGTCACGATCTACAAGGCGAAGGGCTGCCCGGCCTGTCACGGCACCGGCTACAAGGGACGCACCGGCATCCATGAACTGCTCGTGTTCGACAAGGCGATCCGCGAACTGCTCGTCGGCCAGCCCTCGATCGAGGCGATCCGCGCGACGGCCCGTAAGGCCGGGATGCGGACCCTCATGGAGGCGGGCATGGCCAAGGTGATCGAGGGGATCACGAGCCTCGACGAGGTGTCGCGGGTGGCGAAATGACAGGAGTGGGCATGGCTCTGTTCGCGGATGCCGGAATAGTGCAGGCGTTTACCGACCTCATCGTTCTCGGCGTGGTGGTCGGCATGGTGGCCTTCGGCTTCCAGCAAGGCCTGTTTCTCGCCGTGCTGACCGGACTCGGGGGGCTGGCAACGCTGCTCTTCGCGCTTGGCTTCGGCGACCTTGTGGAGTCGTTTCTCTTGTCGGTGGACGTGCCGGCCCAGTATGCGTTTCCGGTGTCATGTGGGCTCCTCGCGACTGGCGTGGCGCTGGCCGTTCGGGTGGGCATCGGGGCGGTGCCCGAGGGCGCGGTCCGCTTTCCGCCCCTGATCGACAAGGTCGGCGGGGCGCTCGTGGGCGGCCTCGCGGGCATGATCATGGCGGGAACGCTGCTTTTGGTCCTCTCCACGATGCCGATCCCGGAACTGTATCGGATCGACGGCTCGCAGGCACGACTCGACCTCGGCACACGCATGCTCCACACGTTCGCGCGGTTCATCGAGCCCAATGTGGCATCGCGCGACATTGTGCTCCACGGCGAAACGGCATCCGGCGAGGTGGGCGATGGCTCGTTCTGCAGCGAACTCTTCATCGACGCCGACGGCGACGGGAAGTTCAATGCCGAGGCGGGGGAGCGATTTCTCGACCACGATGGTTCCCGTGGCTTCACGGATCGAGCCGCCTTCACCGACGCCAATGGCAACAAGGTGCGAGACATCGGGCTGCTCGAGCGGTATAGGCTCGGCGAATGGAAGAAGTTGCGGGTGATGCATCACCCGACGATCACGTCGAACGATTCCCAGGAAATCCCGTCGTACGTGAAGGATGGGGCGGTGGTCTACCAGATGACGGCCACCGATCTCGATCCCGGTGACACCCTGACATTCAGTCTGGAACCGCCGTCCGAGGGCGTTTCGTTGCCCGATTTCGTGTCGATCGACCCGGCGTCGGGAGCGGTCACGGTCACCGACGCCGACACGTTCATGCGGCAGAGGAAGCCGGCTGTGGTCGTCGTGGTGGCGACCGACAGCCGCGGCCTGACCAGCAAAAAAACCGTGACGATCCGATACCGTGGCCCGAAGCCGCGAGAGGAGTAGCCCCTCCTTGGCTACACGGCGGCGAGTACCTCGGCGAGGTGAATCGTGCGCGCGGGGGCTCCGTCGGGACGTTTTCCGTTCCGTGACAGCCATCCGTCGAGCTGGAGCTGGCAGGATGGGTCGCTCGAGACGATGTACTCGCAGTCGGTGCGGGCGAGCGAGCCACCCTTCACCTCCGCCATCGCGGTCGAGATCATCGGGAACTTCACGCTGAAGAGGCCGCCGAACCCGCAGCAGCTCTCGGGCTCATCGCACTCGACCAGTTCCAGGTCTCGGACGGCCCGCAGCAGTTGCCGCGGCTCATCCTTGATCCGCAGTTCACGCAGGCCATGGCAGCCGTCGTGGTAGGTGACGCGGTGCGGGAACCGCGCGCCGACGTCGGTGACGCCCAGCTTCTTGACGAGGAACTCGCCAAATTCAAAGGTGCGGGCGGCAAGGTCGAGGGCGGCCGATTCGTGGGGCGTGCCCGCGAGCAGCTGCGGATAGAAGACCCGCATCATCGCAACGCACGAGCCGCTCGGGCCGACGATCGCCTCGGCGCCGTCGAACACGGCAAGGGCCCGGATCGCCACCGCGCGGGCTTCGTCGTGATATCCGGCGTTGAAGCTCGGCTGCCCGCAGCAGGTCTGGGCGGCGCGGAATTCACAGGTATGCCCGAGTCGCTCGAGCACCTGCGCCACCGCCATCCCCACCTGCGGCGCCATCTGGTCCACGAAGCAGGGGATAAACAGGTCAACCTTCATGACACCCAGTGTAGTTCACGAACGGCGGGCGATCGCCCGCACCATCGCCGCTCCCATGTCGGCGGGGCTTTCTGCGATTTCGATCCCGGCATCCCGAAGGGCGGCGAGCTTCGCTTCGGCCGTCCCTTTGCCACCGGAAATGATGGCGCCGGCATGGCCCATCCGCTTGCCG
>JBJTOU010000135.1:0-2799 GCA_046074725.1 Planctomycetia bacterium
CGCACCCCGCGGCTCACGTTTTGCGGCCCGGGATTCATCGCTCCAATTGTAAGCCGGCCGGGAAGGCTTCCGCCCTTCGCGGGCTGCGGCAGCGGCCTCGTCGCGGTTCGCGAAATCGTAGGCCCGCAAGATGGTCAGGCCTTGAATAAGCCCCACTACGATCGCCGCAATCAGCAAGATCCCAATCAGGTTGTCCACGGCCGCATCTCCGTCTGAAAAACAACGCTTTCGAGGCCCCACTGCCGTAGGGGGGGTTCTCCGTTATACTCCGCTTGGTCGGCCGGGTACTCAAGGCCAAACCACATAGGGCTTAGTTCGATCCAAGTCCGCTCGTTTTGTTGAACGGGAGAAACCAGGCATGGCAGACACTCCAAAAAATCAGCGGTGGGGAACACCGGTCGAAATCTTTGCCAGAAAGCTGTCTCTCGAGGACAACGACATCCCGCGGGGCTGGCTGAAGAACAGCATCATTATCGAACCAGGCACCAGAGCCTGCGCTGTCGTCGACGGTCGGTTTATCGGCGAGATCCCAGCCGGTGAGTTCACGTTTCACGACATCCGGGACAAGTTGCAGTTCTGGCGGCAGGGAACCGCCACGATCGTCCTGACCCGATCCGATGTCGTCCGGCTTCCAGTCGAGTGCAACGGCTTCATCAGCGCCGACGACGTGCCGATCGAGATGCGTCTCGACATCGGCGTGCAGATTCACGATCCCGCTGTGTTCATGCTGAACATGATGGGTCCTCGGAAGGAATACCCTGTCAAGGAACTCGCCGAGCGGCTCACGCCCGCGATCAAGCAAGAAGCATGGGTTGCGACGGCCCGACTGAAGGCTCATGAGTTACGCGGCCCCGCAATCGCGGCGAAGGTCGGGCAGCAGATCGTCGACGCGGTCGCCCCGTCCTTTCGCCGCTACGGTCTCACGGTCTTCAGCATGGAAGGCCTCGCCATGCAGCCGGCAGGCATGGAGAAGCATTGGGAGCGGGTCAAGGAAAACAATGTCGATGTGGCCGGGGAGCGGCTCACCAACCAACGGATGGGCGACGATGTCGGAATTCTCACCGATCGCATTGGGCTTCGCGAAAAACTGCGTGACGTCGCAATTTCCGACCACTTCGACCAAGCCCGCAGCGAAGAGGAGCTCAAGACGCTCATTGCCCAGGTCGACAAGGCCCGGCTGCTTCGCAGGGAGGAGATGGATCAGTTGCTCGAGGGCTTCGAGCAGCGTAAAGACGACCGCGATGCGCTTCGACGGCACATCGTGGAAGTGCTCGACGTCAACCGGCAGCAGGAAATCGACCAGCTTCGCCAGCAGGTGGGCCACTCGCTGGAGATGGCGGCCCGCAAGAACGAACTGGCGCTTGCCGAGGCGACCAACTCGGTCGAGAACCTGCAGTGGCGGAACGAAATCGCCCGCGAGATCGAGCACGCGGAAAAGCGTCGCGAAGAACGGAAGAAGAACCTTGCCGCGAAGTGGGAGCGGATTCGCGAAGTCCAGCGACAAAAGCAGGACGGCTCCTGGGAGCGTCTCCTGCACCAGGAGCGGGAGGACTCGCTTCGAACTGAGCTGGCTGTCAAGGAAGCCGAGCGGAAGCGACGCGTGCAGTTGCTCGAGGCTGAGTCGGCTGCCCAAGTCGAAGCCCAGAAGATCGTCGCCGAGCGGCAGCGGCGCGAGTTCGAACTCGAGATGGGAGGGCGTGAGTCCGACGCCCAGTTCGACCGCCTAAAGCGTGTGCAGGACATGAACTTCGACGGCCACGCCCGGCAGGCGAAGCTCGACGCCGAACTCGCCGGCCAGGCCGAGTCGCGGGCACAGAGCCACGAGCTCGAGAAGCTCAAGACGATGGGCACTCTCTCCGCTGAGGCGCTCATCGCGGCGAGCAACGGCGACAACGCCCGGGTCCTCGCTGAACTCAAGATGCAGGAGGCCCGATCCCAGGCCGACGTGCAGATTGCCGGCAGGTCCGACCAGCAGGCTCTCAATGAGGAACGACTGCGGCTCTACGAGAAGCTGAGCGAGGCGGAGAAGTCAAAGTCCGACGCCATAGCAGACGTCTTCAAGCAGGCGCTCAGGGGCCAGCAGGACGCCGTCGCCCAAATGATCGGTGGTCTGGCCGCCGCGCACACGCCCGCCAGGCCGGCGGCTTCGCCCGCGGTGCCTCCGCCTGTCGCGGCTGTCGGTGCCGAATGGCACATCGCCGCCGGCGGTGGGCAGTCGGGCCCGCACACGGCTCAGCAGGTTCAGGCCATGATCCAACGCGGCCAGATCCTCGCCGACTCGCTCGTCTGGAAAGCGGGGATGGCGGGGTGGGTCGCAATCGCCGAGTGCGTGGAGTTCGCGAGCCTCTTGGCGGCCGTGCCACCGCCCCCGCCGCCGCGGCCCTGATCGGACGCGGACCGGTGAGGAGAGGAGGCCTGCTCGAGCATGTCAGACGCCATCGCGGCCCTCCGTGGCCACCTTGAGCAGTTCATCGAAGCACGGTTCACCGGGGATACCCCGAGCGACGAGATCAGGGCGGCCGTGCTGGTGGAGCCAGCTCTTGCAGCCCTCCACCGCCCCGATCTGGAAACGGCACTCGAGGAGATTCTGGGCGCCCGGCAACGCCCTCGCCTGCTCGTTGATTGGGGTGAACTGCCGCAAGTTGGCAGGACAGCCAGGCCTTTATTCAGCTTGATCGCCTCGTGCGTGTCGGGTCGGCCGTCCGTCAAGGTCACCGTCGATCGCAGCCTCGACAACGATCCGTCGGATCCGTTGCGCCGGGTGCGAACGGAGGAGCCGGGACTCTGGTCGTTTTACGT
>JBJTOU010000136.1:0-5115 GCA_046074725.1 Planctomycetia bacterium
CTTCAGAAGCCGCTGACCGCCCCGGACGGCAGCCCGCTGGTGCGGAACCAAGACCACAAGGTCGTCGCCGAGAGGGCCGCCGCGTTCAAGCTCGACGAACTCGACATTCGCTCGCCACAACGCAAGGCCGAGGTCGACAAGATCTTCAAGACGCAGTGGCCGATCGTGGACGCCGCCATCGACGCCCGCGACCGACGGCTCAACAGCATGAAGCGGGGCGACGAGCTGCGGCCCGGCGTGCTCCAGATGGTGAAGGTCTATGTGGCCGCAAAACGGGTGATCTCCGTGGGCGACAAGATGGCCGGCCGCCACGGCAACAAGGGCGTGATCGCCAAGATTCTCCCCAAGGAAGACATGCCCTTCCTTGCCGACGGCACGCCCGTGCAGATCCTCCTCAATCCGCTCGGCGTTCCGAGCCGCATGAACGTGGGGCAGATCCTCGAGACGCACCTCGGGTGGGCCGGCAAGCTCCTCGGATTCCAGGCCATCACTCCGGTGTTCGACGGCGCGAGCGAGGAGGATATCAACGCGGTGCTTGCCGATGCGGGCCTGCCGCGGCACGGCAAGGCACAGTTGCATGACGGACGTACCGGCGAGCCGCTCGAGCAGGAAACGACGGTGGGCTACATCTACATGCTCAAGCTCCACCACCTCGTCGATGACAAGGTGCACGCCCGCTCGACCGGCCCCTACTCGCTCATCACGCAGCAGCCACTCGGTGGCAAGGCCCGATTCGGCGGGCAGCGGTTCGGCGAAATGGAGGTGTGGGCACTGGAGGCCTACGGCGCCGCTTACATCCTCCAGGAGCTCCTCACGGTGAAGAGCGACGACGTCGAGGGCCGCACGAAGATCTACGAGAGCATGGTGAAGGGTGAGAACACGCTCGAGGCTGGCACCCCGGCCAGTTTCGACGTGCTCACCAACGAAATCCGTGGGCTCGCCCTGAACATGCAGCTTGAAAAAAGGAGGATCTGACACGTGAGCATCGGTGAAGCCACCTACGATCGCGTCAATGACTATTCGGCTGTGAAGATCAGCCTGGCCAGGCCGCACGACATCCGCAGTTGGTCGTTCGGCGAGGTCAAGAAGCCCGAAACGATCAACTACCGCACCTACCGTCCGGAGAAGGACGGCCTGATGTGCGAAAAGATCTTCGGACCGGAGAAGGACTGGGAATGCTCCTGCGGCAAGTACCGCGGGATGAAGTACAAGGGCATGATCTGCGACCGCTGTGGTGTGAAGGTCACCCATTCGCGGGTCCGCCGCAAGCGGATGGGCCATATCGAGCTGGCCGCGCCCGTCGTCCACATCTGGTTCTTCAAGGCGATGCCGAGCCGCCTCGGCGCCCTGCTCGACATGAAGACGTCGAGCCTCGAGAAGGTGATCTACTTCCAGGATTACGTCGTCCTCGATCCGAAGGACACGCCGTTGAAGAAGCAGCAACTGCTCTCGGAGGATGAGTTCCGCGAGGCCCGCGCGAATTACGGCGAGGGCGCCTTCGATGCCGAGATGGGCGCCGAAGCGGTACGGAAGCTGCTTCTGAGCCTCGACCTTGTCACGCTCTCCAAGGAACTCCGCGAGGAACTCGCCACAACCAACTCCAAGCAGAAGCGCAAGGACCTGGTCAACCGGCTCAAGATCGTCGAGTCGATCCGCGACAGCGAGAACAAGCCGGAGTGGATGGTCCTCGACGTGATCCCGGTCATTCCGCCTGATCTGCGGCCGCTCGTGATGCTCGACAGCGGCAATTTTGCGACGAGTGACCTGAACGATCTCTACCGCCGGATCATCAATCGCAACAACCGCCTCAAGAAACTCGTCGATCTCAATGCGCCGGAGGTGATCATCCGCAACGAGAAGCGGATGCTCCAGCAGTCGGTCGATGCCCTCTTCGACAACAATCGGTGCAAGCGGCCGGTGCTCGCCTCGAGCAACCGCCCGCTCAAGAGCCTCACCGACATGATCAAGGGCAAGCAGGGCCGATTCCGCGAGAACCTGCTCGGCAAGCGAGTTGACTACTCGGCCCGGTCCGTGATCGTGGTCGGTCCCAACCTGCGGCTCCACCAGTGCGGTCTGCCGAAGAAGATCGCGCTGGAACTCTACCAGCCGTTCATCATCCGGCGGCTCAAAGAACTCGGCCACGCCGATACGATCAAGAGCGCCAAGAAGATGCTCGAGCGGAAGGACGCCGAGGTGTGGGACATCCTCGAGGAGGTCATCCACAACCATCCCGTTCTCCTCAATCGCGCTCCCACGCTCCATCGCATGGGTATCCAGGCGTTCGAGCCGGTGCTCGTCGAGGGCAACGCCATCAAGCTCCATCCCCTCGTCTGCAAGGGCTTCAACGCCGACTTCGACGGTGACCAGATGGCCGTCCACCTGCCGCTGTCGATCGAGGCTCAGGTCGAGGCCCACACGCTGATGCTCTCGACCAACAACATTTTCAGCCCCGCCAACGGCGCCCCCATCATCTCGCCCTCGCAGGACGTGGTGATGGGCTGCTACTACCTCACGATGTCGCTGCCGGGCCGGCCGGGCGAGGGGATGGTTTTCAAGAGCTTCGCCGAGGTCGAACTGGCGCATTCCCTCGGGAAGGTTGACACTCACGCCAAGATCAAGGTCAAGCTTCCCCCGAAGCGAAGCCTCAAGATCGAGGGAGCCGCACCTGGCAAGCCGGGCGCCGTGATCGAGACCACCGCGGGGCGCGTGCTGTTCAACTCGACCCTTCCCGAGGGGATGCTCTTCTACAACATCCCGATGCGGTCGAGCGAACTGGCCCGCGTGATCTCCGACTGCTACCAGTCGCTCGGACGCCGGAAGACCATCGACCTGCTCGACGACATGAATCGCGTCGGCTTCAGCTGGAGCACCAAGAGCGGCCTGTCGTTCGCCACCGACGACCTGATCACCCCCGCCAACAAGTCGCGGATCATCGGCGAGGCCGAGAAGGGCGTCATGAAGATCATGAAGCTCTACCAGCGCGGCGTGATCACCGACGGCGAGCGGTACAACCAGGTGCTCGACACATGGACGCACGCCCGCGAGCAGATCACCAAGGACATGATGGCCGAACTCGAGCAGGACGCCCGTCGCCCCGGCTACGTGAACCCGATCTACCTCATGGCCCATTCCGGCGCCCGCGGTGGCGTCGAGCAGATCCGCCAGCTGGCCGGCATGCGAGGCCTGATGGCCAAGCCGTCGGGCAAGATCATCGAGACGCCGATCAAGGCCAACTTCCGTGAAGGCCTCACCGTGCTCGAGTATTTCAGTTCGACCCACGGTGCCCGAAAGGGTCTGGCCGACACGGCCCTCAAAACGGCCGACTCGGGCTACCTCACCCGCAAGCTTGCCGACGTGGCCCAAAACGTGGTCGTCACGATGCACGACTGCGGGACCACCCAGGGAATAACCAAGGGGGTCATGTACCGCGGCGAGAAGGTCGAGGTGAGCCTCGCCGACAGCATCCGCGGCCGCGTGAGCCTCTCCGACATCCGCAACTCCAAGACCGACGAGGTGGTCGTCAAGGAAAACGAGCTGATCACGGTGCCGATCGCCCGGCAGATCGAGGCGCTTGGTCTGGAGAAGATCCAGGTCCGCAGCGCGTTGACCTGCGAGGCGCCGCTTGGTGTCTGCCGGCTCTGCTATGGCATGGACCTATCGACCGGCTCGCTCGTCGAGGAGGGCATGGCGGTGGGCATCATCGCCGCCCAGAGCATCGGCGAGCCCGGCACGCAGCTGACAATGCGGACGTTCCACATCGGTGGCGTCGGCCAACGCGCCATCGAGGAGAGCGAAAGCAAGGCGAAGAAGTCGGGCACCGTTCGGTTCACGCGGCTCCGCACCGTGCAGAGCGAGACGGGCGAGCAGATCGTACTGGCCCGCAACGGCGAGATCGCGATCATCGACGACAAGGGCAACGAACTCGAGAAGTTCGACATCCCGGCCGGCGCCATCCTCAAGGTGAAGGAAAACGACGAGGTCAAGCCGGGCACGGTTCTCGTGCAGTGGGACCCCCACTCGATCCCGATCCTCTCCGAAGTGGCGGGCCGCGTCCGCTACGAAGAGGTGATCGAGGGCGAGACGGTGCGGCTCGAGAAGGATCCCAGCGGCCACATGCGCCGCATGATCATGGAGCACAAGGGCGTTTACCACCCGCAGGTCGTACTCGAGGACGAGTCGGGCAAGATTCTGGAGTTCTATTACCTCCCCGAAAAGGCCTACATCGAGGTGGTCGAAGGGGAGATGGTCAAGGCCGGCCACGTCCTCGCGAAGACGCCGCGTGAGGCGGCGGGCACGCAGGACATCACCGGCGGTCTGCCCCGCGTCACGGAGATCTTCGAGGCCCGCAAGCCGAAGGATCCGGCGATCATGGCCGAAATCGACGGCAAGGTGGAACTGCTCGGCGAGAAGCGTCGCGGAAAGCGGACCATCATCGTCAAGAACGAGAGCGGCATGGAGCGGGAGCACCTGATCACGCACGGCAAGCACCTCCGGGTACACGCCGGCGACATCGTGCGGGCGGGCGAGGCGCTCGTCGATGGACCGCTCGTGCCCCATGACATCCTGCGGATCTCAGGCGAGGAAGCCGTGCAGCAATACCTCGTCCGCGAAATCCAAAACGTCTACCGCAGCCAGCGGGTCGATATCGACGACAAGCACATCGAGATCATCGTCTCGCAGATGCTGCGGAAGGTGAAGATCGAGACGGTCGGCGACACGAACCTCCTGCCGGGCAGCGTGCTCGACAAGTTCGAGTTCAGAAAGGCCAACGAGCGGATCGCCAACTCGGTGAGGATCACGGACAAGGGCGACAGCGAGTTCGCCGTCGGTAGCGTCGTCCCCAAGGATCTGCTCGCCCAGACCAATGCCACGATCGAAGCGCTGGGTGGTGCCGCGGTCAAGGGCACCAAGCCAAAGCCGGCTACTGCCAGCACGCAACTGCTTGGGATCACGAAGGCCAGCGTGCAGAGTTCGAGCTTCATCTCGGCGGCCAGTTTTCAGGAAACCACCAAGGTGCTTACCGAGGCGGCCTTGGCCGGCAAGGTGGACAACCTCGTTGGTCTGAAGGAGAACGTGATCCTGGGCCACCTGATCCCGGCAGGCACGGGTTTCAAC
>JBJTOU010000137.1:0-6972 GCA_046074725.1 Planctomycetia bacterium
CGAAGGCGTAGAGGATCCGGGCCGCCTCGGCGAAGCGATACTCGTCGATCGCCCGGGTCGCGTCGCGGGTCACGCTGGCCAGCCGGCTGGCCAGCCAGCGGTCCTCGAGCGCCGTGAAGGTGGATGCGTCGGCCGCCACGGTCAGGTCTGCGGCGTGGAAGCCCTCCATGTTCATGAGCACGAACCGGGTGGCGTTCCAGAGCTTGTTGGAGAAGTTGCGGCCCGACTCGAACCGCTCCGACAGCGCCGGGCCGCGGGGCAGGGCGAGGTCCTCAGGCGCCTGCGCCCACTGCGTGCGAAACGCCTTGCCGCACTTCGTGCAGGCCACCCGTGGCAGCATCCGGTTCTGCACCGTCTGCTCGATTCGGGCCGAGCAGGTGGGGCACTGGAACTCGACCGGCATCCGCACGTCCTGCGTCTCGGTGGCCATGCTCGCCATCCCGAAGCGGAGGGCGTCGGCCCCGAGGGCCTCGATCACGTCGAGCGGATCGACGCCATTGCCCTTGCTCTTGCTCATCGTCTCGCCGTAGCGGTCGAGGATCTTGGGATGGATGGCGACGTCGCGGAACGGAATCTTCCCGGTGTCGAAGATGCCCATGATCACCATCCGCGCGACCCACAGCGTGATGATGTCGCGGCTGGTGACCAGCGTGGTCGTGGGATAGAAGCAGTCGAGCTCGGGGGTGCTGGCCGGCCAGCCGAGCGTGGAGTGCGGCCAGAGCGCCGAGGAGAACCATGTGTCGAGCACGTCGGGATCCCGCACGAGCGGCTTTCCCGCAACCGTGGCCACGCCGAGATCCTCGTCGGAGGAGCAGACGTGCCACCCGCTCGCGCCATCGCTCTTCCAGGCCACGGTGCCACGGCCGGCGAACGCCTTCTCGAGGTCGGCCTCGCTCGCGCCCTCGACGTGCCAGATCGGGATCCGGTGGCCCCACCAGAGCTGGCGGCTCACCGGCCAGTCACGCTTCTCGCCAAGCCAGTCGAGATAGCTCTTCGCATACCGCTCCGGCACGATGCGGATCGCGCCGGTGGTGACCGCGTCGAGCGCCGGCTGGGCGATCTCCTCCATGCGGATGAACCACTGATCGGCCAGATAGGGCTCGATCGGCGTCTTCGAGCGGTCGGAATGGGCAAGATCGATGACTCGATCCTCGACCTGCACGAGCTGCCCGGCCGCCTCGAGGTCGGCGACGACCCGCGTCCGCGCCTTGTGGATCGTGAGGCCCTGGTAGGGGCCGGCCGCGGCGTTGAGCGTGCCATCGGGCTCGAGGATGTTGATCATCGGCAGCGTCTGCCGCAGGCCGACGTCGTAGTCGTTGGGGTCGTGCGCGGGCGTGATCTTGACGCATCCCGAGCCCATCTCGGGCTTCGCCCACTCGTCGGCCACGAGCGGGATCGCACGGCCGAGGAGCGGCAGCCGCACCTGTCGGCCGTCGCGGGCCATGCGGGCGAGCGTCTCCAGGAGCGGCAGCAGGTCGCGGCGACGGGCCGCCAGGCCCTCGATCTCCACGTCGATCGCCGGCTGCTCCTTGGCCGGCACCTCGGCCCGCTTCGCGCGGAGGGCCCTCTCCGCCTCGTCGAGGGCCCGCGAGGGCTCGGGATGCACGGCCACCGCCGTGTCGCCCAGGAGCGTCTCGGGCCGTGTCGTGGCCACCGTCACGCTCGTCGGCTCACCCGGCTTCGGACCGATGACGTCGTAGCGGATGTGCCAGAAGTGTCCCTTCACCTGCTCGTGAAACACCTCGTCGTCGCTGACGGCCGTCTGCAGGAACGTGTCCCAGTTCACGAGCCGCTTGCCACGACGGACGAACCCCTTGGTGAACAACCGAAAGAAGGCCTCACGGACGGCCGCGGCGCAGGTGTCGTCGAGCGTGAAGCGGGTGCGGTCCCAATCGCAGCTCGCGCCCAGGTCGCGGAGCTGCCCGAGAATCCGCTTCTCGTACTGTTCCTTCCAGGCCCAGATCCGGGCCACGAGCTTCTCACGGCCGAGGTCGTGCCGGGAGAGCTTTTCCTCCTCCAAGAGCCGCCGCTCGACGACGGCCTGCGTGGCAATGCCGGCATGATCGGTGCCCGGCATCCAGAGCGTGAGGAAGCCCTGCATCCGCCGCGTGCGGACGAGGATGTCCTGGAGCGTATTGTTGAGGGCGTGACCGAGGTGGAGCGCGCCGGTGACGTTCGGCGGCGGAATGACGATCGAGAACACCTCGCGGCCGGCCTCAGGCTCGGCATGCCAGGAGCGGGTGCTGTCCCAGAGCGTGCGGCACCGCGCCTGGGCCGTCGTGTGATCGTATTGCTTTGGCAGTTCGTGCATGCTGGCCCTCGGAAAGAGGAAAATCTTGCCACACGCGGCCGATTTCCGCCACCGCCGCACGGCCCGTGCTCGCCGTCGGGGGCGGCTCCTACGAGGCTCGCGTCAAAAAGTGGTGAAACGAGTCGGCCAGCGCCAGCCAACTGGCCTCGATGACGTTCTCGCTCACGCCCACGGTGCCCCACACGCTGTCGCCGTCGGTGCTCTCGATCGACACGCGGACCTTCGCCGCCGTCCCTTCCTGGGCGTTGATCACACGCACCTTGTAGTCGAGCAGGTGCATCCGTTCGACGGCGGGGTAGAACGACCCGAGCGCCTTGCGAAGCGCCGCGTCGAGGGCATTCACAGGGCCGTCGCCTTCGGCCACTTCGTGCCGCACTCCGCCCGCGGCAGGGCCATCCACATGGAGCTTCACCGTGGCCAGCGTGCGGATGTCGCCTTCGCCGCGGCTTTCCACATCGACATTGTAACTGTCGCGGCTGAAGAGCGGCCGAAACGTGCCCGCGATCCGGTCAACGAGCAGGTCGAACGACGCGCCGGCCGCCTCGAACTGCCAGCCTTCGTTCTCCAGTCGGCAGACCTCCGCAAGCACCTTGTCGAGCAAGGCCCGGTCGTTCTTCACGTCGGGCCGCGTCACCATCGCGGCGATGTTCGAGCGGCCGGAGAGTTCGCTGACGAGGATCCGCCGGGAGTTCCCCACCGCCTCGGGCGGAATGTGCTCGTACGACTCGGCCGCCTTGCTCACGGCGTGCACGTGCATGCCTCCCTTGTGGGCGAAGGCGCTCGAGCCCACGAACGGCTGCCCGGGGCGGTAGCCCATGTTCGCCGTCTCGTAGACGAACCGTGAGAGTTCGGTGAGACGCGCCGTGCCGGAATCGGCGCCCGAGCCGCCGAGCACGCGATAGCCGGGAAGCTTGAGGGCCAGGTTGGCGACCACCGAGATCAGGTCGGCGTTGCCGCACCGCTCCCCAAGTCCGTTGATCGTCCCTTGCACCTGGACGGCGCCGGCTGCCACGGCCGCCAGCGAGTTGGCCACGGCGAGATCACAGTCGTTGTGGCAGTGGATGGCGAGCGACGCCGATGCGCCGGCTTCGTCGAGGGCGTCTTGGGCTGCGGCCGTCAGCCGGGCGATCTCGTCGGGCAGGGTGCCGCCGTTGGTGTCGCACAGCACGATCCGCGCGGCGCCCGCGGCGGCCGCGGCGAGGATCGTCTGTCGCGCGTAGTCGGCGTCGAGCTTCCAGCCGTCGAAGAAGTGCTCCGCGTCGTAAAAGACCTCGCGACCGGCCCGGGTGAGATGGGCGACCGTGTCGCCGATCATGGCGAGGTTTTCCTCACGCGACACGCCGAGCACCTCGGCCACGTGGAACGCCGAGGTCTTGCCGACGATCGTGACCACCTGCGTGCCGGCGTCGAGCAGGGCCTTCATGCCGGGATCATCGGCGGCCGCCATGCCGCGGCGGCGGGTCATTCCGAAGGCGCAGACCTTCGAGTGCCGCAGTTTCAGGTCACGCGCTCTGGCGAAATACTGGGTGTCCTTGGGATTCGAAAGCGGGTAGCCCCCTTCGACATAGTCCACACCCGCCTCGTCGAGCCGGCGGGTGATCGCCAGCTTGTCCTCGAGCGAAAAGTTGACCCCTTCGCCCTGCGAGCCGTCGCGAAGGGTCGTGTCGTAGATTTCGATCGTGCGCATGACCGTAGGGTACCTTCCAGCGTGCGAGAGATACATGGATCGCTTTTTCCGCCGACAGGCGGCCGAAACAAACCAACCCGTGGGCCGCCGACTTTTTATCGCGATCGATCTTCCGGAGGCGGTGCGGCAGCGGCTCTCCGGCATGATGTCCGTTCAGCCAGCCGGCGTTCGCCCGGTACGGCGGGAGCAGATGCACCTGACACTCCATTTTCTGGGCGACGTCGGGGAGCCTTCGGCGGCGGAACTCACCACCGCATTGGCATCGATTCGCCGTTCTTCGTTCGTGATCGATCTTGGCCGCATCGGATGCTTCCCGTCGCCCCGCCGGCCAGCCGTGCTCTGGGCTGGTGTCCTGCCGAATGATGCCCTGGCCGACTTGCATGCGGCGATCGGCGACATACTTACGGCCTGCGGGCTGCCCGTCGAATCCCGGCCGTTCGTGCCCCATGTCACGCTCGCCAGGCTTTCGCCACGGGTCCCACGATCATGGGTGGCGGATCTGATACGCAGGGACGATCTGGCGATCTCGGCGATCCCCGTGACCGCGTTTACACTGTTCTGGAGCCGCCAGGCCGACACAGGCTCGGAGCATCTGCCTCTTGCAATCTATGAATTGGAAGATGTTCGCCCTCACAGCCGAAGCAGGCAGTCTGGGCAATCCGCCACGGTGACGGGGCGACGGCAGGCGGCGCAGGGTGCGCGGGGCGGCGAGGAAACATCCTTCGGTACGGCGGAGTCTGTCGATTGAAACCGTCGTGAAGGGCCGCGAAGGCTCCGCACCGCCCGCCGCGCAGTGTTTCACGATCGCCATGCGATGCTTCCATCCCCGGCCTCTCCTCGCCGCTGTGTTGATCGTTCTCGCGTCCGCCGTCTGCGAAGCCGCACCCTCCGAAACCTGGCCGGAACTCAACACCGACCGCGATGCCTTCACGCCCTCGACGTTCACCGTCGATCCGGGACGGCTCCTGACGGAGTTTTCCTACGTCTACATCGACAATCGTGACGCGAGGCCGACCAACAGCTTTCCAGAGTTGCTCTGTCGCTACGCCGCCAACGAGTGGCTGGAATGGCGCGGGGGCATCAACTACGCCGTCGGATCCCAGGGCAACGTCGTGACGAGCGTCGAGGCGGGCGAGGTGAACGAACCGGGCGTGACATCCTACGAAACGAGCGTCCTCTACGGCCTCAAGGCCTCGCTCCGCGACCAGCGGGGACTGCTGCCCCAGGCGTGCTTCATCATGGAAGGAGACACGCCGATTCGCAGCGAACGGCTCGGCACGGTGCCGATCGCGACCCTGGTGGCGGGCTGGGAACTGCCGGTCGTGTTTCCGATGCGCGACGCACGGCCATGGCGGCTGGACGGGGCCCTGCGCTATTCCTATCTCGAGGGGAATGCGGGCTGGTTCAGCCGCTGGGGGCCCTCCACGGTGCTCCGCATGCCCGTCACCGACCGGTTCGAACTGCACGCCGAATGGTTCGGGACGTTTTCCGACGGGCTGCCCAAGGAGACGAGCCGCCCCTTCTTCAGCCCCGGCGGCCACATCGTGCTGACGAAACGATTCGAGATCGGGCTTCGTGTCGGCTGGGGGCTCACGCCCGACGCCGCCCCGTTCTTTTCCGACGCCGGCTGCGCCTGGCGATATTGACTGCGGATCAGTCCTCGTCGCCGTCGTCGTCCGACTCGTCGTCGACATCGTCGGATGCGTCGTCCCAGTCGTCGTCGTTCTCACCGAAGTCGTCGTCCGCCGCCAACTCGCGGTCTTCGTCGTCCTCGCTCCGGTCAGCCGTCATCGGCTGGGCATGCGGCTGAATCTTCAGTTTCCGCGGGGCTGGATCGGCCGGGATCGGCGTGCCTCCGTTCCGCTCGGCCCACTGCTCCATCGTGATCAGCACCTCACGGGCCTGCGAGCCGTTGTACTGCCCCACCACGCCATCCTCGGCCATATAGTCGATGAGCCGGGCACCGCGGCCGTAGCCCACGCCGAGCGCCCGCTGCAGCAGCGACACGCTGCCGCGGCCCTCGCGGATGATCACCTCGACGGCGGCCTCGTAGAGATCGTCGCGATCCTTGCCGCTCGTGCCGCCCTTGGCTGCGTCGCCGGAGGGGGCCGGCTGCAGGTTCACGAGTTCGGCCGCGTATTGCGGCTCGCTCGTTCCGATCGCCGCCATCACCCGATTGATCTCGTCGTCGCTCACGAACGTGCCCTGACCGCGAAGGATCTGGCTGGTGCCCGGCGAGAGGAAGAGCATGTCGCCATTGCCGAGCAGCCGCTCGGCGCCGCACTCGTCGAGCACGACGCGGCTGTCGGTCCGGCTGGCCACCTGGAAGGCGATCCGGGCCGGCAGGTTGCTCTTGATGAGCCCGGTGATCACGTCGACCGTCGGCTTCTGCGTGGCGAGGATAAGGTGGATGCCGACGGCGCGGCTCTTCTGGGCGAGGCGGATGATGTACTGCTCGATCTCCTTGCCGGCCGTCATCATCATGTCGGCGATCTCGTCGGCGATCATCACGATGAAGGGCATGGTCGTCGGGATCGCCGCGGTCTCCTCGTCGGTGCCGGGCTTGATCCGCTTGAGCAGTTCGTCGCGGCCCAAGGCGTTGTACTGCGTGAGATGGCGGACCCCGACCTTCGCGAGGAGCGTATACCGCTCTTCCATCTTCTCGACCGCCCAGGCGAGGATCGCCTCGGCCTTCTTCATGTCGGTGACGACCGGATGCATGAGGTGGGGCAACGCCTTGTAGGGGGTCAGCTCGACCATCTTCGGGTCGATCATCAGCATGCGCACCTCGTCGGGCCGCCCCGTCATCAGCATCGAGACGATGATCGAGTTGAGGCAGACCGACTTGCCCGTGCCGGTGCGGCCGGCGATGAGCAGGTGGGGCATGCTCGCCATGTCCATCACCATCGGGTTGCCGGCGACGTCCTTGCCGAGGTAGATCGGGATCTTCATGGTACGGCTCTTGGCCTGGGTC
>JBJTOU010000138.1:0-3945 GCA_046074725.1 Planctomycetia bacterium
GTGCAGCCCCGCCGGCTCTTCCTCGAATA
Source organism: Planctomycetia bacterium (assembly GCA_046074725.1). Taxonomy (GTDB): domain Bacteria; phylum Planctomycetota; class Planctomycetia; order Pirellulales; family UBA1268; genus CACORA01. The sequence goes on from JBJTOU010000138.1 coordinate 30, forward strand.
CGAGGGGCTCAATCCGTCGGGCTCGTTCAAGGACAACGGCATGTCGGCCGCGTTCACCCACGCCCGCATGATCGGAGCCCGTCGCGCTCGTGTTGCCGGTCGAGGCACAGGCGGCGCGACGGGCTCCGATCATGCGGGCGTGGGTGAACGCGGCCGACATGCCGTTGTCCTTGAACGAGCCCGACGGATTGAGCCCCTCGTATTCGAGGAAGAGCCGGCGGGGCTGCACGCCCACGTAGCGCGCCACCCCGTCGGACGGCGGACACATCGTCTGCACCTCGCCGATCGTCACCACGCTCTCGCGCGGGGCGAAGGGGAGCATTTCGTGAAATCGCCACACGCCGCTGTAGGCGAGCGGATCGCTGCGCCGCATCCACTTCCGCTCGAAGACCTCGAACGACGTGGGGGGCCGCACACGGTCCCAGTCATATTCGACGTCGAGCAGGTTGCCACAGGCTGGGCAGCTCGTGAGAACCTCGTCCACCGAATAAGTGGCGGCGCACGATGGCGCGATGCACTGCTGAAACGCAAGGTCGGTGCGGGCGGCGACTGCCACGAAAACACTCCTGAAGAGGCCCCGTGTCGCGGCGGCCTATGCGTGGCCGGTGCCGGGTGGCGAGCCTGCGGACATTCAAAGGTAGGTCACCCGCAGAAGCCCATCAACCCGTGCGAAACCGCAGCTTCCTCAAAAGGTTTCGGCATCCTTTCCAAAAAACGTTACCCGCCGCCTGCCAGTTTGACAGCCTCCCTCGGTCGGACTATTCTTTTGAGTTTGCGGAATACGGATTCAGGCGGACACTCCCATGATGAAAGCGACGGAACTCAAGGCCTTCCGGATCTCTCTCGAGCAGATCCGGGCCCGGCTTCGCGGCGACGTCACCAGAATGGCCGACGAGGCCCTCCGGAAGACCCGGGCCGAGGCGAGCGGCGACCTTTCGACGATGCCGATCCACATGGCCGATCTCGGCACCGATGCCTATGAGCAGGAGTTTACGCTGAGCCTGATGGCCAGTGAGGGGGAGACACTCGAACTGGTCGAGCGGGCGCTCGACCGGATCCGCGCCAAGAAATTCGGCGCCTGTGAGGAGTGCGGGGGCGCGATCGCCAAGAAGCGGCTGGAGGCCCTTCCGTACGCCGCAACCTGCATCCGCTGCGCCGAGAAACTGGAGAACGGCGACGCTGGCCGTCCGCGGCAGCCCCGCTGACCGGCCCATCCGCACCATTCATGGCAGGGATCGCCTCGGGCTGGCCGCTGTATTGTGGGGTCGCCGCCGCAGCGGCCGCGATCGATTTGGCCACCAAATCGGTCCTTTTCCGACGGCTTGGCATGCCTGGCGAGCGGCCGGGCATCGTGCTCGTTCCCGACATCCTCATGCTGGAAACCAACCTCAACGAGGGCGCCCTGTTCGGCATGGGGCAGGGGATGGGGCTCCTCTTCGCGAGCGTGTCGGTGGCGGCTCTGGTCGGCATCGCGGTGCTCGTGTCGCGTCCGGCGACCAGGGCCGATTCGTGGATGGTCCTGGCTCTCGCGCTCATCACCGGGGGGATCGTGGGCAATCTCTTCGATCGGCTCGGCCTCCCCGGGCTGGTCTGGCATGCCCCGCTGGGCCGCCGCGGCGAGCCCGTGCTCGCCGTCCGGGATTGGATTCATTTCAAGCTCGACGGAATTATCGATTGGCCGATCTTCAATCTCGCCGACACATGGCTGGTGATCGGCGCCGCGGTGCTCGTGCTCGTCTCGTTCCGGAACCCCCCCGAAAAATCCCCCGCATCATGACGCCCAACGATCCGGACATCGCGAAGCGACTCGACGTGGCCCTCGCCGCCGTGCGACTGGCCGCGCAGGAGACGCTCCGGTGGTTTCGCTCAGGCGATCTTTCCGTCAGTCACAAGCACGACAGCTCGCCGGTCACGCAGGCCGATCATGCGGCCGAGGCGATTCTCCGCGGCCGCTTGCTCGAGGCCTTTCCTTCCGACACGTTTCTCGGCGAGGAATCAGGCCGCACGGCCGGCACGTCGGCCTATGAATGGATCGTCGATCCGATCGACGGCACAAAATCATTCATCCGCGGCGTGCCCCTCTACGCCACGCTCGTCGGCTGCCGCCGCGAGGGGCAGGGGGTGCTTGGCGTGATCGCGATCCCGGCTCTCGATGAGCTGGCTTACGCCACGGCAGGCGGCGGGGCCTGGCATGTCATCGAGGGCGGCCCGCAGCGACGGGCGCGGGTATCTGGCCGTTCGTCGCTCGAAGAATCGCTCGTGTGCTCCAGCGACTTTACGTCGTTCGGGGCGAGGGCCGACGCCGCGGCGGGTGATGCCGCCCGCCGCCGGTTGGAATCGGCCTGTGGTGTCGTTCGGTCATGGGGCGACGGCTACGGCTACCTGCTCGTGGCGACGGGCCGAGCCGAATTGATGGTCGATCCGCTCCTCAATGCCTGGGATGCCGCTGCGGTGGAAACCGTCATCACGGAGGCTGGGGGGCGTTTCACCGACTGGGTGGGCCGGCCGCGGATCGACTCGGGCGACGGCGTGGCCACCAACGGCCTCGTGCACGACTCCGCGCTCCGCCTGCTCGCGGCGGCTCCGTGAATGGCCGGCGGCCGCCCCAGCGAAGGCCAGCCTTGCGGGGAACGGGAAAAACACTATCCTTTCCCGTTCCTGAAGAGGTCCCGGCTGTCGGCCGGAGCATGTCCCGCACAACGAGCGATGGAGAGAGAGTCCCGTGGCACGCTGCTGTGAAATCTGCAACAAGGGTTTCTCCGTTGGAAACTCCGTCACCACCCGCGGTAAGGCCAAGTACCTCGGCGGCGTTGGCACAAAGGTCACAGGCATCTCCCGCCGGAAGTTCAAGCCGAACCTGCAGCGGCTGCGGGTGACCGTCGGGCGGGGCACCAGCACGACCGTGCTCGCCTGCACCCAGTGCATTCGCAGCGGCAAGGTTGCCAAGCTCGTACGTCAGCAGCCCTTCCGGCTGCCGAACGTCGAGAAGGCCAAGCCGGTCGCCGAAGAGGCGGTGCCGTCGGGTCCGCGTGCCCGGCCGTAGCATTCCCCGACGCCGGCAGGACCCCCATGTCGCTCTCCCGCCAGGTCGTCGCCAAGGTCGCGTCGCTCGCCCGGCTTGCGCTCTCCCAGGATGAGCTCGACACGATGACGAGCCAGCTCGGCTCGATCGTGGGCTTCGTATCGCAACTCGAGCAGCTCGATACCGCGACCGTGGAGCCGCTCGCCCATCCGCTCGACGCGAAAAACGTCTTCCGCGACGACGTCGTGAAGCCCTCGCTCACGACGGAGCAGGCGCTCCAGTCGGCCCCGCGGCACGACGGCCAGTGCTTCCTCGTACCGGCCGTCCTCGGCGATTCGGGAGCGGCCTGACCCATGCAGCTGCTCGAGCGATCCGCCGTCGATCTGGTGGCCGCCGTGAAGCGTGGCGAGGTGTCGGCCGTGCAATGTGCCGAGGCATTCCTCGACCGGATCGAGTCGCTCAATCCGAAGATCAACGCCTTCCTGGCGGTCGATCGCGAAAGGGCGTTGGCCCGTGCCACCGAGATCGATTCGCGGCGCGCCGCGGGAAAGCCCCTTGGGCTTTTGGCCGGCCTTCCCGTCGCCGTGAAAGACGCCCTCTGCACGGCCGACATGCCGACGACCTGCGCCTCGAAGATGCTCGCCGGCTACCGGCCGCCCTACGATGCCGATACCGTCCGCCGGCTCCGCGAGGCCGATGCCGTGATCGTCGGCAAGACGAACATGGACGAGTTCGCGATGGGCGGCTCCAACGAAAACTCCGCGTTTGGCCCCGTACGCAACCCATGGGATCTCACCCGAGCGCCGGGGGGATCCAGCGGCGGCTCGGCCGCCTGCGTGGCCGCCGACATGGCGCCGGTCGCGATCGGCTCCGATACCGGCGGATCGATCCGCC
>JBJTOU010000139.1:0-7187 GCA_046074725.1 Planctomycetia bacterium
CACGGCGCACTCCGCGCAGAAGCGTTCTTTCGAGTTCGTTCCGATCGATCTCAGTGACTTTCATCCCATCGAAGCTTTCGACTGCTCGAGGAGAAGAAGCACTGAGTGCCGTGGTGACGGAGACGTTGACATCTCCCGTCCTGATCTGAACGATGCCATCCTTCGGCAGGGAGAACGAGTCCAGCCGGGCGTAGTGGAAGGGCTGATGTCCTCGGGCAGCCAAGGCAAACCTCGGTTTTGACTTCGGCTGCCGAAAGCGAAGCGAGGCCAACGGCTCGCACCGCGTGAAATTATGCCCGCTGGTTCGAGCACGTGGTGACCGGGCGCGCCTGTCTTCCGGGTGGCTCGTCACGCGCATCGAAACGACAGGCAGCCCCAGACGCCGCGTTCTGTTATCCGCGGGCGGATGCCGAGGAGCGTCGCGAAGCGTTCGGCCACGGCCGGGGTCTCGTCGGCGAGCAGGCCGGAAAGCACGAGCTCCCCGCCCCGGCGGCTGACATGGCCGCAGAGCTCGGCGGCCTGCTCGAGCAGGACCGCCGCGACGATGTTGGCGACGACAACATCGAAGGGTTCGGTCGCGACGGGCAGGTCGCGAGCGAGATGGAGCCGGCCATCGACGCCATTGCGCCGCGCGTTGTCGCGCAGGGCGGCGTGTACGTTCGTGTCGATCTCGACGGCATCGACCCGCGCCGCCCCGAGCACCACCGCTGCGATGCCGAGAATTCCGGAGCCGCTGCCATGGTCGAGCACGCGGTCGAAGCGTCCGTTACACCGCCACCGGTCGGCGAGCGCTGCCAGGCACAGCTGCGTGGTTTCGTGCAGACCGGTGCCGAATCCGAGTCCAGGCTCGATGAAGATCGTGGCCTCGCCGTTCCCGTCGATCCCGGCCTCTCCCCTGTCCGATGCCGCTCGCACCGTGCCGAAGCCCGGAATGACCACCGGTCCGAAGGGGGCCGGCTGCTCGTGATCGACTGGGTCATCGACGCTGATGCCTTGGATGCGGCAGCCGGCCAGATCAGCGACGAGGCCGGCAGCGGAACGGGCCGACCATTCGTCGGCGAAATACCACTCGGCGTGGGCGATGGCGAGATCCCCGACCCAGTCGCGGTCCGGCGGTGCGGCGGCGGTGTCGATGACCATCCATGCCGGCACGAGCCCGGAGGCGGCCGCTTCGGTCGCGGTGACGGTGCCCTCGTCGATGCCGAGGAGTCCCTCGGCACGTTCCCAGAGCCAAGCGTGAAACTCGTCTCGGCCCATGATGCCGCCGTCGGGCAGCGTGACGGACATGTCGATCGCCACCGCGACGATCCACGGTGGCGAGGCGGCCTGTGCAGCTTCGTTCACGCCATCAGCGCCTGCTCGTGGCTCGCGTGGTCCCGGTGCGAGCCGATGACCAGTGCAAACGATCTGTCGTCATAGATGGTGACGATCACCGGGACGGCGCTTCCGCCGTCGTCAGGCTTCAGGGCCTGAAAGGCGCGGCTGAAGGCCGCCATGTCTACCCCGCGTCGGCCGAGCGCACGGCTCTCCGCGGGGCCGGCGTGGTGCCGGTCGGTGGGAATACGGAGCCGAACGACGGCCATGATCTTCTTCGCCATGATGCACCGGATCCTTACGTATGACGGGGTTCGTGGCCACGGTGCCGCAGGGGCGGCGGCGTCAGTGTTGTACGGCGCTGCGGAACCGACGGTCAAAAGCGTGGACGTCGGCAACGGGGCGTTCCGACTCGTCGGTGAGTGCTATCCGTTCGGGCCCCAACGCCGCATCCTCCTCACGCAGGACAGCCACAATTCGGTCAACGGCATAGGAGAGTTCGCCAAGCGGGCCGGCACGACCGTGACACGGCTGCCGGTGATCACTCCCAGCCTCCGGATCGACCGCACCGCCGCGACCGAGAGCCTGGCCGGTGCCGGCTCGGCGTCGCCGGGGCTGTTTGCGTTTCCAGGCCAGTCCACTTTTTCCGGCATCAGACACCTGCTCGAACTCGTATCGCAGGCGAGGGCCGCCGGCTGGGACGTGCGGCGGGAGACCGGCTCCGATGTCGGCGCCCTCCGTGCCTCGTTCGGCATCGCGTCGGACTTCTCTGACGCCTGGCGGTTGGACGGATTCCTCAGGCGATTCATCGACGCGACGATCGAGTCCATGGGCACGGATCCCGGACGACCTCGAAGATCTCCATCGCGAGAAACTCGTCGCGGCCCCCCCCCGTGGAAGCTCTCGTCGTAGCCGTTCTCCCAAGGGCTCCCGGGGTCGCTGGCTCGAGTCCAGCCGGGCGTATTTCACGCCACCCGGACCGGAGGCCCACCCATCCGAACCATTTCCTCATACCCTGCGTACAAACTTCTCAGGCCGGCCGAGGAGGTCGGCCGGCATGGTCAGGGAGGTTTCGGATGAATCGCGACGAACTGCTGGATCTCTGTGAGCGATATGTCCGCCGTCGCGGACGAGTGGATGCCGAGAATCAGGCGTCCCCCGCGCCGCCAGTGATCGAGATCATCGACGGCTATCTGCACGCGGAGATCTCGGAAAACGAGAAGAACTCACTCCTCGCCTACGTGCGGGGCGCGAGCCACGATGCCGAAGACAACGATCGGGTGCACGACCTCGACGAGGCCGTCCTCGCGGAGCTGGACAACGTCGCTCCCTGATCCCGCCTTGGGTGAGCGTCGTCTGCCAGCCGGCGACGGTCGCACAGCGGGAGGCCAGGGCCGCCCTCGCCGACCGGATTCGCGTTGCGATCGCACCTCACATGTGAATCGCCCGGCCGCTGACGGCCATGGCCGCTTCCTTGAGCGCCTCGGGAAGCGTCGGATGGGCATGGCAGACCCTCGCGATATCCTCGGATGTCGCGCCGAAATTCATCGCCGCTGCCGCTTCACCGATGAGATCGCCCGCGGCGGGACCGATGATGTGCACGCCGAGGACCCGGTCGGTGGCCGCGTCGGCGAGCACCTTCACCTTGCCGCTGGTGTCGTTGATCGTTCTCGCACGGCCATTGGCCCTGAAGGGGAACACTCCCTTCTTGTAGGCCACGCCGGCCGACACGAGCTGATCCTCCATCTTTCCGACCGCCGCGATCTCCGGATGCGTGAAGACGACTGCCGGCACGAGATCGTAGTCGATGTGGGCCCAGCCGCCCGTCATGCCATCGACGCAGGCCGCGCCATCCTCCTCGGCCTTGTGGGCGAGCATCGGCCCCGGGATGCAGTCGCCGATCGCCCACACTCCCTGCGCCGACGTGCGGAAGTGGTCATCGACGGGGATCCAGCCCCGTGTGTCGGTGATGATGCCCACGGTCTGGAGGCCGAGGTCGTCGGTGGCGGGCTTTCTTCCTGTCGCCGCCAGCACTCGGTCGCACGCGATGGCCGGCATGCCCTCCACCTCCACCACGCAGCCACCCCCGGCGGCACGGGCCGACTTCACCTTCGCCCCGAGATGGATATCGAGCCCCTGCTTTTTGAAGAGCGCAAGCGCCTCGGAGGCGATCTCGGCGTCGATCCCGGTCAGGATGCGGTCGGCGTATTCGAGAACCGTCACCTTCGCCCCGAGCCGGCGCCAGACGCTTCCCAGTTCCAGCCCGATGTAGCCACCGCCGATTACGACCAGATGGCCTGGCACACCGTCGAACGCGAGTGCCTCGGTGCTCGTACCGACGAACTTCCCGTCGACCTCGATCCCGGGCAGGACCACGCTCGTGCTCCCCACCGCGAGAATCACCCGCGGCGTTTCCAGGAGCGTCTTCGCTCCGTCGGAACCGGTCACCTCCACCCGCCCCGGTCCGGCGAGACGGCCCGTGCCGCGGTAGCGGGTGATCTTGTTCTTGGAGAGCAACGCATCGATCCCCTTGGCGAGCGTGGCGACGACCTCGTCCTTTCGACGCATCATCGCCGCGAGATCGAGGCTCACGCCGCCGACCTTCACGCCATGCACCGCCAGGTCGCGACGGGCCTCCTCGTACTTGTGACTCGATTCGAGGAGTGCCTTCGAGGGGATGCAGCCGACCCGCAGGCAGGTGCCGCCCAGCTTGTCCTCTTTTTCGACGACCGCGGCCTTCAGCCCGCGTTGGGCGGCGCGGATCGCCGCCACGTAGCCGCCGGGTCCGCCACCGATCACGACAAGGTCATGCGTCATTGTTCACCTGAAAGGGTTTGTTGTGGTCAAGGCGTCGCCGGACGCGACGCCGTCGGCAGAGGGAACCCTCGCGCTTTCCCTCCCGCCGACGTGAGCGAAAAACACCATGGATGGCTTTTTCGCGCGAAAGTCACACCTCGAGCATGAGGCGGCTCGGGTCTTCGATCGTGTCCTTGATTCGCTTGAGGAACGTCACCGCCTCGCGGCCATCGACGAGGCGGTGGTCGTAGGTGAGGGCGAGGTACATCATCGGCCGGATCACGACCTGGCCGTTCACGGCGACGGGACGGTCCTGGATCGCATGCAGACCGAGGATGCCGCTCTGCGGCGGATTGATGATCGGTGTGGAAAGCATCGACCCGTAGACTCCGCCGTTGGAGATCGTGAACGTGCCCCCCTGGAGCTCCTCGAGCTTGAGCTTGTTGGCGGCGGCCCGCTTCGCGAAATCGCCGATCGCCATTTCCACCTGGGCGAACGACATCATCTCGGCATTGCGAAGGACCGGCACGACGAGCCCCTTGCCGCCGCCGACGGCGATGCCGATGTCGTAGTAGTCGCGGAAGACGATGTGCGGTTCACGGTATTCGGCGTTCACCTGCGGCACCGCACGAAGGGCCTCGACGGCGGCCCGCACGAAGAACGACATGAAGCCGAGCTTCACGCCATACCGCTCCTGGAACACGTCCTTGAACTTGGCACGCAATCCCATCACGGCACTCATGTCGACCTCGTTGAAGGTCGTCAGGAGCGCCGCTTCGTGCTGCGCCGCTACGAGCCGCTCGGCGATCCGTTGCCGGATCGGGCTGATCACCTGATACCGTTCCTCACGGCTGCCCCCCCGCGTCACCGCCGGCGCGGCGGTGACGGTGGCGACGGCCGGAGAACGCGGGGCTGCTGGAACCGGCGGACCGGCTGGAACCGCCGTTGCCGCTGCATGAGATGCCGCCACTGCCTGCTGGGCATCGGCTTTGGTGATCCGTCCGCCAGGGCCGGTGGGGACTACCGCTGCTGCGGCCACGCCTGCCTCTCCGAGCACCCTGGCCGCCGCGGGCATGACCCTCGCCCCAGCGGGCGCGGCCGCGGGGGATGCAGGCGACACGGGCGCCGCAGGCGACGCGTTGGATGCGGCGACCGCCCCGGCAGGCTCCATGTATCCGATGACTTCACCGACGGTCGCCTTCTCGCCCGTACCCTTGAGGATCTTCGAAACCTTCCCCGCCGCGGGGGCCGGCAGTTCCACCGTCGCCTTGTCGCTTTCGATCTCGACGATCGCCTCGTCGGTGGTCACCGCGTCGCCCTCGCGCTTCTTCCAGACGCCGATCATGACTTCGGTGATCGACTCACCAACTTCGGGAACCTTGAGCTCGAGTGCCATGATGCTGGGCTTCGCGGGGTGATGGGGTTATGGGAACGGACGATCGCGTGACGATCAGCTCGTGAACGCGGCGGCGAGCAGTTCATTCTGTTCGAGGTCGTGGCTCTTCTTCGAGCCGGTGGCTGGGCTTGCGGCACTTTGCCGGCACACGCCCGAGAACGGGAACCGGTCGAGTAGCTTGTCGCCGAAATGGATGCGGAAGAATCGCCAGGCGCCCATGTTCTCTGGCTCATCCTGCACCCAGACCGCCGGCGTGCCCGGTGCGTAGTCCGCGAGTGCATCCTCGAGAGCCCGACGTGGCAACGGATACATCTGCTCGATGCGGACGATGGCGACGTCGTGGCGACCGAGTTCCTGCCGACGCTTCTCCAGCTCGTAGGCCACCTTGCCCGTGCAGAGCAGGATCCTTCGTACGTCGCGCGGAACGGCCACCGTGTCACGGAGAACCCGCTGGAACGCACCGTGGACGAGATCGTCGAGGCTCGACACGCAGCCCGGGTGCCTGAGCAGGCTCTTGGGCGTCATGACCACCAGCGGCTTCCGCCAGACGCGAAGCACCTGCCTCCGCAGGCAGTGGAAGATCTGCGACGGCGTCGTCGGCTGCACGACCTGGATGTTGTCCTTCGCGGCAAGGCTCAGGAACCGCTCGAGCCGGGCACTGGAATGCTCGGGCCCCATGCCCTCGAAACCATGCGGCAGGAGCATCACGAGCCCCGAGAGGCGATTCCACTTGTCCTCGGCGCTCACGATGAACTGGTCGATCACCACCTGGGCGACATTCACGAAATCGCCGAATTGCGCCTCCCACATGACCAAGCCGTCGGGGCAGTCGAGGCTGTAGCCGTATTCGAATCCGAGCACGCCCATTTCCGACAGCGGGCTGTTGTAGATCTCCACCGGCGCCTGGTCTGGAGCGAGATGTTCCAGGGGGCAGTAGGTTTCGTCGGTGAAGACGTCGTGGATGACGGCATGCCGATGGCTGAACGTGCCCCGCTGGCTGTCCTGCCCCGACAGACGCAAACGGAGCCCCTGGAGGGCCAGACTCGCCATCGCCAGCGCCTCGCCGGCCGACCAGTCGATCGGAACGGCGCCCTCGGCCATCTGGAGCCTGGACTCGAGAAACTTCTGGATCTTGGAGTGGGGCTGGAACCCATCAGGCAGGTCGACCAGCCGCCGCAACAGGTGCTGCAGACGGTCGCGGGGCACTCCCGTCTCCACGTCCGCCGCCTCCCGCTCGCGACCGCCGACGTAGAACGCCCACACGCCACCGACGTCGCTCTTGTGCACGTAGTCGTCGCTCTTGGCAACCGAGAGTTCCGCGTCGAGCTTCGCGCGGTGCTCGTCGGCGATCCGCATCGCCTCCTCGCGGCTCACGTCGCCGAGCTTGAGGAGCTTTTCGAGATAGCTCTCGTGCACGCTCGGCCGCCGCTCGATGACGCGGTAGAGCGCCGGCTGCGTGAATGCCGGCTCGTCGGCCTCGTTGTGGCCGCGCCGCCGAAAGCAATACATGTCGATGACGACGTCCCGCTGGAACTCACGGCGGAAGTCCATCGCCAGATTCACGACCTGCGCGACGGCCTCGGGATCCTCGCCGTTGACGTGGAAGATCGGGATCTGAAGCATCTTCGCCACGTCGGTGGCGTACATGCAACTGCGGGCCTCACGGGGCCCCGTGGTGAAA
>JBJTOU010000140.1:0-4640 GCA_046074725.1 Planctomycetia bacterium
TTGTCGACGAGTCAGGTCGAACAGGTCGAGGACCTCGAGGGCATCGATGCGAAACACCGGTACATGATCACCCCAGTCGGCGCCGGCCATGTGGGCAAGGCTCCCCACGGCCGGATTCCCGCGTCGCGGTGGCTGCTTGCCCACATGGCCGGCGCCGACTGGGTTGATCATGTACCGGTGTTTCGCATCGATGCCCTCGAGGTCCTCGACCTGTTCGACCTGACTCGTCGACAAGGGCATCGCTACTCGGCCGCCGAACTGGCCGGCGGCCGGGCATCGCTGCGGAAACAGATCGAGGCGATCCGTGACCTGCCACCCGAGCAGCGGAGTTTCGTCCAGAAGAAATACCTCGAGATCGAGCAGAAGCTGATGGCCTACGACCTCATCCGCTTCGCCTACGAGACACCACAGCTCCCCGCTCGGCCCGGCGACGACGAGGAATCGCGTCGGGCGTTCTTCGAGCAGATGCAACGCGTGATCCAGGGATCGCGCATGCTCGAGGCCAACCATCCGCCCGCGGTCATTCCCCCGCGTCGGACCGCCCGGGCCGCGGACTCCGACGGATCGTCCGGTGCGACATGGCAGGCGCTCTACCCGGCGATCGTGACCGCGCTCGTGGGCAGGGTGCTCGAAGGCCGCAACGGCGTTCCAACCGAGCCGGTCAACCCGGCGATCCTCCCGTTCACCGATCTGCTCGCCGCCGCCGATGCGCCGGCCGCGATGCTCAATACCTCGCTCGCCGCCTACCGCACGGCGATCGCCGATCTCCCAGAGGCCCGTGACTCGGAGGGGAAGGCGGCCTACGAGGCGTGGTTCAACGCCTTCAATCCCACCGATCGCGCGAAGTGGCTCTATCTGCTGGCGACCGTGCTGTGCTTCGCGAGCTTCCTCGTCTGGCACGGGCCGCTGAACCGTTTCGTCTCGTGGATGCTGTTCGGCGTGCTCCTCCTGCATACCTACGCGATCATCGCGAGGATTCAGCTCACGGGGCGGCCGCCCGTCGTGAACCTTTACTCGTCGGCCGTCTTCATCGGATGGGCGTGCGTGGTGGCAGGGCTCGGCCTGGAGTCCCTCTACCGGCTCGGTGTCGGAAACCTCGTCGCCGCGTTGAGCGGGGCCCTCACGCTCATGGTGGCGTATGGGCTCGACTCGGGCGACACGATGCACGTGCTCCAGGCCGTTCTCGACACCCAGTTCTGGCTCTCCACCCACGTGATCACGGTCACGCTCGGCTACGGCGCCACCTTCCTCGCCGGGATGCTCGCCACCTGCGCCATCGTGCAGCGGATGTGGGCGGCCGTTCGAAAAAACAGGAGCCCCACCGCGGCCGACGACGATCGCCGGATCCAGGATCGCCTCTTCCGCATGACCTACGGCGTCGTCTGCTTCGCCCTGTTCTTCAGCTTCATCGGCACCGTGCTCGGCGGCCTGTGGGCCGACGACAGCTGGGGACGATTCTGGGGCTGGGATCCGAAGGAAAACGGGGCCCTGATGATCGTCCTGTGGAACGCGGCGGTGCTCCATGCCCGCTGGGACCGCTGGATCGGCCCGCGGGGTTTCGCCCTCTTCGCGATCGGTGGCAACATCATCACGGCCTGGAGCTGGTTCGGCACCAACCAGCTCGGCATCGGGCTGCACAGCTACGGATTCACCAGCGGCGTGCTCATGCTCCTGGCCGGCTACGTGGCCAGCCAACTGGCATTGATCATCGCCGGCCTGCTGCTCACGCGGCCGTCGCAGGCGGCCGCGGCGTGAGGCGTGGATGGTTCATCGGGGCCCGCCATGCGGGACTGCATGCCAGCCGCCGCGTGAAAACCGCGACACCTCCATCCCACCCGCGGCCAGAGCGACGGCGATCGCCCCCGCGCCGCCGGTCTTGAGCACGGTCGCCGGCCGGTCCGCGCCGCGGGCCGTCGCATAGGCCCGCGACACCTCGTCCCAGCGGTTCCCACCGACGCCGCTGACGATCACCATCTCGGCCGCCGTGGCCCGGGCGATATCGGGCGGAAGGCTCGTGCCGCTGCCGTGATGCGGGGCGACGAGCACGTCGCAGGAATCGGGATCGGCGGCCACGAACGACCGCAGCGCGTCTCCCTCGATGTCGCCCGTGAAGAGGAGGCTCCGCCCGGCCGACTCGATCGCCATGACGATGCTCGCTTCGTTGTCCGACACTCGCCATGCGCCGCCGGGCGACGGCCTGCCCGGATGAAGCACCCGCACCCGGCACTGCGGATCGAGCGCGAACGAATCGCCCGCGGCGACGGTGCGAACGGGGATCCGCGACTGCCTGGCCAAGAGCAGGAGCTCGCCGACCGCGGCGGTGTCGCGACGGAGAAACGCCTCCGACACCACCAATTCGCCGATCGCGAATCGCTCGATGAGATCGGGCACGGCATTGAAGTGATCGGCATCGGCATGGGAGATCACAAGCGTGTCGATCCGCCGGATGCCCTCGGCCCAGAGCACGCCCGCCATCGCCCGCTGGGCGGCCCCCGGGGCCCCGAGACGGCCCGCGTCATACACGAGACAGCGGCCGGCCGGGCTGCGGACGACGATGCCGCACCCATGCCCCATCGATGCGACGACGGCCCGCAGTTCGCCGGCGGATGGCACGACGATCGCCGACAGGATGCCCCCGGCGAGTCCCACGAGCATCCATGACGATGCCACGGCGGCCCAGGTGAACGGCTGCCGGAGCCTTTCCCGCGCGAGGCCGAGCAACGCTGCGGCAAGAAGGCAATACCAGCCGGCGACCCACCACATGGGCGGAGCGACGACCCACGCATAGGCGGCCGGCATGTCGGCGGCGGCCTCGACGATCGCTCCCATCGAGGCAAGCGTCGCATCACACATCCAGCCGCAGCCCATCGCCAGCGGGTGCCAGACCAGCTCTGCGACGAGGCAGAGGAAGCCCCAGGCCATGGCGAACGCCACGAAGGGCGCGATGAGCGGATTGAGCACGACCGCCACCGGGCTGACGACGTGAAACCGAGCCGCCACGAGGGGAGCCGTCACGCCCCAGACGGCCGCGCCTGCGATCGTGAGATGGATCGCCTCGATGCCGATCCGCCGCAGCCGGCGCTCCAGGGGCGAGCGGCTCCGCTCGACCAGCCGGGCGCTCGGGTCGTCTTGATCCACGCGGCGATCGAGCAGGTCGGCCACGATCACGAGCACGGCCGTTGAAAGAAAGGAGAGCTGCCCTCCGACGCGGAAGAGCTCCGCCGGCTGCCAGGCGAGCACGACGATCGCGGCAGCCGCAAGCGCGGTCATTCCTTGCGACCGCCGCCCCGCGTTGGCCGCGAGGCAGGCGAGCCACGTGACGACAGTCGCCCGCACCACCGGTGTCTCGGAACCGACGAGCACCGCATACGCACCCGTGATCAGCGCGGCGGCCATCAGCATCCATCCCCTGCGGATCGGCAGCATCTGCAAGAGCCTGCAGACGGCATAGGCGAGCAGCCCGACATGAAGGCCGGAGATCGAGAGGATGTGCACCGTTCCGGTGACGACGTAGTGCCGGGCATCCTCCCGCGGCAACGATTCGCGGCCACCCAGGAGCAGGGCGCCGGCGAGGCCGGCCCGCTCAGGCGAAATGCACGCATGAAGAACAGCAATCGCCTTCCGACGAATCCGCTCGATGATCGACCGAACGGCGAATCGCCCGTCCCGACCGACCAGGCGGATGCCGTCGGCATCGCGGACACGGATCACCGACAGGCATCGGGCGGCCCTCGCCTGATCCCGCGGATCGGCATCGCCCGGATTGAGCGCTGGCGGCGGCCGAAGTCCGCGGCCAAACACGACCACGCGATCACCCGGGACGAGGTCGGGCGACGTCCCCGTCACATGCACGGCCGCGGTGCCTGCCGCCACCCGCCATGAATCGGCATCTCGCACGCGCTTCACCGCCACGGTGCACTCGCTCGTCGGCGGCAGCATGGGGCCGGCCAGCCGCGACGACGGCGACCCATCGCCCCGCAGCCGTGGAGGCTCCACGACGATCCCCTCCACCGCGATGGGCGTCGGCGTGTCGGACAAACCCCATGCGATGTCGGTGGCTGGAAAGAGGCTCCACTGCGCGATCGACCAGGCCGCCGCCACGCATGCCACCGAAAGAACGATCGCCGCGCCGGCCAGATGCCACGCGCCGCGTTGCATCCACCGCCACCATGCCCCGACGAGCACGGCCCCGGCGCACCACCAGACCGCCACGGCCACCGGCGCCGACCCCGGCATCGGGGCCATGCGAGCGGCCCACACCCCCGCCGCCACGGCCGCGGCGATCACGATCAGCGGCCGTGAAGGGAGCGGCTCCCGGCGGAGCCACGATCCCGGAGGCCCGACCCGTGCGACGATCCACTCGCGGCCGTTTTCGAGCCACTCCTGCCACACGATGCCAGCGGTGCTGCCTCGCAACACGGCCATGCCCTCGACGATCCATGTTCACACCAAGCGGCCACCATGGCCACCTTTTCAAGAAGGCGAGCGCGGAGCAGAGAAGGGGCAAAACTGGTGACGGAAAAACTTGGGTCCATCTCGGGATGTCAGGGATTCGGATTTCCGGGAGGGGCTGCCCGTGCCCCGTGAGCCGGCCTTGGCGGCAAGCGAAGCCAGGATGGCGAGAGCGCAGCCGACACGGA
>JBJTOU010000141.1:0-20681 GCA_046074725.1 Planctomycetia bacterium
CGATCGACCCACAAGGCGTAGTAGTCTTCATTGACAGCCATGGCGGTGAGCAGCCCCGCGCCGGGGCTGATCATGGGGGTGATGTTCCTGATGCCGATCATCGGCCGATGGAACCTCGGACACCGGTTCAACGTCGCGTTCACGCTCGGGATCATCGCCGGCGCGGGGCTGCTCACCGCCATGGCTGTCAATGAAGACTACTACGCCTTGTGGGTCGATCGGGCCTCCCTTGCCGAAGCCGAGAAGCTGGATGAACAGACCGAAGGCGACGAGGCAAAACTGGCCGCGGCCCTCGGCAACGATCCGGTGAAGATCGCCGCGATGAAGAGGCAGTTGCACACGCTCGAGCGGGTGCGGCACTCTCAAGGGTTCCTCGATGCCGCGAAGCAGGCGAAGCTCGACGCCGCGCGAGCAATCGAATTGGCGGGTCGGCCGGAGAGAATTCCGCCGGCCGGCATGCTCGAACTCGTCCGCAGCGATCCCAAGAGCCAGGGGCCGCTCCTCTTCGCGCAGCACTGCGCGAGCTGCCATGCCCATGTCGATCCACGGTCGCCCGAGGCCGCGGCGATCGTCTCGAAGGCTTCCGCGGCCAATCTTCACGGCTTCGGCTCGGCCGCGTGGGTGCGTGGCCTGCTCGATCCCGATCAGGTGGGTGGCCCGGCCTACTTCGGCAACACGGCCCACAAGGATGGCGACATGGTGAACTTCGTGCGCACCGACCTCTCCGACGCCGACACCTGGAAGAAGGACGACATCGAGGCCGTGATCGAAGCCATGGCGGTCGAGGCCGGCCTGCCCGGCACCGCAGCCTCTGCGGCCGTGGCGAGGGGTCGCGAACTGATCGCCAGCGATGACCGATGCGGCAGCTGCCACCGATTCCGCGACAATGGCACCGACGCTGGCACCGCCTGCGATCTGACCGGCTGGGGCGGTCGCGACTGGCTTGTCGGAATCATCACCGACCCCTCCCACGAGCGGTTCTACGGAGAGAGCAACGACCGCATGCCGAGCTTCGGCGTCGCCGACGAGGGGGGCGCCCCGATGCTCTCGCGACAGCAGATCGAGATTCTCGCCGATTGGCTGCGGGGCGACTGGTACCGGCCCGTGGCGGCCCATGAAGCGTTGGGGAGGCCTTGAATCGTCGTTGACTGGCCTGCCATGGGCAGCGTAGTGTCTTTGTTCATGAGCCGGTCGCGTTCCCACCTCATCGTCGTGCTCACCGCACTTTCCACGGTGTTCGCGGGCGTGCCCGCCCGGGCCGTGCCTGACGACATCGTGGCGACGAGCATCGTGTCGCCCCTGGAACAGGATCACGACGACGCCGCCAACGAGCCTTGTGGCGAGCAGGACTCCGAGGAATCGGAGGAGGAGAACGAGCTCGAGGTGAAGCTCTTCGCCGAGCGGGAGACGGCCTGCGGACCACGGTGCGACATCATCGCCCCGATCGAGTCGCCGGACCATTCCGTCGCGCGGCACGATGCCGGTTTTACTGCGATCATTCGCGGGCCGCCTCGAACGGCCTGACGCCGCCAGGCGTGTGGGCGCGGCCGCCCGCACGGATCCAGGCCGGCGTCGATTCTCTTGTTTCCGGGTGGAAGTACGGCGTGGGGCGTTCGGTGCCCTGTGCCACCCGTGACCCGTGGCGTGGCCCGTGATGGCAGTTGCAGCAGACACCACAACCGATCTCGATCGCATCCTCGCGTCAGCCGCGCACTTTCTGCCGGCGCAGGGGCCGATCGATGTCTTCATTCACCACAACACGCTGCACGCCTTCGAGGACCGGCCGTTCGAGGAGGCCGTGGTCGAGGCGTCCCGACTGCTCGGCACCGAACCCTTCCTCTCGGAATCACGCTACCGCGACGAGCTCGCCCGCGGGCGAATCCGCATGGCCGACATCGATGCGGTGCTCGCGGCCGAGGAGGCGGGCCGGCCGCCGACGATTCTCGCCGAGGGCCGCGTGCCGCTCGTCGAACTCCACCGGGCGCTGCTGCTTCATGCGGTCCGCGAGGAATCCGACGCCGCCGTGCGATGGACGCTCACCGAGAGCGACGCGATCGAACGCCTCCGACCCGATCTCGCGCCCGACATTCGAAGGCGGATCGTCACCGCGGGGGGCGGCGCCGCGGCGCACGGCCCCGACAGGCTTTCCGACATCGACGACGATTCCGCCCGGCGGACCATCGTTGCGCGGGCCGACGCCTCCCGGCTCGACGAGGAGCGGCGGGCATGCAGCGAACTCTGGCATGCCTGCGTGGAGGCGGCGGCGATGGCCCGCCCCGGCGTCCGATCGATGACGCTCCCGGTGCGTCACCGTGACCTGATTCTCGCCGTCGAGCCCACGCTCGATACCGACGCACTCGTGCATCCGCTGCTGATCCGGCTGTGCGCCGCCTATCTCGACCAGGGCGTCGCCTCGTGGGTCATGCCCGACCGCCAGCTGGGGCTGCTCGAGTCGGCCGCGCGTCTCTACTCGGGCCGCTTCGGGCCGACGGCGCCGTGGAGCGGCTGGCTTGGATCCGCGATGCGCGAGGTCCGCGGCATGACGGCCGAAGCGTGCGTGGAGCGGGAACTTGGCATCCTGGGTGTGCCGCGGTCGGAATGGCCGGCGTTCGTGACCGAGTCGCTCCTCGCGCTGCGCGGCTGGGCCGGCATGATCGTGCAGTTCGAGGAGCGGCCCGATCGCGCCCCGGTGGAGGCGGTGCCGGCGCGACTTGCCGACTTTCTGGCGCTGCGGCTGGTCTGTGATCGCGTCGCGACGGAGCATGTCGCCCGCCGGATGGGCCATCGGACCAATGGTGATGGCCCGGGATTGCAGGGATTTCGCAACGAACTCCGGGAACGCCATCCGACCCGCCGCGGACCGGGCACCCTTGCCCGCGCGTTCCGCCTGCACCAGGTGGCACAGCTCGTCGGGCTCGCTGCAGGCGATATCCGTGCTCTCGATGAAAACGAGATCCTCCGGTTGGAGTCGGAGATCGGGTCGTTCGATTCGACCACCCGTCGCCGCCTCTTTCACCTCGCCTACGAGCGGCGGCACCGGATCGAGGTTCTCGACGCGCTGGCTGCCAACGGTGCCGCGGCCTTCCCGCCCTCCGCCGTGGCCCCGGCGCGGCCTGCGGTGCAGTGGGTCCTGTGCATTGATGAACGGTGCGAATCGTTCCGCCGTCACCTCGAGGAGCTCGGCGCCGCGCACGAGACGTTCGGCACCGCCGGCTTCTTCGGGGTGCCGATGTACTACCGTGGTCTGGACGACTGGCATGCCTCGCCGCTGTGCCCCATCGTCATGCGTCCCAGGCATACAGTGCTCGAACTCCCGCTGGAGGACGCCGCCGGCCTGCATGCCTTCCGCCGTTCGGTGCGGCGGCGCGTGGGGCAGCTGTCTGGAAGCCTCTCGGCCGGAAGCCGTACCGTGCTGCGGGGCGGGATCTTCACGCCCGTCATCGGCGCCCTGGCGGCCGTGCCACTGGTGGCCCGCGTCGCCTTCCCGAGGCTCGCGGCCCGCATCGGACAGTCGGCGACGGCGCTGGGGCGCCGACGGATCGGCACGCGGCTGGCGCTCGAGCGACACGATGCCGCGGGGTCGGTCGCCGGCACGCAGGCCGGGTTCGACGTCGATGAAATGGTGTCCTCCGTCCGCCGGGTGCTCGAGGACATTGGCCTGACGTCAGGATTCGCGCGGCTCGTGGCCATCCTCGGGCACGGCTCCTCCAGCCGCAACAACCCGCACGAGAGCGCCTATGACTGCGGCGCCTGCGGCGGCGGTCGCGGCGGCCCCAACGCCCGGGCCTTCGCGATGATGGCCAATGATCCGCGGGTCCGGGCGCGGCTGGCGAGCGGCGGGCTCGTGATCCCGGCCGACACATGGTTCATCGGTGGAATGCTCGACACCTGCGCCAGCCTGCTCACCTGGCACGATCTCGATCTCGTTCCCGCGGGCCACGCTGCCGACGTGACCGGGCTGCTCGAGGCGGGTGAGCGGGTCGCGACGGCCGACGCGCACGAGCGGTGCAGGCGATTCGAGACCGCGCCCCGCAGCATGACGGCCGTGGAGGCCCGGGCGCATGTCGAGGCCCGCAGCGTCGATCTCGCGCAGGTGCGGCCTGAACTGGGCCACGCCACCAACGCGGTCTGCATCGTCGGCAGGCGGCATCGGACCCGTGGGCTTTTCCTCGATCGCCGGTCGTTTCTGGTTTCCTACGACCCCACTCCCGACGCCGATGGCACGATTCTCGCGAGGACGCTCGCGGCGGTTGGTCCCGTGGGGGCGGGAATCAACCTCGAATACTACTTCTCGCTCGTGGATCGGCTGGGCTACGGCGCCGGCACGAAACTGCCTCACAACATCACCGGCCTCATCGGCGTGATGGACGGCCATGGCAGCGACCTGCGGACCGGGTTGCCCTGGCAGATGGTCGAGATCCACGAGCCCGTGCGGCTGCTCATGGTGATCGAGGCCGATCCCGACACCATCCTGAGGGCGGCCGAGAGCCTTCCGGCGGTGAAGCGGATGGTCGTCAATCGATGGATCCAGCTCGTCTCGTGGCATCCCCTGACGGGTGCCCTCGCCGTGTTCGAGCGGGGAACGTTCGTGCCGTATGTGCCCGAGCGTCGCGACCTGCCTGTCGTCGACCGATCCATCCTCTGGTATGCGGGACACCGCGACCACCTGCCGCCCGCACGCGTGCTCGCGGCGGCGGTGCCTTGGCGAACCGGTCCGGGAGATCCGGCATGACATCTCACGACGTCGTTCACTGGCTCGTCATCCTTCAGCTCGCGGCGCCCGCGGCATCGCTCGTGGGCATCGGTCTGCCCTCGCTGCTCGGGTGGCCGCCGTCGGAGCGATTCACGAGGCGGATCGTGGGCATCGGCTTCGCGATCGGCTTCATCGCCGGCCTGTCGATGCTCGGGCTGCTCGCCGTGTGGGGCTTCACCCCGGAGGTCGTGCATGTCGGCACGTGGTTCGCCGTGGGGCATCACGAGGCGACGGTGAACCTCGTGGCCGACGCGCTGTCGGTGCCCTATGTCTGTTTCTCGACCTGCCTGTGCTGGCTCGTGAGCCGCTTCGCGGGCGCCTACATGCACCGCGAGCCCGGGTTCGTGCGATTCTTCGTGCTGCTGGCCCTCTTCGGCACCGGGATGAACCTCATGGTGCTGGCCGACAGTATCGACGTGCTGTTCGCCGGCTGGGAGTGCGTGGGCATCTCGTCGGCGCTGCTCATCGGCTTTTTCCTGGAGCGAACCAACGCCATCCGCGCGGCCATGCGGGCCTATGTCACCTACCGCATCTGCGACGTCGGCCTTCTCGCCGCGAGCGTCGTCGTGCACCAGGCCGTGGGATCGGGCGACTTCGACCGCCTCTTCACGACCGGCTGGCCACATGCCAGCTGCCTCGTTCCCGCGAGCATGGCCGGCGTCGTCTCGCTGCTGGTCGTCTTCGCCGCCATGGGGAAGACCGCCCAGGTGCCGTTTTCTGGCTGGCTTCCCAGGGCGATGGAGGGCCCCACGCCCTCGAGCGCGATCTTCTACGGCGCCTTGTCGATCCACGCGGGTGCCTATGTGCTGCTTCGATGCGGCCCGCTGCTCGATGCGTCCCCGGCGGCGCGGATATGCCTGATCGTCATCGGCGCCGGCTCGGCGGCCCATGCCAGCGTCGTCGGCCGAGTCCAGACCGATCTCAAGAGCACGCTCGCCTATGCGTCGATGGCGCAGGCGTCGCTGATCCTCGTGGAGATCGGCCTGGGGTGGCGGGTGATACCGCTGATCCATGTCATCGGTCATGCGATCCTTCGGAGCCTCCAGATTCTCAGATCGCCATCGGCGCTCCATGATCGCCACGAACTGGAGGCGGCGATCGGCGGTCACCCGGAGATCGGCGGCGGTTGGCTCTTGGCGCGACTGCCGCAGGGCATGCAGGCCGCCCTCTACAGGATCGCGTTGGAGCGGGGCTACGAAGAGATGGCGGTGGGTCGGCTGGTCGTCGCGCCGACGATTCGACTGCTCGAACGGGCTGCGGCGATCGAGGCCCGGTGGGTGGCGTGGCTGGCCGGCGAGCACGGAGGATCCCGTCGATGATGCCAGCAGGCCTCCACGACTCGATTCTCGCAGCCGCCGGCGTCTCCGTCGCGGCGCCGGCCATCGCGTCGGGGGCGGCGTTCATGGGAGTGCCGGAACGCCATCTTCGGCGCCTCGGCGTGGCCGCCGCGGGGGCGTCGCTCGTCGCGAGCATGGTAGTCATGCTCCTGTGGGCCTGCTCCGACGGCACCACGATTGCCCGTGGGGATCGTCTCGGGGGCGGCTCGCTCGTCCATGTCGATGGCCTCACGGCGATCCTCCTCCCCTACGCATCATTGATCGCGATGGCGGTCATCCTCGTGCGTCCACGGCTGTCGATCGACCCGCGATCGATGGCCCGCAAGCTCTTTGGCTTCGCCGCCACGCTCGGGATCTTCCTGACGGCCCATCCGGTGGCGCTCGTGGTCATGTGGGCCGTCACTGCGATGCTCACGTGGGAATCGGTCCGATCCACGCCGGGCGGACGCGGCTCAGCGCGGGTGTTTGCGATCGCCATGGGCTCTTCGCTCCTGGCCATGGCACTCGGCACGGCGATGCTGGTCGCCGACCCGCCCTGGGCGCGTGCCGGCGGATTCGTCGGCGAGACAGGGGCATGGCTCGTGGCGGTGGCCGTCATGATCCGCAAGGGCATCGTGCCGTTTCATTCCTGGTATCCGTCCCTCTTTTCCGGTGCCCCGATGTCCACGGCCCTCGCGGCCACGATGCCGCAGGTGGCAGCCTACACCGCCGTGCGACTGCTGGTGGGTCATGCCGATGGCGTCGGCCGTGAACTGGTGCTCCTGTCGAACCTCGCGCTGGTCACGACGGTCTACGGTGCGGCGCTGGCCGTCGTGCAGCGCGACCTGCGCGGCTTCATCGGAATGCTGGCCATGAGCCAGTCGGCGCTGACCCTTGCGGGACTCGCGGGAACCATGCCGATGGAGCTCACCGGGGCGTTGTGCGTCTGGATTTCGAGCGGGGTGGCGCTCACCGGCATCGGGCTCGTCTCTTGGGCGCTCGAAAGCCGGGCAGGAGCGATCGCGATCGACCGGCCGCAGGGCCGTTTCTGGGATGCGCCCGCGCTCGCCGCGTTCTTCTTGCTCTTCGGGCTGGCTGCGATCGGCGTGCCGGGCACGCTCTCCTTCGTGGCCGACGACCTGATCGTGTCGGGGGCGCTCGACGAGCGGCTCGGCGCGGGCTTGCTCGTCATCGCGGCGACCGTGCTCTCCGCGGTGGCCGTGATGCGGGCCTGGTTCGAGGTCTTCGGCGGACCGACGGCCCCCGACGGCCCGCGGCATGCGATCCTGCCACGCGAGCGGGTCGCTCTGGCAACGCTGCTTGTCGTCCTTTTCGGGCTCGGGCTCTGGCCGGGGCCGCTGGTGAACGCTCTCGATCGGGCAGCCGAGCGGCTGCTCAACCCTCTTGCTCCCCCTCTCGAAAAAGTGAGGTCTCCATGTTGAATGCCTTGTGTGCTCCCCTGTGTGCCGCCACACCCCCAGCCCTGCTGGCGATCGCCTCGAGCGACCAGATCAGCCGCATTCTCGACTCGCTCGAGCGAAACCTGCTGACGCCGATCCCGCTGTGCTTCGTGCTCGGCATCATCTGCACGCGGATTCACGGCGGCATCAAGATACCGAAGGAGTTGTATCTGTCGATCGCGATCTTTCTTCTCATGTCGATCGGGTTCGTGGGAGGCCACGAACTGGCCCACGAATACCAGCAGCACGGCGTGAGCACGATCTGGAAGCCGGCGATCGTCACGCTCTTCCTCGGCTGCCTGACGCCGATCACCTCGTTCCTGGTGCTCCGCGGCCTCGGGCGGCTCTCGATCGCCGACTCGGCCGGCATCGCCGCCCACTACGGCAGCACGTCGGCCGTGACGTATGCCGTCGCCAACTCCTTCGTCGAGCAGACCCAGCATCCAGCCAACAGCTTTCTGCCGACGCTCGTCACGCTCTTGGAGTGCCCGGGCATCGCGATCGCCCTGGTGCTCGGCGCCGCCCTCATGGCCCGCGAGCGGCCCGCGAAGGGGGGCGGCGGAAAGGCGCAGGAAGGCAAGCTTTGGGAGGCGCTCTACGAGGTGATGACCGGCCAGTCGATCATGCTCATGGCGGGCCTGCTCGTCATCGGCTTCATCTCGACGATGTTCATGAGCGAGCAGTCGTTTCAGCCCTTCTACGACTTCTTCCAGAGCAAGGGCATGCTCTTCCGTGGATGTCTGTGCATCTTCCTCTTGGAGATGGGGCTGGTGGCCGGCGAGCGGCTCGGCGACCTGGTCAAGGTGGGGCCATTCCTCATCGCCTTCGGCATCGGCATCGCCCTGGTGCACGGGTTCCTGGGGGCGTATTTCGGCCACCTCGCCGGCCTCAATCTCGGCGGCTGCACGGTGCTCGCCGCGATCGTGG
Organism: Planctomycetia bacterium; assembly: GCA_046074725.1. GTDB lineage: Bacteria > Planctomycetota > Planctomycetia > Pirellulales > UBA1268 > CACORA01. The sequence goes on from JBJTOU010000141.1 coordinate 8,457, forward strand.
CCAGCGCCTCCTACATCGCGGCTCCGCCCGCGGTGCGGCTCACGCTGCCGGAGGCGAATCCCACGCTCTCCATCACGGCCGCCCTTGCCATCACCTTTCCGTTCAACATCGCGTTCGGCATCCCGATCTATTATGAAATGGCGAAGTGGCTGGGCGCCACCTGAGCGTCGGAGTCGCGACATCCTGACGGAACATCACACCCAAGGAGATTTTAGTCCATGCAACTCTATCCCATGAAGCTCGTGACGGTCGTAGGCGAGTCCGTGATCATGAGCGACGTCGCCGAGGAGGGCATGAAGCTCGGGGCCACCGGGTTCACCCTGACCGACGCCGCCGGGGAGGGCTCCCGCAGTGCCCGCAACGTGATCGTCACGAGTGGTGCCAACACCCAGAAGGTCGAGTTCGTCGTGCCCATGGATGCGGCCGAGAAAATCCTGAAGCATGTCTCCCACACCTACTTCGAGCACTACGCCTGCATCGCGTGGCTCTCGGACGTGCAGGTCGTGCGGGGCCAGCAGTACCTGAAGACGTAGATCATCGTGAACGTGCCGCGGGGTCAATCGATCCATCCGCGGCACTCGAGCCACCGCGTGACCCCGTGCACGACGGCCCCGTAGGCGGCCGCCGTCGCCACCAGCAGGATCCAGAAACTGCCGGGCAGCGGTACGAACCCCAGCAGCGGCGCAACGGGCGACTCCGGCAGCCATATGCCCATCATCACGACGGCTGCGGTCGCGGTGGTGAGGGCGAGGCTCGCGTGACTCTCCAGGAAGGGGATGCGGCTGGTGCGGATCACGTGGATGACGAGCGTCTGCGTGACGAGCGACTCGACGAACCACGCGGTGTGGAAGAGCGGCGCCCGGTCCGGATCGGTGCAGCCGAAGAGGTTCAGCAGGATCACGAAGGTGGTGAGGTCGAAGATGGAGCTGCACGGGCCGACCAGGAGGATGAACCGGGCGATCCGCCGCATCGACCAGGGCCGTGGCCGGACGATCGACTCCTCGTCGACCGTGTCGCCCGGGATCGGCACCTGCGAGCAGTCGTAGAGCAGGTTGTTGGTGAGGATCTGGAGCGGGGTCATCGGCAGGTAGGGGAGCAGGCAGGAGGCGGCGAGCATGCTCAGCATGTTGCCGAAGTTCGAGCTGGCCCCCATGCGGATGTATTTGACGACGTTGGTGAAGACTTTCCGCCCCTCACGGACGCCGTCCCACAGTACCCGAAGATCCTTGTCGAGGAGGATGCAGTCGGCGCTCTCGCGGGCCAGATCGACCGCCGTATCGACCGTCAGCCCGACATCGGCCTCCCGCAGCGCCGGGGCGTCGTTGACGCCGTCGCCGAGAAAGCCGACCACGTGCCCGCGGCTCTTGAGCAGCCGCACGACCCGTTGCTTCTGCATCGGTGTGAGCCGGACCAGGAGCGTCGCTTCCCCCGCGGCCGCCGAAAGCTCCGCGTCTTCCATGTGGTCGATCTGCTCGCCCCGCAGCACCGTCGCCGAGTCGAGCCCCACGGCGGCGCAGATCGTGCGGCTCACCAGTTCCTCGTCGCCCGTCAGCACCTTCACCCTCACCCCGCTGCCGACCAGCGCAGCGATCGCATCGCCGGCGGAATCTTTTGGCGGATCGAGAAAGGCGAGGTAGCCGCGAAGGACGAGATCCCGCTCGTCCTCCCGGCCGTAGGCAGGCTTCACCTCGACGTCACGGAAGGCGACCGCGAGCACGCGAAAGCCTTCCGCCGAGAGCTTCTCGCACTCCCGCACGAGCGACTCCGGCACCGCCCCGTTGATCGGATGCGTTCGGCCGTCGAGCTCGTACGCACGGCAGCGGGAGAAGATGGCGTCGGGCGCCCCCTTGCAGATCAGCCGCCGCCAGCGATCGGATGCCACCACCACCGACATCAGCCGCCTCGAAAAGTCGAACGGAATCTCGTCGAGCTTCACGACGCCCTCCGGCAGGCCGGTCGCCTCGGCCTCTCCCCGATCGAGCACGGCACGGTCGAGCAGGTTCCGAAGGCCGGTCTGAAAATGGCTGTTGAGCCAGGCGAGGCGGAGCACGCCCGGATCCTCCCGCAGGGCCACGTCGCAGTGCCGCTGGAGGATGATCCGATCCTGCGTCAGCGTGCCCGTCTTGTCGGTGCAGAGGAGATCCATCGCACCCAGGTTCTGGATCGAATCGATGTGCTTCACGATCACCTTCCGGCCTGCCATGGCCATGGCCCCGCGTGACAGGCAGACCGCGACGATCATCGGAAGCATTTCGGGGGTGATGCCGACGGCGACGGCGAGGCCGAAGAGAAACGCCTCCCACCAGTCCCCCTTCACGAGGCCGTTGATCAGGACGACGAGGGCTGTCATGACAGCGGCGAGCGCCACCATCATCCACGTGAATCGCTGCATGCCGAGATCGAAGGCCGTGGGCGGCTCGGGAACCTCGAGCGTGGCGGCGACGCTGCCGAGAAAGGTCGCCCGCCCCGTTTCGAGCACCACGGCCTCCGCCGTGCCGCTGGCGACGCTCGTGCCGAGGTAAGCGATGCACGGAAGGTCGAGCGATGGCCGGGTCGGATCATGGTCCGCGGCGGCGAATTTCTCGACGGGAAAGGATTCGCCCGTGAGCACGGCCTGGGTGACGAACAGATCCTTGCAGGAAAGGATCCGAACGTCGGCCGGCACCATGTCACCCGCTGCGAGGTGGATGATGTCGCCTCGCACGATCTCACCGATCGGGATTTCCGCGGCAACGCCGTCGCGGACAACGGTGGCATGGATTCGGATCATGGCCCGCAGGGCGGCCGCCGCGGCATCGGCCCGGGATTCCTGGACGAACCGGAGGCCGACGCCGATCGCCATCATGCTCGCCATCAGGGCCGAAGCCGCGAGGTCGCCCGAGAGGAACGACGACCCGGAGAGGATCGCCAGCAGCACCACGAGCGGATTGCCGACGGCCCGAAGGAAGAGCCCGCCACCGCCGCGATCGTTCGGCTGCAGAAGGTTCGGCCCATCGGCCGCAAGACGGCTGGCGGCTTCGTCGGCCGACAGCCCCGCGGGCGAGGACCGCATGGCCTCGATCGCTCCGGCAGGATCGGTCGCGGCGGCGGACGTCACGCGGCCCGACACGCGGGCGCGGAGGTGGCGGTGCAGGGGCGGCATGGGCGCGCCCGTGGGAGCGGGTGGAGGGCCGGCCCTGGCCGACCGATTCTACGCCCCGTCCAGGATCGGCACGCGTCAGGCCATGCCCCCGAGGACGGTGGCGCGGGCCACCCGGCCGACGCCGACCATGTAGGCGGCGGTTCGCGGCGCGATCTGCCGCGATGTCGAGAGCTGCCAGACCTGCTCGAATGCCTCGCCCAGGATCCGGTCAAGCTCCTGCCGCACCCGGTTGATGCCCCACTGGTAGTGCTGGCGATTCTGCACCCACTCGAACCAGCTGGCCGTCACGCCGCCGGCATTGACGAGAATGTCGGGCAGCACCGTCACCCCCTTGCGGGCGAGGACGGCGTCGCCGCCCGGCGTCACCGGTGAATTGGCCGCCTCCACAAGGATCGGCGCCCGCACGGCATCGGCGTTGGCTTCCGTGATCACGCCGCCGAGCGCGGCCGGGATCAGCACGTCGCACTCGATCGCCAGCAGTTCCTCGTTGCTGATCCGGTCGCCACCGGTGAACCCGTCGAGCCGGCCGCCATGCTCCCGCGCATGCCGCATCGCCGCGAGCACGTCGATGCCGTCGGTCCGATGGTAGCCGCCTCCTGCGTCGCTCAGCGCCACGATCCGGCATTCGGCGTCGCGGAGGAACTTGGCCGTGTGGGTGCCGACGTTGCCAAAGCCCTGGATGGCGACGGTCGTGCCCGGGATCTTCCGACCGAGGCGGCTGAGCAGTTTGAGCGTGAGGAGGCCGACGCCCCGGCCGGTCGCCTCCTCGCGGCCCGGAAGCCCGTGATACTCGACCGGCTTGCCGGTCACACAGGCCGGCGAGAAGCCGTGGTACTTGCCGTACTGGTTCATGATCCAGGCCATGACCTCGGCCGAGGTGCCCATGTCCGGGGCCGGGATGTCCACGTCGGGACCGAAGAGGTCGTGGATCGCATCGACGAACCGCCGCGTGACCCTTTCCAGCTCCCGTGTCGAGAGCGCCGCGGGATCGAGGGCGATGCCCCCCTTCGCGCCGCCGTAGGGGATGTCGACCACGGCGGTCTTCCAGGTCATCAGCGCCGCGAGCGACCGCACCTCCTCCAGATCGACCTGCGGATGGTATCGCAGACCACCCTTGAGCGGGCCACGGGCATCGTTGTGCTGCACGCGATACCCGATGAACGTGGCCACCGCGCCCGAATCGAGTTCCGCGACGATCTGCACCTGCACCTCGCGCTTGGCGGTGAGCAGCAGGCTCCGCATCGTTTCGGAGAGGTCGAGCTGATCGGCCGCCTGGCGGAAGTAGATCTGGTTGGCCGTGCTGGCGTTCATGGTTCGTCCTGAAGGGGAAGCGTCGGAGCGTCATCGTATCGGCGGTGGTTTTTCCCCGACAAGCGCGACGCCATGGCAGGGTGGGCGGACCGCCCGCTACAGTGAAGGCATTCGTGAAGCGTCCGCACGCCTCATGCCCGCGGCACGACATCCGGCCGGTCGATGAACCTTCCCGATCCTGAAACATTCTGGAGCCTGGTGTCGGACAGCGGGCTCGTCGAGTCGGGCGCCCTCCAGCGGATGCGGCGGGAATGCCGCCACCGCGACACGGCCGACATCGCCAGATGGCTCATCGAGGGGGGCTCCCTGTCGACGTGGCAGGCGAGGCGCGTGGCCCGTGGTGATCGCGGCCCGTATTTCATCGGCGACTATCGGCTCATGGAGCGGATCGACGCGGTCGGCCCGGGGCTGTTGTTCCGTGCCCGCCACGAGACCAGCGGTGATCGCGTGCAGCTGCGGCTTCTCGACCGGCCGCTCTGCAAGCACCAGGACATCTGGACCGGTATCGTTCGGCGAACCACCATCGCCCAGGCCGTCCGACATCCGATCCTCTCGCGGACGATCGCCCTCGAAAAGAAACAGTCGCAACGGTTCGTCCTGTGCGAGGATGTCGCGAGATCGACCCTTGCGGAGGAACTGGATCGGCACGGGAGCCAGGGGATCGAGTCGGCCGGACGGATCGCGCTGGAGGTGGCGCAGGCCGTCGCGGAGCTTCACAGGCTCGGCGACGTGCATGGCGCGATCTCGCTGGAGACCGTGCGACGGGAGCCTCCAGCCGCCGGCGCCGCGGCTGGCCGCCTGAGGCTGGTGCAGTTTCCGCTCGCGGGCGATCCCCATCTTCAGCCCCCGCGAATTCCGATCGACTCGCCCGCCGCCATCGGGAAACTGGGCAAGAGCGCGTGCTTCGTCGCTCCGGAATTGGTGAGGTCGCGATCGGCCTGCGATGCCCGGTCCGATGTCTACGCGATCGGGTGCCTGGTGCATGCTCTCGTCGCCGGCGCTGCTCCCGGCTGGCAGGGGGACGCGCATCGGACGCTCGCACGGGCGGCGGCGTCGGGCCTGCCGCCTCTGGGCCCGCGAGACGCCACCCAGCCGCTTGCTTCTGTCGTTGCCAGGATGACCTCCCGTGATCCGCGATCGCGGTATGCATCGGCGGTCGAAGCGGCCGATGCGATCGCCTCCTGCCTCGGCATGCCTCCGGTGTCGGCATCGCCGCCTCCGCTGCAGGTATCGGTGCCCCCGGCAGCGCTCGATGCCGAGAGCATCGCCGTCGCGGCACCGTTCGCCGATCCTTCCATTGCGATTCCGATGATCGACATGGTGCCAGAGTCGCCTCGAAGCCCCCGCGGGCCGACATCGAGCGGCCGTCGGAAGCCCGCTCGTAGCCGTGGCGCACGATCACGAGCATCCATCTGGGTGACCGGCTCGCTGCTCGCGGTGGCGGCACTGGGGGCGGTGGCGCTCATCATGGTCATGAGAAACGGGACGTTCCTCGTCCGTCTCAAAAATCCACCATCCAAACCGGCCGTTGCGACGTCGGAACCGGGCAACGCATCCAGGCCGTCGCCCGACGAAGAAAACCACCGGAAGGAGCCGGCTGCAAAAGGCGGTGGCTCGCAAGAGCCCGCGGCGAATTCCCCGGCCGCCGCGATCGACGACCCCGCCCGTCCGTGGTTGTCGCCGACATCCGGAGGGCCGCCGGCGCTTGTACACCTTCCGCCGGGCTCGCAGCTGATCCTGCTGGCACGGCCCTCGGAGATCGTCGCCGACGAGGATGGCAGGCTCTTTCTCGATGCGCTTGGGCCCTACGCCGGCCGCGCGATCGAATCGGTGCAGCAGCTCTGCGGGTGCGGCCTCGACGGGATCGAAGAGCTTCAGGCGGGCTGGCAGGCAGGAGGGCCAGGAGAGGTGATCGGCGGATATGCGATCCGGCTTCGCGATCCTGCCGACGCAGACGCGATCGTGTCGCGGATCGACGCCGCCGAGCCGGAGTCCCGGGGGAATGAAACGCTTCACGTCGGCAGGACGAGGGCTGTGTGGATGCCATCCTCCGGGCGGAATCACATCGTCGTCTGCGGACACGAGAAGCTCGTGCGGGAGGTCTTTGAGGCCGACGCGAAGGCCGGTCCTGCGGGGGATGGCGAGCAGCCGCGGCTCGTTCTTCCCCGCGACATGGAGACGCTCGCCGGCATGCTCGATGGCTCGCGGCATGCCACGCTCTTCGGGTCGCCCCACGATCTCCGAACGGAGGCGAGGGACATGCTCACCGGGCCGCTCGAACCGCTCGTCGAGCCCCTCGGGGTTTTCTTCGGTGATTCGGTCCGGGCCGCGGCGCTCTCGATCCATTTCGGCGAGAATTTCTACATCGAGCTTGACGCGGTGGAGACGGTCAACGAGCCGGCCCGCGTCATGACCAAGAACCTCCGAAAGAAGATCGATTCGATGGCCGTCGCCGTCGAGGATTGGATCACCGGGCTCGTCGGGGCGCGGTATGGCCGCAAGCTCATCAACCGGCTGCCGGTGATGGTGAAATTCCTGGCCGCGCAGGCGCGGGTCGGCGCCGAGGGGAAAGGTGTCGTCATGAACGCCTACCTGCCGCGTCATGCGGGCCACAATCTCGCGTTGGCCGCGGAGCTGGCGCTCGCCCAGGCCGGGGCACCGGGAGCGACGGCTGCCGCGGCTCCTCCTCCGGCTGCCGGAGGAGGGGAGGGAGCCCGGCAAAAACTCCAGAAGAAAACGTCGCTCAGCTTCAAGAGCGACACGCTCGAGCAGTCGATCAAGCTTCTCGAAGAAGACATCGGCCTGCGGATCGAAATCCTCGGGGGCGACCTGAAACTGGACGGCATCACCAAGAACAACTCGTTCGCCCTCGACGAGAACGACAAGCCGGCGGAGGAAATTCTCCGCGTGATCCTTCTCAAGGCCAATCCGGATGGCAAACTGGTCTATGTGATCCGTGGCGCGGGCGAAGGCGATTCGGTCGTCGTCACGACACGGGCACAGGCCGCCGAACGGGGCGACACCCTGCCGCCGGTCTTCGAATCGACGGCGCCGAAGAAGCCCTGATCCACGGGCGATGAACCAACCGTCCCGGCCGATCCGGGCAACACAAAGGAGCGGCGATGATCATCGTGATGAAGGCGAATGCCACGAAGCCCGAACTCGAGCGGGTGGTGGCTCGGGTGGAGTCGATGGGGCTGCGGCCCCATGTCATCGTGGGGACCGAGCGGACCGTGGTCGCCGTGGTCGGGGACGAGCGCAACGCGGCGCAGGGCGGCATGGAAACGCTTCCGGGCGTCGCCGCCGTGATGCCGATCCTCGCCCCCTACAAGGTGGCCAGTCGCGAGGTGCAAAGCGAGCCGACGGTGGTGAAAGCGGGGCCGCTCTCGGTCGGCGGCCCATCGATCGGCGTCATCGCTGGGCCATGCTCGGTCGAGAGCCGCGACCAGATCGTGGAGACGGCGCGGGCCGTCAAGGCGGCCGGGGCGACGGGCCTTCGGGGCGGCGCCTTCAAGCCGCGGACGAGCCCCTACAGCTTCCAGGGCATGAAGGAGCAAGGACTTGAACTGCTCGCCGAGGCACGGGCCGAGACCGGCCTGGCCGTGGTGACCGAGGTGGTGGCGCCGGAGGATGTGCCGCTCGTGGCCCGCTATGCCGACGTGCTGCAGATCGGCGCGAGGAACATGCAGAACTACAGGCTGCTCGAGGCGGTGGGCCGCACGGCCGTGCCGGTGCTCCTCAAGCGCGGGCCGGCCGCGACAGTCGAGGAGTTGCTCCTGGCGGCCGAGTACATCCTCGACGCCGGGAACCGTCAGGTGATGCTGTGCGAACGTGGCATCCGCACGTTCGAGACCCACACCCGCTTCACGCTCCCGTTGGCCACGGTCCCCTGGCTGCACGCCCGCACGCACCTGCCTGTGGTGGTCGATCCGAGCCACGGCACGGGGCACGCGAATCTGGTCGAAAGCATGGCCGCCGCGAGCGTGGCGGCGGGGGCCGACGGCCTCATCGTCGAAGTGCATCCCGATCCGAAGTGCGCCGCCAGCGATGCCGGCCAGACGCTCGACCTTCCGTCGTTCTCGCGGATGATGGAGATGTGCCGACGGGTCGCGGTCGCCGTGGGCCGTGAGATCCACCCCGCGTAGGTCAGCCCAGGAGGGCGATGGCCAGCCCCATGTAGACCACGATGCCGACGACATCGACGATCGCCGACACGAACGGGTTGCTCATGAGCGCGGGGTCGAGACCGATCGATCGGAAGAAGAGCGGCAAGACGCTTCCGACGAGCGACCCGATCAGGACGACGCTCACGATCGTGGCGGGGATGACGAGGGCTTGCAGCGGCGAGGGCGCATAGGCCAGCGCGAGCAGGTAGCCCGGGATCGCGAGGATCAGCCCCAGCAGGAGGCCGAGCGCGAATTCGCGTCGGAGGATCCGCCGCCAGTCCGAGAGCCGGCAGTCGCCGGCCGAGAGTGCGGTGATGATGAGTGTCGCCGACTGGTTGCCGGAGTTGCCCCCGCTGGCGATCACCAGGGGGATGAAGGCGACCAGCCACGCATGCGGCGCCTTCCACTTCGCGAGCACCATCGCTGTGACGGCGGCCGTGGCGAAGAGGATCGCCAGCCAGACGACCCGCTTCCGCGTCATCGAGACGAGCGCCGTCTCGAGGTAGCTTTCGCCGAGGGGGGCAACGGCACCGCTCATCTGGGCGTCTTCCGTGGCCTCCTCGCGGACGGCGTCGAGAACGTCGTCGTGGGTGACGATGCCGACGAGTCTGTTGCTGTCGTCCACCACGGGGATGGCGAGGAAGTCGAAGCGGGCGAGCGTATCGACGGCCGTCTCGCTCGGCGCATCGACCCGCACGCTGATGACATCCCGCGCCATGAGGTCGGAGACGAGGGCGGTTGGCTTGGCGAGGATCAGATCGCGGAGCGAGATGAATCCCACCAGTTTCCGTTCACCGTCGAGCACGTAGATGTAGTAGATCGACTCGCTGTCGGGGGCCTGGGTGCGGAGCCTGGCGATCGCCTCACCGGCCGTGATGTTGGCCGGGAGAGAAGCATATTCCGTCGTCATCAGCGAGCCGGCCGAGCCGTCCGGGCAGGAAAGGAGCATCCTGATGTCGTGTCGCTCGGCCTTGGCCACCAGCGGCAGGATCTCCTCGACGAACTCTGGGTCGAGTTCGCGGAGGAGGTCGTCCCGATTGTCGGCCGCCATCCATTCCAGGAGCGGGCCGATATGGGCCCGGTCGGCTGCCTTCAGCAGATCCACCTGCCGGGCCATCGGGTAATAGGGAAAAATCTCCGCCTGACGCTCGACCGGGATCGCATCGAGAAGCTGCCAGATCTCCGGATCGTCGAGGCCCTCGCTGAATTCGGCGACCGTGGCCGGATGGAGCTCCTTCGCGACTTCCCGGAGGCCGGCGGTATCGTGCTCGCCGAGCATGACCCGCAGTTCCGGGATGAGAATGGGGTTCGCGGTGGCCATGATGCGATCCAGTATGCCATGAAATGCACCGCTGTCGACCGAAGACGGCGCGAGGGATCGCGGCGACCTGCTACACTGCCCGGCCTGAACTGCCTGCAGGAAGGAGACCATAGATGACCCAACTCGAACGCGCCCGCACCAACGAAATCACCCCCGAGATGAAGTTCGTCGCCCAGCGAGAGGATCTTCCCGAGGAGCTGATCCGCGCGGAGGTGGCCCGCGGGCGGATGGTGATCCCGGCCAACACGGTGCATCTCACCAAGTCGCTCGAGCCGATGGCGATCGGCATCGCGGCCCTCACGAAGATCAACGCCAATATCGGCAACTCGGCCGTCACGAGCGACGAGCAGACGGAACTCCAGAAGCTCCACATGGCCGTCCATTACGGCGCCGACACCGTCATGGATCTCTCGACGGGCAAAGACATCGACACGATCCGGCAGGCGATCATCGATGCCTCACCGGTGCCGATCGGCACGGTGCCGATCTACCAGATGCTCGAGGAACTCGGCGGCGACATCGACGACATGAAGCCGCAGCACTTCCTCGACATGTGCGAAAAGCAGGCGACGCAGGGGGTGGACTACATGACGGTCCATGCCGGACTGCTGCAGGAGCACCTCCACCTCACGATGAACCGCATCACCGGGATCGTGAGCCGCGGCGGCTCGCTCATCGCCCGCTGGATGATGACACACAAGCAGCAAAACCCGCTCTACACCCACTTCGAGGATCTCTGCGACATCTTCCGCGAATACGACGTGACCTGGAGCCTCGGCGACGGCCTGCGGCCCGGCGCGATCGCCGACGCCAGCGACGAGGCGCAGTTCGCCGAACTGCACGTGCTCGGCGAGCTCACGCGGCGGGCCTGGGCGAAGGGCTGCCAGGTGATGGTGGAGGGCCCCGGCCACGTGCCGATGGATCAGATCGACATGAACGTAAAGCGGCAGATGGAGGAGTGCGACGAAGCGCCCTTCTACGTGCTCGGACCGCTCGTCACCGACATCGCGCCGGGCTACGACCATATCACCAGCGCCATCGGCGCGGCCCTCGCCGGCTGGAGCGGCGCGGCCATGCTCTGCTATGTGACGCCGAAGGAGCACCTCGGCCTGCCGGATGCGGAGGACGTGAAGCAGGGCGTGATCGCCTACAAGATCGCGGCCCACGCGGCCGATCTCGCCCGGCATCGGAAGAATGCACGAGTTCGCGACGACGCCCTTTCACGGGCCCGGTTCGCGTTCGACTGGAACGAGCAGTTCCGGCTCGCGCTCGATCCCGAGACGGCGAAGAAGTATCACGACGAGACACTGCCGCAGGACACCTTCAAGAGCGCCCACTTCTGCAGCATGTGCGGGCCGAAGTACTGCTCGATGAAGATCACGCAGGACATCCGCGAGATGGCGGCGGCCGAGGCCGCCGGGGCGAGCGAGCCGATGGCGATCCAACTGCCCTGACGGCGTTGGCCCGCGTCACCCCGTTTGCTGCCGCGAGGGGCTTCTGGATGAAACCCCAAAGCCCCGATAGAACCTGTTCAACCGAGGATCTCGCCGGCCCAGAGGAGGCGAAGAAAGTCGGCGACGGGAAGCACGCGACAGGGTTCGTAGACAGCTTCGCGGGCTCCGAGATAGACGCCATACGAGCGAACTTTTTTCGGACCGAGCTCGGACACCAAGCGCGCCGGTCCACGGCTCGCGGCCGCGCGCCATCCGGTCGCCGCCTTGACCTCGATCGCGGTGTAGCCCGCGGCAGTTTCGCAGAGGAAATCGACTTCAACGCCGTCGGGTGTCCGCCAAAAAAAGAGTGGATAGCCGAGACCGCCGTATTCCAGATAGGCGCACAATTCGTTGTGGACGAGCGTCTCGAGGAGGGCACCGCGCTCCTCGGGCGATGCCGGATATGGCAGTCGGCCTGAAAGCGCCCGGGCCACGCCACTATCGAAGAGATAAAACTTCGGGTGGGAGACCTGTTTCGTGGCCCGCTTGAGTTTCCATGCCGGCAGCCATGAGCCGAGCAGCGTATCGACGAGAATCTCGAACCAATTTTGCACCGACTGCCGGCTCACGCCCGCATCGCGGGCGATGCCTGCGGCATTGGTCACCTGCGCGTTCTGCCGCGCCGCAACTTCGAGAAATCGCGCGAAGCCACCGAGATTGCGGGTCAGCGCCTCGGCTCGGATCTCCTCCTGCAGATACGTGAGGGCATAGCTTTTCAGAAACGCCTTTGGATCACCGCCGGTGACGGCCAAGGGAAGCGATCCACACTCGATCATGCGGTCGATGTCGGCG
>JBJTOU010000142.1:0-36193 GCA_046074725.1 Planctomycetia bacterium
TCACTCACTCCGTGCTGGCTGCGCTTCGCCATCCATGGCTGCGCTTGCCATCAAGGCCGGCTCCATGGCACGGGCAGCCCCTCGCAGATGCCTGGAGGGCATCTGCGAACGTCCGGAGACGTGGCAGAGGCACCACCGACCCACGAGTCGGGACCGTCGGTGCAGTCCTTACTGCAGCCTGTCGTTCCAGCGGGCGGCGTCGCGTGGCTCGTACTGAACCAACTCGAAACTGTCGCGGACGATCTGCCGCACCTGCCGGAGATCGACGCTGCCGCCTCGCGCGACGAGTTGCACGAGCACGTTCCCGATGGCCGTCGCCTCGACCGGGCCGGCCACGACGGGACGGCCCGTGGCATCGGCGATCATCTGGCAAAGGAGCCTATTTTTGACACCGCCGCCGACGACGTGCACCCGGGCTACGCGGCGGCCGAGGAGTTCATTGAGTTCGACGAGGGTGCGGCGCACGGCTGCGGCGACGCTCTCCAGTGCCGTCCGCACCACCGCGGCCGTGGACTCCGGTACCGGCTCACCGGCCGATTTCGCCAGGGCACGGATCGCCTCTGGCATGTTGGAGGGCGCCACGAGCGAGGGGTGGTTGGGATCGATGAGCGTCGCGAGTGGCCGAGCCTCGGCTGCCAGCGACGTCAGCTGGTCCCACGTCCATTCCTTGCCCGCCCGCTGCCAGGCCGAGCGACACTGCTGCACGAGCCAAAGCCCGCAGACATTCTTGAGAAGCCGCGTGGTGCCCCCGATGCCGGCCTCGTTGGTGAAGTTGCGGGCCAGGCACTCGGGCGTGACGAGCGGCCGGTCGAGTTCGGCCCCGACGAGCGCCCAGGTGCCGAGACTCACGTAGCACCAGTCGGGTCGGGGTGAGGGGGGCTCGTCGGCGGGCACCGCGGCGACGGCGCTGGCCGTGTCGTGCGTGCCCGGCAGGACCACCCGAACTCCCCTCAGGCCCGTTTCAGCAGCGACATCCGCTCGCAAAGCGCCGAGATCGGTTCCCGGCTCGGCGATCGGCCCGAAGACGTGGAGCGGGATGCCGAAACGATCGAGCAGGCTTCGTGACCAGTCGCCACTTCGCGGATCGAAGCACTGGGTCGTGGAGGCATTGGTCCGTTCGTTCGACCGCTCTCCCGAAAGCAGCCAGTGAACGAGGTCGGGGATCATGAGCATCCGGTCCGCGGCCTTGAGGATGCTCGGCTGCTTGTGCCGCAGGGCGAGCAGTTGGTAGAGCGAATTGATCTCCATGAACTGCAGGCCGGTTGACGCGAAGATCTCGGCGCGGGGAACGATCGCCTCGGCCGCAGCCAGCATCCCGCGCGTGCGAGCATCGCGGTAACACACGGGATTGGCCAACAGGGCGTCCTCGGCGGTGAGGAACGAAAAATCCACGCCCCAGGTGTCGGCTCCGATCGTCGCCACCGAATGGCCGTGACGGCTTGCCGCCGCTCGCATACCCGCCATCACTTCGTGCCAGAGCCGCACGAAGTCCCACACCAGCTGGCCGCCCATCGGCACCGGAAAGTTCTCAAAACGGTGAATCTCTTCCAGTTCCAGGAGTCTGCCGTCGAACGCACCGGACACGACGCGGCCGCCGGAGGCACCGAGATCGACCGCCAATGCAACGCTTCGCGCCATGCCCGAAACCTCCCTGGAGCCAGAACCCTCGAAGGGGCGGAGAGCGATCCGCCTGCCCGCAGATGACTTTTTCCACGAACAGCCAATGCCGCGGGCATTGTTCATTTTTTGGACGGCGGTGCGAGGGGAGGGGATGCCGACTGCATCCCTGGGGGGCCATGGGCCAACTTTTCCGGTGCGGCGGCTCGAACAAAGCCCCTGGATGCCCGGGGGTCGATACACCCATCCATTCAGGATATTGTTGATCGAAGTGATGAACTTTCCGTCGCAGACGGCCTGGAAAAACGCGACTCGACGTGCCTGAAAAACCCTTTGTGAACGAGCCGTCGCCCGCTTTGCGGATCGAACTGGCTGACGCCAGCCGTTCCCTCGAGGCCGCCGATCCCCCGTCGATCATCCGGTGGGCCGTCGAACGGTTCGGCGATCGGCTCACGATGGCGACCGCCTTCGGCCCCGAGGGCTGCCTGATCATCCACTGGCTCGCGACGATCGCCCCGCGCACGTTCGTCTTCAATCTCGAGACGGGGTACCAGTTCAGGGAGACGCTCGAACTTCGCGATCGGATCGCCACACGCTACGGGATCGAGGTGTCGCTCGAACGGCCCGATACGACCGTCGAAGAATACGAACGGTTGCACGGCGGCCCGCTCTACCGGACCGACTCCAACCGCTGCTGTGCCGATCGCAAGATCGCCGTCATCGAGCGGGTGCTCCGGCGTTTTGACGCGTGGATGAGCGGCATTCGGCGGGATCAAAGCCCCGATCGCGCCGCGTCGGCCATCGTCGGCTGGGATCGGAAGTTCGGCGTGGTGAAGATCTCGCCCCTTGCCAATTGGACCAAGGCGAAGGTGTGGGACGCCATCGTCAGGGACGAGGTGCCCTACAACCCCCTTCACGACACGGGCTACGTGAGCATCGGCTGCCAGCCATGCACGCGTGCGGTTTCGAGCGGGGAGGATGAGCGGGCAGGCCGCTGGAGCGGCACTGCGAAGACCGAATGCGGCCTGCACTCGCGCGATCCATGAAACACTCCGCCAAGACCGAATACGCCGCCATCGCGGTGCTCGAACTGGCCCGTCGCTGGGGCACGGACGAGCCGGTGCGGCTGCGGCCGATCTGCGAGGCCCATGGGGTGCCATCCCGGTTTCTCGTGCAGATCCTCCTGCAGCTCAAGGCGGCGGGAATCGTGACGAGCACGCGCGGTGCGGCGGGTGGCTACCAGCTCGCGCGGCCCCCAGCGGATATCACGCTGGAGGACATCGTGCGGGTCTTCGAGGGGCCCGACGAGCCCACCATGCCTCGATCGCGAGGATCCCGGAGCCTTTCGGCACTTCGCCGCGCCTGGGGCGAGGCAGCCGATGCCGAGGCCGTCGTCCTGAGATCGATCACGTTCGCGGACGTGCTCGATCGCTCGCGGGCCGAGGCGATGTATTACATATGACCGCCTCGATCCGGCTCCGTGTCACGGGGTCGATCGCGCCGTGCTCCGTGATGATCGCCTTGATGAGCCGCGAGGGCGTGACATCGAATGCCGGATTGAAGGCCGCCGCGCCGTCGGGGGCGGCACGAATCCCGAGCGGATGCGTCACCTCGGCGGCCGCCCGCTCCTCGATCGGAATGTCGTCGCCGCTCTCGATCGACAGGTCGAACGTGCTCGAGGGGGCGGCGACGAAGAACGGAACCCCATGTGCGTTGGCCAACACGGCCAGCCCGTAGGTGCCGATTTTGTTGGCCGTGTCGCCGGCGGCCGTGATCCGATCGGCTCCCACGATCACCGCCGCCACGCGGCCCGACTTCAGAAGGTGTGCCGCCGCGGAATCGACGAGCACCGTCACGGGGATTCCCCGCTGAACGAGCTCCCACGCCGTGAGCCTGGCGCCTTGGAAGAGCGGTCGGGTTTCGTCGGCGAAGACCTCGAATCGGCGGCCCTGGTCCCACGCGGCGGTGATCACGGCCAAGGCGGTGCCGTCTCCGCCGGTCGCCAGCGCGCCGGTGTTGCAGTGCGTCAGCACGCCCCCTTCCGGCAGGATCGCGGCGCCATGCCGGCCGATCGCCGCACAAAGCCGACGATCCTCGTCGTGGATCGCCCTCGCCTCGGACAAGAGCCGCTCGCCGAGCGTCACGGCCCCGACGTCGGGGCGCAAGGGCTCCAGCGTGCGGAGGGTGCGTTCCACGGCCCATCGCAGGTTGACAGCCGTCGGTCGGGCCGACGCAAGCTCTTCGCCACGGGCCAGCACGTGGGCAATCGCCTCATCGGGCCGCATGTGGCTTCGTCGTGCTTCATCGGCGGCCACGGCCAGGCCATACGCGCCGGCGATCCCGATGGCAGGCGCCCCCCGTACTCGGAGGCTCTTGATCGCCTCGACGACCGTCGGCACATCGCGGCAGGCGATCCGCTCGATGCTGTCGGGAAGCTGCGTCTGATCGATGATCTCGAGGTGTCCATCGACACCTCCGACCCACTGCACCGAGACCGGAATACGGACCTGTGTGAGGCTCATGGCTTCATCCCGAAGGCGTCGGCGACGACCTGGCAGACGAGCCGCCCATCGAGCACCTTCACCGCCGAGCGGATCGACGGGCTCTCGTCGGCCAGCCCGGAATCGCTGACGTCCGACCGCCGCACGAGCACGCGAGGCCCGGCGCGAACCAAATCCTCGACCCCGACGGGGACCACTGCGATACGGTATTCGTCGCGATTCGTTTCCTTCGGCACACCGACGATCATCCCTGCCATGCTCATCTCCTGTCTTCGTCTGGTCCGGGAGGCCACCGCGAGGGTAGCCCATATCCTACCGTCGCTCTTTTTGCCTTACTGCACTGCCGCCAAGAGCGGTACCCGCTCGCGGGTCGAGACCACGACGCCGCCCGGCTTCTCGACGGTCACCGCGAACAGCGTGGCCCGGCCCACAGGAAGTCTCGGATCTATCGGCACCACCACCTCGCCGTCGGCCGTGACGTTGAACACACCGCCATCGACGGGATAGTCGGCGTTCCGCTCGGCGTCGAAGATCCAGAGCTGATACTGTTCCTTGCCCGGATCGTTCGCCGCGAGGCCGCGGATCCGCATAAAGCCCCGCTGGCGACTCGGGCTCCAGACCACGTCGCCGAGATCGGCCCCTGGCGCCGCGATCACGGGATCTTCGCCCGCCTTCCAGGCCACCGTTACGGCCTGCGGATCCTCGGCAAGCAGCCGGCGGCGGAGTTCCGCCGGTGCCTCGGCCCGCTGTTCGATAGCCGGCCGAACGGCCCACGGCGTGGTCGCTCCCAGCCAAGCGACGACGATGGCCAGGCAGGCAGCCGCCCACCAGCCCGCCATCGCAAATGACGAACGACCGCCCACTCCCTCGGCTGGCCGCGGCACTACCGCTGCGGACCGCCGCCTCGGTAGATGGGCGGCGGCCTTGGCCACGACCCGCCCGCGGACCGCCTCTGGCAGGGCCGCGACAGCCACTCGGTCATCGGCCAGCAACGCCAGTTCGCAGGCGGCCGCCGCCAGTTCCCAGTCGTTCGGATCCGTGCCGGGGTCGGCCTCCCACGGCGTCTCGTCGAAACGGTCGTCGTGCGCGTTCATGTCTCTCCCTCCCCGGCCATCCGCGCCGCGGCAGCGCCGCCACGTCGGACGGCAATCGCCTTGCGCAAGCTGTCGAGCCCTCGACGGATATGCGACTTGACGGTGCCCAGTGGCAGCCCGGTGCGGGTGGCGATCGCCGCGTGCGACAGACTGTCGTAGATCGAGAGACGCAGCACGGTTTGTTCCTCCGGCTTGAGCCCGCGGAACT
The DNA here is from genome assembly GCA_046074725.1 of Planctomycetia bacterium. GTDB lineage: Bacteria > Planctomycetota > Planctomycetia > Pirellulales > UBA1268 > CACORA01. Next base: position 5,421 of record JBJTOU010000142.1, read on the forward strand.
GCTCTCCGGCGATCCGCGCCTCCTCGCTGAGTTCGAGTCGCCGAACCACGTCGACGTCGCCAGAAGCGGCTGCGCCGGCGACCTCAGACTCGTCCAGCGACGCTGTGACGGGCTGCCTCGCCCGGCTTCGCAGCCTGTCCACGAGCCTCCGCCGCGCGATCATTGCCACGAACGTGATCTCCTCCGAGATACCCGGATCGAACCGATCCGCAAACCGCCACAGGTCGATGAACACGTCCTGCACTGCGTCCTCGGCGTCCTCCGCGTTCCCGAGTCGCCGCCGCGCGAGCGTCCACACGAGCCCACCGTACCGTGCGAGACATTCCGGCACAGCCGACTGATCTCCGGCGGCGATGCGCGGCAAGAGCAGGGTTTGCAAGGCGGGCCTCGATACGTCATCGTCCGCTTCCGCCCCATGCGGGACGGCTTCTCGAACGCGATCCTAGTGCATCCGGGACTTTCCGTGGCCGCGCGGGCGGGGAGGGCTCCCGCCCGCCCCGCCCCGGCCCGTGCGGCGACCGCACGACCGTCGCTCACTTGCCCGCTGGCGGCAGAATCACGGCGTCGATAACGTGGATTACGCCGTTGCTCGTCTCGATGTCGGTCTTTACGACCTTGGCGTTGTCCACCATCACGCCAGCGTCGCCGACCTTGATCTTGACGCTGCTCCCCTGCACCGTCTTGGCCTCGGTGAGTTTGACGACGTCGGCCGCCTTCACCTTGCCGGGAACCACGTGGTAGGTGAGCACCGCCACGAGCTTTTCCTTGTTCTCAGGCTTGAGCAGCGACTCCACTGTCCCGGCGGGCAGCTTGGCGAACGCCTCGTCGGTGGGGGCGAAAACGGTGAACGGCCCGTCGCCCTTGAGCGTTTCGACGAGCCCCGCGGCTTGGACTGCAGCCACGAGCGTCTTGAAACTACCGGCACCGACGGCGGTGTCGACGATGTCCTTGCCTTCGGCCTTGTGGGCCACGGTCTGCACGCGGTGGCCCGCCTGGGCCTTCTTGGCGGCGGCCAGCGGGCAGTCATCGGCGACGGCCAAGGAGGCGAGAGGCAGGAGGGCGGCCCCGAGGGCCATGAGGGAGACGTGACGCATGGAAGCTTCCTTTTTCGGACGGGAACGGGGTTCAAGCAGGGGTCACAAGACCCCTGTCTGTTGGGGATTCGCCGGCTTCCGGAAATTAGATGCAAAAATTTTTTTGCGATCGGCGGCCACCTCACTCCCGTTGACGGAACTGTCAGCGACTGGATGCTCTTGGTAGGGATAGCGTCTGGCCGCCAAGGCGAATCCCGGAGCCTGCTGCCATGCGTGTTTCGCTCGTCATCTCCACCTACAATAATCCCGAATCGCTTCGGAAGTGCCTGCTCGGCGTCTGCGTGCAGGAGAGGCCTCCCGACGAGATCATCGTCGCCGATGACGGATCGACCGACGATACCGCTGCCGTCCTGCGACGGGGTGAGTTTTCTTCGCTCCCGATCAGGCATGTATGGCATGCCGACCACGGATGGCGCAAATCGAAGGTGCTCAACCTCGCCATCGCGTCGAGCACCGGCGACTACGTCGTGTTCATAGACGGCGATTGTGTTCCGCGCCGCGATTACGTCGCATCCCACCTGCGGCATGCCCGTCCCAGGACGTTTCTCTCGGGCAACCTCGTCCGTGTCCCTGCCGAACTCCACGTCAGCTTCACTGATGACGAGATTCTCGAGAACGCGATCTTCGATTCCGCACTCCTCGAGAGGAGATGGCCGGAGGCTGCGCGGTACCGCCGTCAGCTCGACCCGGGGTGGGCGGAACCGCTGCTCAACCTCCTGACGTGGCGGTATTGCGTGCTGATGGGGGGCAACTGTTCAGCCTGGCGGGACGACCTCGTCGCCGTCAATGGGTTGGATGAAGGATTTGCCTACGGCAAGGAGGATCGGGAACTCGGCGTGAGACTGAGGAACTCCGGCGTCGGATCCCGATGGCTGAAATATTCACTCATCCTGATCCATCTCGACCACCCGCGAACCCCGGTCGATCTCGACCGCTACCGCGAACAGCGGAAGCGATTGCGGCGGCTTTGGTTCAACGGCGCGACGTGGATCGAGCCGGGGATCGAAACGGCGTTTGCCAGGAATGACGAGAAACCCGCCACGACCCATGGTCTTGGGCGGACCGGCAGCCCGCCTACGCCGGAGGCGGTCTCCGGCACCATTCCGAGAAACCAGTTCGCGACGTCGATAGTGTGGACGTGTTGCTCGACGATGTGGTGGCCGCACAGCCACATGCAACGGCCCCAGTTGTAGGCCTGGTAGGCCAGTCCGCACATCTCCCGCTTTCGGGTTTTCCACCAGGGACGCTGGCTATTCCAGTAGACCGAGCCCGAGATGATGTCGCCGATAGCGCCCTCCCGCACCCCGGGCGATCGGCGAGCAATCACGCCGGCCCCCAGCCCTCGTGCTGCTTGGCGGCCATGTGCAGCACGGCCGGGAGGATCGGGCGCGAGCCCCAGCATCCGGTGGACGGGAGGGTCGTCGGCTCGAACGATTCGTCGCTCTCCACCATGATCGTGCTTCCGACCGGGGCCGCCACCATCATCGCCTCGATGAGCGCCATGAGTTCGGCGGTGCGCTCATGGAAGAACGACCATGGCGGTGATACGAACACGACCCATGGCGAGGAGGCCGGCAGCGGCGGCATCTTCCTTGCCCACAGCAGCACGTCACCGGAACGGACATCCACCCGGTCGTTGACGCCGAGCTGTCGGGCATTGCGTCGAAGTGCGTCGGCGGTCGGAAAGTGCCGCTCCACGAAGACCGCACGGTCGGCACCGCGACTGATGGCCTCGAAGCCGAGGGCGCCGCTTCCGGCGAAGAGGTCGATCGCGGTGGCGCCTCGCACCCGCTGGCCGAGGAGGTCGAAGAGCGTCTCCCGGACGCGGTCCTTCATCGGCCGCGTGCGAGCCGCCGGGGCGAATTCGAGCCGGCGCCCGCGCAGGTCGCCCCCCACGATCCGCGGCGCGCTGGCGGCTTCGTCCGATTCGGCTGTTTTGCGACGACGGGCCATGAACGGGTAATGTAGAGCACGTTTCGCCCCGGCACATCCCTGGAGCATCCCATGCCCGTCCGCTTCATCCTTCTCATCGCTCTCACGATCGCCGTCGCTCCCGTCGCCCGTGGCCAGTCGCCCGATGGCTCGCGGTCCAAGGCCGAGTTTACGGCAGCGTTCAAGGAACTCCGGGATCTCGTGGGAGAACTCGCGGCCATCCAGGCCGACTTCCAAAAGCCGGACGCCGACAAGGCCGCGCTCACGGCCCGGTTTGATGCAGCCCGAGCCAAGGCACAGGCGGCCAATGCGCGGGTGGAGGCTGCCGCGTTCGATGCCATCGCCGCCGACCCTGCCGACGCCACCGCGCTCGACGTCTGCGGCTCGCTCCTGGCCGTCGCGATGCAGCGAGACGATGCCAGTTTCGTGCTCGACCGCGCCGGGCAGCTCGAGTCGGCCGGCGTGAGGAACGGCGACATCGCGATGATGGCCGCCGATGCGGCCGTCAAACTCTCGAAACTCGACGACGCGGAGGCCTGGCTGAAGAGAGCCGAAGACGCGGGAGTGGCGAAGAAGAAACTGGCCGAACTGACGGCGGTCATCGAGAAGTACAGGCCCAAGGTCGAGAAGGAGATGGCGATCCGCGCGGCCGAGGCCAAGGCCGACGATCTGCCGCGGGTGAAGATCACGACGTCGAAGGGGGACATCGTCGTCGAACTCTTCGAAAACGAGGCACCCAACACCGTGGCCAACTTCGTCGAACTGGTCGAGAAGGGTTTTTACGACGGCACGCCGTTTCATCGCGTGATCGGCGGCTTCATGGCGCAGGGTGGCGATCCGACCGGCACCGGCACTGGCGGGCCCGGCCACGCCATCGCGTGCGAGTGCGAAGCCCCAAACGCCCGGAAGCATTTTATGGGCACGCTCTCGATGGCACATGCCGGGAAGAACACCGGTGGCTCGCAATTCTTCCTGACGTTCGTGCCGACGGAGCATCTCGATGGCAGGCACACGGTATTCGGTCGCGTGATCGATGGGTTCGACGTGCTGCCGAAAATCATCCGCACCGAAGGGGTGCCCCCCGGCGCGGAGCGGGATACAATCGTGAAGGCGACGGTCATTCGGAAAAGGAACCACCCCTATGAAGCCAAAAAACTTCCGAACCCCCGGCGGTGACCCCATTTCGAAGAAGCGATTTTGGCCATGTGCCCGAATCCTTTGCATGGTCCTTGTGACAGGAGCATCCAGCGTGTCTGCCGCCGAACCCAACGCCGAGAACAATCCTGCGGTCGAACGCCGTCTTGCCGACGACGAGATCCCGCAGAGCAGCGTCGAGTGGCGGAAACGGCTCACGGCCGAGCAGTTCGAGGTGGCCCGCCGCAAGGGCACCGAACGGGCCTTCACCGGCAAGTATTGGAATACGAAAACCCCGGGCACCTACCGCTGCATCTGCTGCGGCGAGCCCCTGTTTCGCTCCGACGAGAAGTTCGAGAGCGGCTGCGGATGGCCAAGTTTCTCCGCTCCGATCGACGCCAAGCGGGAGGATGTGAAGGGCACCGTGATCGCCGAGCACGAGGACCGATCCCTCGCGGGTCTTCCCGGCTTCGGTGTGCGCACGGAGGTGACCTGCCGCCGCTGCGGCGCCCACCTCGGCCATGTCTTCAACGACGGTCCGCCTCCCACGGGGCTCCGCTACTGCATCAACTCCGCGTCGATCACGCTCGACGCCAAGGAACCGGTCAAGCCCGGCTTGAAGACTGAATAAAGGTCGGGATTCTGGTCGAGTGCCCGTGTTGCCCTCTGATACGGGAGGTGAAGTGCTGCCCACGCCCCGAGAGCCGGCGTATGCTGACAAGCGAAGTCAGGATGGCGTAGCGCCGTCAGCATCCGAGTGAGCTTCAGGCACGATGCCTGAAGCGAGCGTCCGGCGACGGGGTGTGGGCAGCCCTTCACCGGCGCACCAGAGCTGTCGTTATTGAACTCCACGTGCGTGACCTGCATCAGCGGCCATTCGAGGCCGTCGCGACGTACCCGGCCCAGTCCCACGGGACGACCGATTCGCCACGCCACGCGGCGAGGTCGGCCTGGAGATGATCGCACGCGGCGCGACGGCCGGCCAGGTCGCCGTCGGCCGGCCGTGAGGCAAGCACCGGCACGACGGGCGGCTGCCGCCACGCGTCGTGAGGGACGGCTTCAGCCGCCAGCGAGACGATCAGGCAATCGATTCCCGGCGGCACTGGCGGCGGTGGGCGGCTTCCATCCACGTCGGCGGCCACGAGCATCGTGCCCTTGATCGACCGGAGTTCGGCGGCCAGCGTTTCCTGACTCGACGTGTCGAGACTCCTTGGCAGCACCATGAGCATCACGCTCGGGTGCTCCGCCCATCTGTGGCAGGCCGCCAGCGGATCGCCACTCGATCTCGCGATGATCGCGACGCCCATTTCATCGGCATGCCGGCAGACATCCTCGTTTGCATCGTCGAGTACGGCGGCCGCGATGGTCGCCCGAAGTGGCGACGGATCGAATTCGCCGGGCGAGCATGCCACGCCCCGCGGTACCCACCGCCTGCCCTCGAGCCAGAGTGATCGGCCGCGAACACCAAGGCGTCGCAGACCGATGCGACGGTCGTACGTCGCGAGCATCGTGTCGCCCGCCGTCACGGTGGCGGTGAGCCGGTAGCGATGCGGCAGTTCGGGAGTCCAGTAGCCGGGCTCCGTGAGAAGTGCGCGGGCGACCGCCGAGCCGTCGGGGCCGGGACCGAGATCGGCCAGCGACGAAATCGTGGGGAGCGTGATCGCCAGCCTCGACTCCGGGCCCGCGAGCGTGCCCGTGATGACGGGGGCCGAATCCGGAGTGCGCAGGCCGGTGGCCCGCACGTAGACCTCGGCCCGCATGTCGTCACATCGGCCAAGAATGACGTCGATCTGCGGCGCCACGCCGCCCTGCGCCGGCATCACGTTTCCGCCTGATGGCCGAACCGATCCCGGGCCAGTTGCGAGAGATGCCTGAGGTCGAGCTTGCCCGATCCAAGCACCGGAATCTCGTCGATCCGTGCAAAGGCGTCGGCCCCGGGGATCCAGAGGTTCGGCAGGCCGCGGTCGGCAAGCCGTCGGCAGATCGTCCGCGGGGCGTCGATGTCGCAGACATGAAAGACCACGAGCCGCTCCCCCTTGGCCGGGTCGGGCACCGCCGACACCACCGCCAGCATTTCGCCGTCGGTCGCGCCGAGCACCTCGTTGATCGCCTCCTCCACGTTGAGGTGGGGCACCATTTCGCCGCCGACCTTCGAGAACCGGCTCTCTCGGCCCGTGATCGTGATGAACCCGTCAGCATCGAGCATGGCGATGTCGCCTGTGCAGTACCAGCGATCATGCACCACTTTCGCCGTGAGATCGGGCCGGTCGAGATACCCCTGCATCACGTTTGGACCGGTGATCCACAGGAGGCCCTCCTGCCCCATCGGCACATCGGCACCCGTCTCGCGGTCGGTGATCCTGGCCCGGCAGCCGAGGATCGGGCGGCCCACCGTTCCTTCGCGGGCATCGACCGGCCTTCCTGGCACGTGCCGTGACGGCGGGACGTTGGCCGCCACCAGTGGCGAGAGCTCCGTCGCACCGTAGGCCTCGCTCGGCCGAACGCCGAACTTATTCTCGAATGCGTCGGAGACCTCCTTCGTCAGCTTCTCCGCCGCGCCGAAGACGGCCTCGAGCGTCGAGAAATCCTCCGCCGGCGTTCGCCGGATGTAGATCCTGAGGAATGTCGGCGTGGCCATGAGGATCGTCGCGTGATGCTCGCGGGCCAGTCGGCCCACCGTCTGGCCGTCCCGAGGGTCGGTGTGGTAGACGACCGCCGGGTCGAGCGTCAGCGGCGTCCAGAGCGTGGTCGTGTACCCATAGGAGTGGAAGAAGGGGAGCACGCCGAGGGCCGTGTCGGCGGCTGAAAGGTGGAGCATGTGATCGATCGCCCGCACGTTGGAGCCGACGTTTTCCTCGGTGAGCACCACACCCTTCGGATCGCCCGTGGAGCCCGACGTGAAGATGACGGTGAGGGCGTCGTCGGGCCGGAGCCGATCGAGACCGAGAATTGTTTCCAGGATCGGCAGCGGCACGAACCGCGCTTGGATGAAGGCGGTGATCTTCTGCACCGTCGTCAACCGCGTGCGAAGCGATCCCGCATCAAGAAGCCTTTCTCCCAGATCGAGTTTCACGCGGGCCAGAAACGCCGGGCTCGAGATGACGTGACTGACGTGTGCCCGTTCGATGCACAGGTCGAGGATCGCCTGCGAGGTCGTGTAGTTGAAGTTCACGGCCACGCGTCCGGAGAGGGCCAGCGCCGCGTTGACGATGGCTCCCCCGGCCGTCGGCGGCAGCAGCACACCGACGGTTTTCTCGTCGGGAGCGAGCACCCGCTCGAGCACGGCGCGGGCGGCGAGAATTCGCATCAGCAGGTCGCTGCCCGTGAGCTTCGTGCCGAGCGAATCGGCCATCTTGAGCCGCCCACCGGCCGCACGCAGCTGCCGCACCATGCGGCGAGGCAGCACCATGGGCTCTGCTGCAGGGGAGGGCGTCGTCATGGGGCACTCCGGGAGCGTGGGTGGATTGCGTTGCCGGTTCGGAGAGAGCCATTAGAATCGGACGGGCTCCACCTGAACAGTTCGCCGCCCCCGCCTGGATCGACGCATGCCCCGCTACCAGCCCGCACGGATCGAGCCGAAATGGCAGGCTTGGTGGGAGCGACACGACACCTTCGCGACCCCTCGGCTCCCGGCGGGCCGCAAAGCGTATGTGCTCGACATGTTCCCGTATCCCAGCGGCGACGGACTGCACGTCGGTCACCCGGAGGGATACACCGCCACCGACATCGTCGCCCGATTCGAGCGGATGCGAGGGACGACCGTCATGCACCCGATGGGATTCGATGCGTTCGGCCTGCCGGCCGAAGAGCATGCGATCCGCACCGGCACGCCGCCACGGGAGAGCACCGACCGGAACATCACGACGTTCCGGCGGCAGCTCAAGATGCTCGGCTTCAGTTACGACTGGAATCGGGAACTAGCGACGACCGACACGGGCTACGTGCGATGGACACAATGGATCTTCCTGGTGCTCTTCGACACATGGTTCGATCCAGTGGCTCGCAAGGGGCGGCCGATCGCGGAGTTGCCGATCCCGGCGCAGGTGGCGGCTCAGGGCGATGGGGCCGTAGCGGCCTACCGTGACGAGCATCGGCTCGCCTACCAGTCGGAGGCACCGGTGAACTGGTGCCCGGCGCTCGGCACGGTGCTGGCAAACGAGGAGGTGATCGGTGGCGTGAGCGAGCGCGGCGGCCATCCGGTCATGCGGCTTCCGCTGCGGCAGTGGATGCTGCGGATTACCGCCTACGCCGACCGGCTCGAGAAGGAGCTGGAGCCTCTCGACTGGCCGGCGAGCATCAAGAAACTGCAGTGCGACTGGATTGGACGGAGCACGGGGGCGGAGGTGGATTTTTTCATCCCGCCGGCCGGCGATGCGGCGGCTTTTCAGGACTGGAAGCGGGCACGCGAAGCAACGGGCTTTCCCACCAAAGCGGGAAGTGACGCGCTTCGAATTTACACCACGCGGCCCGATACGCTCTACGGCGTGACCTTCATGGTGGTGGCCCCTGAGCATCCGCTTCTCGACAGTCTCACCACGCCCGGCCAGCGGGCCGCGATCGACGCCTACCGCGAGGCGGCCGCCCGCAAGAGCGATCTTGACCGCACCGATCTGGCCCGCGAGAAGACGGGCGTCTTCACCGGGTCATGCGTGATCCACCCGCTCACGGGACATCCGGTGCCGGTGTGGGTCGCGGACTACGTGCTGGCTTCCTACGGCACCGGCGCCATCATGTCCGTGCCGGCCCACGACGACCGCGACTTCGAGTTTGCGACGGCTTTCGGGCTCGACGTGATCACCGTGATCGAGCCGCCCGAGGGAGGCAGCCGGAAGGCCGGCGAGCGGTTCACGGGCGACGGGATAGCGGTCGCATCCGGGCCCTACACCGGTTTGGAAACACGGTCATTCATCGATCGCGTCGGCACGGATCTGGAGCGGACGGGCCTCGGTCGCCCCGCCGTCAACTACAAGCTCCGCGACTGGCTCTTCAGCCGCCAGCGGTTCTGGGGGGAACCCTTCCCGATCCTGCACGAACTCGATGCAACGGGCCGCCCCACGGGGGCGATCCGTGCCGTCGAAGAGCGGGAACTGCCCGTGCCGCTGCCCGACCTGACCGACTTCAAGCCTGGCAACACGCCCGACCCGCCGCTCTCTCGTTCACCGGACGAATGGCTTTTCGTCGAGCGGGACGGCAAGCGGTACAAGCGCGAGACCAACACCATGCCCCAGTGGGCGGGTTCCTGCTGGTATTACCTGCGGTTCCTCGACCCGAAGAACACCACCCGGTTCGTCGATCCCGAGGTCGAAAAGGCGTGGATGCCGGTCGATCTCTACATCGGCGGCGCCGAGCATGCGGTGCTCCATCTCCTCTATTCACGGTTCTGGCACAAGGTGCTGTATGACCGCGGCCACGTGTCGCATCCCGAACCATTCGGCGCGCTCGTCAATCAGGGCATGATCCTGGGGGAGGTCGAGTTCACGGGCTATCGCAGCGCGAGCGGGGGCTGGGTGTCGGCTGGAAAGCAGGGGGAGGGCGACACTGCCGTACGGCTGCCCGCCGACGAGGTCGAGAAACAAGGCGAGCACTTCGTGCTCCGGGAGGCCCCGGCGATCCGCGTGGAGAGCCGGGCCCATAAGATGTCGAAGAGCCGCGGCAACGTGGTCAATCCCGACCAGGTGGTCCGCGACTTCGGGGCCGACTCCCTGCGGCTCTACGAGATGTTCATGGGGCCGTTGGAGGCGACGAAGCCCTGGAGCACGACCGGCGTGAGCGGCGTCCGCGGCTTTCTCGACCGTTGCTGGCGGCTCGTCGTGGACGAGCGGGCCGACGAGATCACGATCGCTCCACAGGTCTGCGACGACCTGCCGACCGACGAGCAGCTCCGGGAGTTGCACCGCACGATCGACAAGGTGACGAAAGACATCCAGTCGCTCTCATTCAACACCGCGATCGCGAGGATGATGGAATTCGTCAACGTCTGCACGCCGATGGACCGCCGCCCTCGGGCGATCCTCGAGCCGTTCGTCACGATCCTCGCGCCGTTCGCCCCGCACCTCGCCGAGGAACTCTGGGAGATCCTTGGCCGGTCCGCTCCCGTGTCGCTGGCTCCCTGGCCGCTGGCGGACGCGATATGGCTCAAGGATGACACGGTCGAGGTCCCGGTGCAGATCCAGGGCAAGCTTCGCGGTCGGGTGGTGGTGCCGGCCGATGCCGACGCGGCGGCGATGCAGGCGGCGGCCGCCGCCGATCCAAAGATCGCCGAGCAGCTGGCCGGCAAGACGATCGTGAAGGTCGTGGCCGTGCCGGGTCGAATGGTGAACTTCGTCGTGCGGTAGGGTGTCGACCGGAATGACGCGGCCCCCGGACTGGCGTTTCCCGACGGGGGGGTCGTGGCGTAGCATGGTGCCGTCGTGGTGATCTCGGGGCCTCGCAGAAGGACAGACGATGAGCGTGCAGCGTGTCTTGGCACTGGTGCTCGGTGGAGGCCGGGGAACCCGGCTCTACCCACTCACCCGCGACCGGTCGAAGCCGGCTGTGCCACTGGCGGGAAAGTACCGGATCATCGACATCCCGCTGTCCAACTGTGTCAACAGCGGGGTGAAGCGGATTTATGTGCTCACGCAGTTCAACTCGGTCAGCCTCCATCGCCACATCCGCCGCACCTACACCTTCGACCCGTTCACCGGGGGGTTCGTCGAAATCCTCGCCGCCCAACAGACCCTCGACAGTTCTGGCTGGTATCAGGGGACGGCCGATGCGGTTCGGCAGAACATCCGCTACCTGCAGCAGCCCGACATCAAGCACGTGCTCATCCTGTCGGGTGATCAGCTCTATCGGATGAACTACGCCGACATGCTCGCGACGCATACGGCCACGAAGGCTGATGTGACCATCGCCGGGATTCCCGTGATCGACGAAGCGGCTTCGGCCTTGGGCATCATGCGATTCGACGAATCGGGCCGTGTCGAGGGTTTCCTGGAGAAGCCGCAAACGCTTTCCGAACTGGAGCATGTCAGGACCGATCCCGCGTGGATCGACCGGCATGGGATTCCATCGCAGGGAAGAAGCCTCATGGCGAGCATGGGCATCTATCTCTTCGATCGCGACTGCCTGCTCGACCTGCTCACCAAGACCGATTACCAGGACTTTGGTCGCGAGGTCTTTCCGGCTGCGATCCGCGCGAAGAAGGTGCAGCTTCACCCGTTCGACGGATATTGGGAGGACATCGGGACGATCCGATCATACTTTCAGTGCAACCTCGACCTCGCCGGAGAAATGCCGCCGTTCGAACTGGCCAGCGCCGAGGCACCGATCTACTCCCGAGGCCGCTTCCTGCCGCCGACCCGGATCGACGGAGCGAGCGTACGGCGCAGCCTCGTCTCCGATGGCTGCATCATCGGCCAGGGGGCCGTGATCGAGAATAGCGTGATCGGCCTACGGTGCCGGATCGGCCGCAACGTCGTGATCCGGAACTCGGTGATCCTCGGCAACGACTTCTACGAGGATGAGCTGAACAGCGCCGCCAGCACGACCCGTGGCCTTCCGCCGCTGGCGATCGGCGACGGCACGATCATCGAAGGAGCGATCGTCGACAAGAACGTGCGGATCGGCGCTCGTGCACGGATCGTCAATGATCACGGCTGGGAGACGCTTCCCGACAACGACCGGTTCACGGTGCGGGACGGCATCGCCGTGGTGCCGAAAGACGCCGTCGTGCCCGACGGATGGCTCCCCGAGCCCACCCTGGCCACGACATGACCTGACGGCCTCTCAGCTCGTGCGGGCTACTGATTTGACGGTGCGTCCTCGTTGGGCGGCGAGCCGTCGGACGAATCAGCCTCGCCCGACGTCAGTTCGACGTCCGGAGCGGCATCTTCCGCAACGGGCGGCGGGACGGTCGAATCGTGCACGGCTTTCACGACCGGCGGCCAAGGACTCGGCGTCCGGCCCAGCGGGAGGATGCCGTTGCTCCGTACTCGGAAGTCATTCTGGGGAGCCGAGCCATTCGGCACCGGACCCGAGTAATCGAACGGATCCGGGCACATCGTGCATCCGGTGACCGCGATCCCCACCGCGGCCAGCATCGCTACGACGCGGCTCATGGCAACCTCCAGACCAGCGGGAAACCTCCGTCAGCGGCTGTTCCCTCCCCCAAGACCACCCGCTCTGTTCATCGGCTCCGATCAGCCCGCACCTTCAGCAAAATCGTCACGACGATCCCAGCCGGACCCCCATCTCTCCCATGAGCAGCTTCATGTCCTCCCAGACATCCCGCTTCGCCGCCGGATTTCGCAGGAGATACGAGGGGTGGTAGGTGCAGATGACCCGCGCGGTTCCGTACTCGAACCAGCGGCCCCGGAGCTTTCCGATCGGATCGGTTGTCTGCAGCAGAGCCTGGGCTGCCGACGTGCCGAGGCAGCAGATGAATTCCGGCCGGATGATTTCAAGCTGCCGTTCGAAGAAGCCGCGGCAGTTGACCACCTCCTGGGGCTGTGGTGGTCGGTTGTTCGGCGGTCGGCACTTGAGTACGTTGAGGATGTACACCTCGTCTCGGGTGAGCGAGCACGCCTCGATGATTTTCGTGAGCAATTGGCCTGCCCGGCCCACGAACGGGATGCCCGAGGCATCCTCGTCGGCCCCCGGGGCCTCGCCGACGAAACAGAGCCGGGCGTCGGCCGGCCCCACCCCGAAGACGGTCTGCGTGCGCGCCCCGGTCAATTCTGTACAGCGGGTGCAGGCAGCCACTTCGTCCCGCAGGACATCGAGCGACTGCACGCGATCGATCGGGCCGTTCGTCGCGGGCGTGGCGGCGGCGATCGCCTGTGCCTGCCGTGCCGTAAGCGACAGTGCGGGCGCGCCACGGGGACGCTTGGGCAGGTCCGTCACGCCGGCACGAGCGAGGCTTTCAAGACGCTGTTTCAGGGCTTTCGGAGAGGGAGCGTCCATGCGTTCACCCGTTCACTCGTCGATCCTCGCGGGCCTCGGCGTGCGTCGCGACGCGCACGCCGATTCCGTCAGAGCGCCCGTCGGTGCCGCTTCGGAGCCCGGCCTTTGCCGAGGAGCGGAGCCGACGTCGGACGCTTGGCTGCGGCGGGCGCCATCGCCTCGGCGTGATCCGCCGGCTCGGCGGTGCCGATCTCCGCGTGGGCCTCTCCCGGATGCCGCTCGCCATGCGGGCTCGCCGCATCGCGGAGCCGGCGGTCACAAGCTTGGAAGCCCTCGATTTCGTCCCGCTCCAGCAGTTTGTCAATCCGCAGTTCGATCCGTGTCAGCTGCTGCCCTTCCTCGGGCGCCACGAACGTGAAGGCAACACCCTCGCGGCCCATGCGGCCGGTGCGGCCCACCCGGTGGACGTAGTCGTCGCAGAATTCGGGGATGTCGTAATTGATGATGTGCGACACGCTCGACACGTCGATGCCACGGCCGACCACGTCGGTCGCGACGAGGATCTTCACCGTGCCATCGCGGAACTGCCGCATCACGCGGTCGCGGACGTTCTGTGCCAGGTCGCCATGGATGCAGGCCACGTCGGATGCATCGCCGCCCCGGCGGCTTCGCTTGCGGGCCAACCGCTCGTACACCTTGTCGGTGCCCCGCTTCGTGCGGCAAAAGACGATCACCTGCCGCGGTTGCTCGCGATCCAGGAGCCGCTCGAGCAGTTCGAACTTCCGTGTCGGATCGACCGTGAAATAGAACTGTTCGATCGTCTCGACCGCGATGTCACGGGAGGAGAAGTCGAGCGTCTCGTGATCCCGCATGTATCGCTTGGCGATCATGATCACCGGAGGAGGGACGGTCGCCGACAAGAGCAGCGTCTGTCGGCTCTCCGGGCACCGCCGCAGAATCTTCTCGATGTCGGGTCGGAAGCCGATATCGAGCATCCGATCGGCCTCGTCGAGGGTGACGATCTCGAGGTCGCCAAGCGTGATCGTGCCTCGGCTCAAGTGGTCGAGCACCCGGCCCGGCGTGCCCACGATCACCTGCGGATGCTTGGCCAATTTGTCGATCTGCCCCTTGATCGGCTTGCCGCCGTAGACGGCGACGCAGTGGAGTTTCGACCCGAAGGCTAGTTTCTCGAATTCGTCCTTCACCTGCACGGCCAGTTCGCGGGTGGGCACGAGCACGAGCGCCCGCGGACTCTTGCCACGGGGCGGCACGTGCGTCAGCCGCTCGAGGATTGGCAGCACGAACGAGGCGGTCTTGCCGGTGCCGGTGCGGGCCTGGCCGAGCACGTCGATGCCGGTGATCGCCCGAGGGATGAGCCCGGCCTGTACCGGAGTGGGCTGGGAGTAGCCAGCGCGACGGACCGCCTCCAGCGTCGATTCCGAAAGCCCGAGGGATTCGAACCCTGAGTGCTGGTCGCCGGTATCCGGCTCGTGGGCCTGGGCCCGCGGGGCATTGCTGGGGCGGCCCCGTTCTTCAAAAGACACTACTGATTTTCCTCACTCTTTGATTGAACCAAAGGATACCACGCCCACTGCACCACGGCAAACCAGCAACGCCGGCTCCATGGTGCCGCTCGGGGCTGCCCATGCCCCGTCGCCGGACGTTCGCTGCGGCCTTCCAGGCCTCGCTCACTCGATGCTGGCTGCGCTTTCGGCATCCATGCCTTCGCTGGCCAGCAACGCCGGCTCACGGGGCATGGGCAGCCCCTCGCTCGGTTCGGTCCTTTGGTGGGGAGCGCACAACGAGGCCCGCCTGGAGGGCGGGCCCAACGGCCGCAGCGACCCGTGGTCGCGGAGGCCCAAGCAGGCCGAGGCCAGGATGGCGAGGCCTGCGTAAAACTAGCGGTCGAAGAGTTTCTTGATCGCCCAGACCGTGGCAGCGCGGCCGGCGCGTGCGATCGAGCGAGTGAGCGGGATCCGCTTGGGGCATACGGCGACGCAGTTTTGAGCATTGCCGCACATCTGGATGCCGCCCTGCGATGTGAGCGACTCCATTCGCTCTTCGGCGATCATCTTGCCGATGGGGTGCGCGTTGAAGAGCACCGCCTGGCTGATCGCGTGAGGACCGACGAATCCCTGGTCGAAGGAGGACCGTCGACGCTTCTCGAATTCCTCCTGCGATTCGTCATCACGACGCACGACGTCGATTGTGGTGAACTGCGGACAGGCTTCGACGCAGCAGCCGCAGCTGATGCAGGTGGTCAACGGGTAGGCGTCTTCCTGTTCCTCGGGGGAGATTCTCGGGCCGGGCCCGTGGTCGTAGGAACCATCCACGGGTACCCACGCCTTCACACGCTCGAGAGAGCGGAAGAGGCGGCCGCGATCGACGCAGAGGTCGCGGACGACCGGGAATTTCGACATCGGCCGCAGCTCGATCTCGTCGTCCTCCGCGAGAAGCGCATCGACAAGGGCCGAACAGGCCATCCGGGTCCTGCCGTTGACGAGCATCGTGCACGAGCCGCAGACCTCCTCGAGACAACTGCAGTCCCAAGCCACCGGCGGCACGGAGCGACCATCCTCCGATCGGGCGTGTGCCGCGATCCTCTGAAGAACGCTGATCACGTTCATGTTGGGCTCGTAGGGAATCTCGAACCGCTCCCAGTAGCTCTCCTCGCCGGGGGCGTCTTGCCGCAGAATGCGAACACGAACGGACCGGGGGGTGGTTGCAACCGCCTGGATCATGGGATCGACCTCCAATCAGGCTCCTGTCGTGGCCGGCGTCATGGGCCGCGACGCATGGCAGTTTGTCGCGGTCGCCTTCGCCTGCCGCTCTTTCCACACTTCTTCGATCACCTCGGCCCCGACCAGTCCGTAGAGCCGGGGACGCGGCGGGATGAGCGAGGTATCGACATCCTCATACCGGATCTGCGGGTGACCGTCGGCGCCATGCGAAGCGACGGTTGTCTTCAACCAGCGACGCGTGTTTTCCTCGAAGCGATCGCACCATCGCTCCGCTTCGCGGCGTTTTTCGGTCGGGTCGGTCGCCACGATACCGGGCATCGCGAAGGCGGGCTTGAAGTGGGCGCCGCGGCACTCGTCTCGCTGGATCGCCCCCTTCAGGATCAGTTTTGCCAAGGGGAACATGTCTCCCAACGCCTTCGTGAAGACGACGTTTTGGTTCGTCCAGTTGCCGGTGTCGGAGATCGCGCACCGCTTCCATCGCTCTTCCAGCGAACAGGCCTCGTCGTACGCGGCCGCGAGCTGCTCGTTGCGGCGGACGACGGTCGCCGTCCGGGTCATCAGATCGCCCAGTTTCTGGTGGATGTCGTAGGGGTTTTCGGAACCGGCCGTCCGGGAGAGCAATGCCCGATGGCGGCCCTCCTGCCGATGGACCGCCGCCTCGAACATGGCCGACGTGCCTTCCGTCGATCGGCTGCCGGCGATCACACCAGGAGCGCAGAAGAGGCCACTGAAGATGCACGACAGGAGCGAGTTCGCTCCGAGGCGATTCGCGCCATGATATTGGTAGTCGCACTCGCCGATCGCGTAGAGGCCCGGGATGGTGGTCTGATGGTTTCTGGGCGAACCCTCCACCATCCCACCCGAGGAACTCTTCTCGTAATCGACCCACAGGCCACCCATGGAATAGTGGACGGCAGGGAAGATCTTCATCGGAACGGTCCGGGGATCAACGCCCTGGAACTTCTCGTAGATTTCCAGAATGCCCCCCAGTTTGCGGTCGAGCATCTCACGGGGGATGTGGGTGAGGTCGAGGTAGACGCAGAGCCTGTCCTTCTCGACCGACAGGCCCTCCGTCGTGCAGATGTCGAAGATCTCGCGGGTGGCGATGTCGCGCGGCACGAGGTTGCCGTACTTGGGATACCGTTCCTCGAGGAAGTAGGAACGCTCGGCTTCCGGGATGTCTCGCGGGTCGCGGGGGTCTTGAGGTGTGCGCGGCACCCACACGCGGCCCCCTTCGCCACGGGCGCTTTCGCTCATCAGCCGTAACTTGTCCGCGCCGGGAATGGCCGTGGGATGCACCTGTATGAACTCGCCGTTGGCGTAGCAGGCACCGGACTGGTAAGCCCGGCTCACCGCGCTGCCGGTGCAGACCATCGACATCGTGGAACGGCCGTACACGAGCCCACAGCCGCCGGTGGCCAGGATGACGGCGTCTGCTGGAAAGGCCCGAAATTCCATGGTGACGAGGTCCTGGCATACGGCGCCGCGGCATCGGCCCGACTCGTCGATCACGGGCTCCAGAAAATCCCAGAACTCCCACTTCTTGACCTTGCCCTCCACCTCCCATCGCCGCACCTGCTCGTCAAGCGAGTAGAGCAGCTGCTGGCCGGTGGTGGCGCCGGCGAAGGCGGTCCGCTTGTAGAGCGTGCCACCGAACCGCCGCTGGTCTCGAAATCCCTCGGGCGTCCGGTTGAAGGGCACTCCGAGGCGATCCATGAGGTCGATGATGCGGGGGCCCCAGTCGGCCATCTCCTTGACGGGGGGCTGATGCTGGAGGAAGTCGCCTCCGTAGACGGTGTCGTCGAAGTGCTTCCACTCGGTGTCGCCCTGCTGACGAGTGAGGGCATTGACGCTGTTGATGCCCCCTTGGGCACAGACGCTGTGCGATCGCTTCACCGGCACAAGGCTGACCAGATCGACGTTGATGCCGAGTTCGGCCAGCCGCATGGTTGCCGCGAGGCCGGCGAGTCCGCCTCCGATGACAAGGACCCTGGGTTGCGCCATCTGTCAATTCTCCCCGGGAATGGTGTGGCTGCCGTCGAGCATTCGTCTGACGTCGTCCATCCGAGTCTCGATGGCGCGGGCCTGCTCGACATCGACCGACCGCATGCCGCCCAGCGCGCCCAAGCCGGCGGCTCCCAGCAGCAATCCCACGATCGCGCTGATCCAATTCGCACGTCGCATGGCAGCGGGGCTCGTCCAGAGACCCCAGGTGATGCCGAGCGTCCAAAGCCCGTTTGAAAAATGGAAGACGGTGGAGAGGATGCCGATCGCGTAGAGGATCGCGACGATCGTCGGTCGCAACGCCACGGCAGCGGAGCTCGACGCATGGTGGGGGTCGAACTTGCCGCCGCCGAACGGAGCGCCCAGCCAGTGGAGCTGCATGATGTGCCAGACGATAAACGCGAACGCGATCATGCCGGTGGCTCGTTGCAGCGTGTACCGGATGTTGCCCACGTAGGGGTATGACCCGACATTGGGCAGACCGTTGGCGATGATGATGAAGCCGACCGTCGCGTGGAAGAGCATCGGCAGGAAGATGAAAGCCCACTCGATCGGCACCAAGAGTGGGCCGAGTGAATGGATGAGATCGACCCGCGACTGAAAACTGCCTGGGCCGGCCAGCACCGAGGCATTCGTGAGAAGATGGACCACCAGGAACGCGCCAACGGGGATCAATCCCGACAGGGAGAAGAGCCGATAGATCAAGAACTGATGGCGGGAGAGAAAGGAGGGCGACGGTTCGCTAGCGCTCACAACAGGCCTCACAGCGGGGCATCCAAGGGTCGTCTGACGGATCGGCTCGGGGATCGGCCGAAATCGGATGCCGCGACACCACGGCGTCCGTATCAGCGCACCGCTTGAGGAGTATAGGGGCACCGGAGGCGCGGGCAACGGCGGGCACCATTTGGCGGCACCCGGAGCCAGATTTATACTTTTTTCGGTGAGCGCGTTCGGCCGGGGTTTTCGCCCGGCATGGAGGGTCGTTGGTGTCGGAATCGCAGACAGACCGCGGCGGAATCGCCAACCGAACCGTCGAACCGGCCGCCCTTCCGGCCGATGAGTCGGCACGGATCCTGTCGGCGCTTCCCGATGGGGTGGCGCTCCTCGACGCCGAGGGCGCCATCTGCTGGGCCAACCACCAACTGAGTCAGTGGTGTGGCGGTCGAGGGCAGACTGGGGTCAATTTTTTTGAGGCGCTCGGCAAGCCCGACATCGAGGGGCCCGACGGCGATCCACTGCGGGCGGCGCTCGACCGTCGGATGACCTCGAGCTGCACACTGCGATCAGGCGACAACCGCTACTACCATCTTCGAGCCGCTCCCTTCGCCGGCGGGGCATTCGGCTGCTCGCCGCGGGTGGTGGTCGCCGTTCGCGATGTCACGCACGCAATCCTCGAGCAGCAGAAGCGGGCGGCCATCCAAAAAGCCGGGGAAACTCTCGCGGATCTGACCCCCTCGGAACTCGCCGACATGACGGTTGCCGAGCGGATCGAACTGCTCAAGAGCAACATCATCCATTACTCCAAGGACCTCCTGCACTTCGACGTCTTGGAGATCCGTCTTCTCGACCGACAGACGGGGCGGCTCGAGCCGCTGCTGGCGGAGGGCATGCAGCCGGAAGCCGAGGCGCGAATCCTCTATGCCAAGCCGGAGAACAACGGCGTGACCGGCTGGGTGGCGGCGACCGGACAAAGTTACCGCTGCAGCGACACGACCAAGGACCCGCTCTACCTGGAAGGGTGCAAGGGGGCCAAGAGTTCGATGACGGTGCCGCTTGTGATGCATGGTCAGGTGATCGGCACCTTCAACGTCGAAACCCCGGAACCGGGTGGTTTCACGGCGACCGATCTTCAGTTCCTCGAGATCTTCTCCCGCGATGTCGCAGCGTCGCTCAACACGCTGGAACTGCTCGTCGCGGAGAAGGCGTCAACGGCCGCGGAGAGCATCGAGGCGATCCATGGGGCGGTGGCCCTTCCCGTCGATGACATCCTGAACGACACGGTCGGCGTGATGGAGAAATACATCGGTCACGACGCCGACGTGGTCGATCGCCTGCAGCGAATCCTGCGCAATGCGCGGGACATCAAGCAGGTCATCCAGAAGGTCGGGGAGACGATGGCCCCCGTGTCGGTTCACACGCAGCACAGACAGGGCGAGCGCCACCAGACGCTCGTCGGCCGACGGGTTCTTGTTGCCGATGCCGACGAGCAGGTGCGGGCGGCGGCCCATTCGCTGCTCGAGCGGTACGGGTGCGTCGTGGAGACAGCCCGGGACGGCGCGGAGGCTGTCTCGATGGTGCGGGCCTGCGGAGGTGAGCAGTACGACGTGATCATCGCCGACATCCGGCTTCCCGACGTCAATGGCTACGAATTGCTCGTGCGGCTGCAGCAGCTGTTCGGGCCCGGCCCCGAAGGCCGGCCGGCGGCGGTGCCGTTGGTGTTGATGACGGGCTTTGGCTACGACCCTGGCCACTCGATCGTGAAGGCGCGGCAGGCGGGGATCGACCTGGTGCTTTTCAAGCCGTTTCGCATCGACCAGTTGCTCGACACGATCGAGCGAACGCTTGCCCGCTCCCCTGTGAGCGTGGTCGGATAGCCGGCGAAGACACCCTCCGCGACCCGGGAATCCATACCCCGCGACAAGACGGGTGGTTTGGGCGGTCGGCGCATGGTCTTGACCCAGGCAGCCGCATGCCGGTACTTCTCCCGCCCTCGTGGGTCATTCCCCGCGAGCCAGGAATCATTCGCATGCGATTCACTGCCATCGTTCGACTGCCGAAGGCCTCGTCGAGACACTCTTGGGCGAGGGCTGGCGTCGTTCTCCTCGCAGCGTGGGGCGGGCTCCTCCGTGCCGGCGACGAGCCGTCTCCGGGACGGTCCGAGGCGTCCGAAGCCCGCGCCGTGATCGAGCGAGCGATCGAGGCAGCCGAGGCGAAACCGCAGGCCGTCGCACAGGAAGCGGTCACGGCGGCCCCGCCCGCCGACGATCCGTCTGCGACCCCGCCCGAGGTGGAACTCGCGAAAATCTCGGCGCAGGTCGCCGCCAGGCAGCTCGAGGCCAGACGGCTGGCGCAGCGAAAGCCCGCCGATGCCCTCGATCTGCTTGCGGAACTCGTCGCGACGATCGACGCGGCCCAGATTCCCGCGCCGTCGAAGGACCAGTTCAAAAGGCGGGTCGAACGCACCCGTCGCGACATCGAGGAGGCCACCGGCAAGCGTGCGTCGGAACTGGCGCTCGACCGGAAGAACGAACAAATCGAGTCCCAGATCGATCGTGAGCGTGCGAAGCGGGTCGAGGTCGATCAACGGCTCGCGATGCTGGTCGAGGAATACAACGCGCTGGTCGATGAGCAGCGATATCCCGAGGCCGAGGTGATCGCCAAGAAGGCGGGCCAGCTTGCCCCTGACAATCCGGTGGTGCGGCAGCTTTTGTCCCAGAGTCGGATCGTCCGCCGGCTTGCCGCCCAGCGGTCGATCGGGCAGGAGAAGGAAAACGGCTTCCTCGACGATGCCGAAGACACCGAACGGGCCAGCGCCCCGTTTGTGGGGCCGCTCGCCTTCCCCGATACGAAGGACTGGGCTGACCTCACCAAGAGCCGCTCTCGACTGAAGGCCGAGGGGCGATCACGGCTGTCGCCAGCCGAGCAGGTGATCGAGAAGAAACTCTCGACTCCCGTCCATGCCTCGTATCGTGACGAGCCGCTGGTGGCCGTGCTCGAGAAGCTCGCGAAGCAGGCGGACGTGCCACTCCATATCGATCTCGTCGGACTCGAGGGGGAGGCGGTGCGGAGCGACACGCCCGTGACTATCTCGCTCGATCAGCCGATCTCGCTCAAAAGCGCACTCAAGCTCCTGCTCGAGCCGCTGCACCTCGACTCCACGATCCGCGACGAGGTGCTGAAGATCACAAGCCCCCGCATCGCCAAGGGAGCCCTTTACAGCGTGTCGTACCAGGTGGCCGACCTGGTGGTTCCGATCCCGAATTTTTCCTCCGAAGGGCTCGGCATCACTGGGGCGCTCCGAGAGGGCTATTCACGCGTATCGTCGGCCCGATCGGGGCTGTCCGTGGAAACCGGCCCGGCCCCGGCCGGACTGAACGCGGTCCGATCGGCGGGTGGTCAGGGAGTCGATCCGACCTCGTTGGCTCAGTTCCAGGGTGGGCTGCCCAACGCGCCTTCTGGCGTCTCCAGTGGCTCGACTCCGTCGATCCCGTTCGGGCCCGGCAACGCGGGGGGCAGTTCGGCCGACTTCCAGTCGCTCATTTCGCTGATCACCGAGACGATCGCTCCGCAGACCTGGGCCACCGTCGGCGGTCCGGGAACGGTCCGCGAGTTCGCCACGAACCTCAGCCTCGTGGTCAGCCAGACGCAGGACGTGCATGACCAGATCGCCGATCTTCTCGAACAGCTCCGACGGCTTCAGGATCTGCAGGTGACGATCGAGGTGCGGTTCATCTCGCTCAACGACACCTTCTTCGAGCGGATCGGCGTCGATTTCGACTTCAACATCCAGTCGGGCGTAAAGCAGCCGCTCAACATGACAGCCGTCCCGACCTCGCAGAACGGATCGACCTATCCGAATACGCTCGGAATCAACGCCGCTCCAGGTGGCGTGTCGCAGCTCATCGGCCTCGACAACACCGGCAACCCGGGGGTGGCTTTGTCGCCGACGGGCGGTACGACGGGCGGTACCACGGGCACCACGGGTACCACGGGCACCACGGGCACCACGGGCACGGGCGGGACCGCCGGGGGCCGGCCAAGCTTCTTCTCGATTCCGTTCCGCCAGAACAGCTTCGGTGCGGCGGGCGTGCCGTCGCTGCCGGGCCTTCCCGATCCGACGAGTTCGGCGGCCAGCATCGGCTTCGCGATCCTCTCCGACATCGAGGCCTACTTTCTGATCCAGGCGGCCCAGGGCAACACCCGCAGCAACGTGATGCAGGCCCCCAAGGTGACGCTCTTCAACGGCCAAAACGCCTTCATCTCGGATACGCGGCAGCGGCCTTTCGTGACCAGCGTCGTGCCGGTGGTCGGCGACTTCGCCGCCGCGCAGCAGCCGGTGATCACGGTCCTCTCCGAGGGCACTGCGGTGAACGTGCAGGCGGTGGTCTCGCAAGACCGCCGGTTCGTGCGGCTCACGCTCGTTCCGTTCTTCGCGACGATCGGCAAGGTGGAGCAGTTCCAGTTCGAGGGGTCGCGTTCCACCCGAACCAAGAGCAGTGACGAGAAATCGGGGCTCAACGGCGACACCGGCGGTATCGTCAACGTGCAGCCTGGGCTCACCACGGCACAGTCGAACAAGCAGGAGCAGGAGGTTCTCTCCAACGGCACGACGATCCAGCAGCCGGAATTCCTCTTCACCACCGTCACGACGACGGTGAGCGTGCCCGACGGAGGCACGGTGCTCCTCGGTGGCATCAAGCGGCTTCGCGAGGGGCGCAACGAGTTTGGTGTCCCGATCTTGTCGAAGATTCCCTACATCAACCGGCTCTTCAAGAACGTGGGCATCGGCCGAACGACCGATTCCCTCATGCTGATGGTGACCCCTCGGATCATCATCCAGGAAGAGGAAGAAGAGAAGCTGCTCGGAACGAAGGGGCCATAGGGCATGAGGCTCTGGCTGACGGTAGGAGCGGTGCTCGGCGGGGTGGGCGTGGCGGCCGGCTCATGTGGCGCCCACGGCCTCAAGCATCTGCTCGAAGCATCCGGTCAGTCGGCCAATTGGGAGACGGCGGTCCGATACTGCCTCGTCCACGCGCTGGCGATCCTCGTCGTCGCGGTCGCCGCCAGCGTGCCGCAGACCGTGGGTTGTCGCGGCATTCTGAGCGTCGCGGGCTGGTGCTTCCTGAGTGGCACGGTGATTTTCAGCGGCGCTCTCGCCGCGCTGGCCCTTTCCGGCATCCGCATCCTCGGCGCGATCGTGCCGATCGGCGGTGTGATGATGCTCGTGGGCTGGGCCGCGCTCGCCGCGGCGGGATGGCTGGCTGCGGGCGACTGACGGTCGAGCGTTGCCGAAGATCGTGAGCCCTCAGCTCCCGAATGGATCGTCCGCGGCCGGTTTGGTGCCGCCCTCGTCCTCGGGCATCTCGGCCTCGGCGGCATCGTCGCCGGCCGGCAGTTCCTCGGTCGCTTCCGCGGCATCGCGTTCCGACGGTTCGGCCGACTCGGTTGGCTGCCGGGGGCGTTCCGCGGGTGCCCCGCGGACGTTTTCAGGACGGCGGGTCCGCTGAACGTCTGTCTGAGCTGCCTCGACCTCGGAATAGCGACGCATGATCGCCTGGCGCCGTTGCTCCATGGCGACCATGCGGGCCCGCACGCGATGCCGCTCGAGTTGCAGGCGGGGCTCTCCCTGGATTCGTTCGAGCGACCTGGCCACGGGCCAGTTGCCCTGGCTTCCGGCCTCGTGGGCGGCGCCGCTTGTGAAATCGGCCTCGGCCTCGTCGAGCCGGCCGAGTTTCCAGGCTGCCAGTCCCCGGAAATAGAAGGCCCGGGGATCCTTGGTGCCACCCTCGATGGCGGCGGTGAGTTGGTCGTAGCTCTGCTGAAAGTCGCCGGCGTAATAGGCGTGCACACCATGGCCATAGGCAGTGCTGAGAATCGCATCCTCACGGGCTGCCGCATCGGCCGCGATGACGAGCACCAGGATCGGTGCGAGGGTATACCCCTTCCATGTCGGCATGTGACTGAACGACCGCATTCCGGCACCTCCACTGCAAGGCAAGACCACCCGTGACGAGCATATCGGCCTCTTCACGGGGTGGCGAACGGTGTCCGAGGCCCGGGGCGGCAAACCCTGCCGGGGCGGAAGCCACTCACCCCCGCAGGATTTTCCCAGATGCCGCCATCCCCCGGGCCAGGGCATGGCTTCGGAACGAGTTCTCCTCGAGGAACACCGCCGGCCTCACGAGCTGAAAGAGCAGCCGCTCGGCCGGCCAGCCGAAGCAGGAGAGGAGAAGGTCGAAGTCGGCGGGAGGGCAGCTCCCTTTCATATCGACCAGGACGACGCGACCGCTCCGGTCGAAGACGTTTCCATCGACCTGCCACGACAGGCCTTCGCGGCGGCTCGCCCACACGAACGACCCGTCGGGCTCTGCATACATACGCTCCAGGCGGCCCAGCCTCTCGATCGCGTCGTCGAACGACATCGCCAGCGGCACCGCGAGCGTGTCGTGCGGCACCGCCACGGTGGGCCAGGCGCCCCATGCGTCGGCATAGGGGGCCGCCGGCAGGAGGCCTTCGTCGGGGCGGTGATGGACCGAAATCTCGAACGTGTAGAGGTCATCCGGTCTCATGACGGCCCTGAACCCCCATGGCCCACGCTTTCGCGCACCCACGCCGCATAGGCTGCCGATGCACGGCATGCCGTCGTGAGAATCTCGGGTGTCGTGTGGGGATGCGATGCGACGATTTCCGCTTCGCATGCATCGGCGGTCTCGGCGGTCGTCTTCGCGCGGAAGGCATACTCCACGGCCGCCTCCACGGAGCCATTCCACCGATACCTGCTGGCGAGAGGGCCGTCGATCTGAATGCAGGCGGCGAGTTGGCGGTCGAGTAGGCGTGTGCCACAACGCTCCGCATCCTCGCGCGACGGAAACGTCGTGCGGATCTCGATGACGACGCGGTCGGGGGGCAGTGGATGTGGTTCAGGCGGCATCGACGATTCCGGGCTCATCACGCGGGGTCCCGATCCGCGCCACGGAGAGGACCGGCTCTGGAACAAACCCCGCGATGGAACCGTCCGACAGCCATTCGGCATGCGTTGCCGTCGCGTCTGGAAATACGACGGCGCGCGGAATGCCATCGCGGGAGCCGAAATCATACTCACGGCGTCGGCTCGACCCCAGGCAGATGCACGATGCCTGCCCCGCGGCGGGAGCGACGACGGCGTCGGGTGATGGATGACCGAGCACCAGGCCCCGGCTTCCTGCCGACGGGGCCGTGAACCTGGGCAGGAGCCGCTCGATCACGGGATCGGGGCGAAGGCCGTCGCGGCCTGTGTGGCCTGCGGCCGCTTCCATCCATGCCGCCACCGCATCGACCACGTCGTGCTCCTCTGCAACCTCGGGGGGCGTGGCGCGTGCATGCCGATGCCAGTGGTCGGTCGCATGCCGCCATGTCTCGCGGACAAGGCGTCCGGATTCGCGCCAGGCGGGGCCGCAGTCGGTGAGCCAGGCGGCCAGATGCCTGGGAGCCTCGAGCGAGGGCGCCCTGGCGAGACGGCGAACGAGGCCGGCCGTGACGGCCGATGGGGTGACCGTGCCGCGGAGACGCCGCGCGAACTCCACCATCAGATCGACGACGAGGCTTTCCGCAAGAGTCGGGCCGCGATCCCTCCGGAGCACACCCGGATGCCCACAGACCGGATCGCATTCGTCGCCATGACGGATCACGAGAGCGTCGCTCGCCTGCTCGGTGCCGATCGCGATGCCGTGCCGCGCCGCCAGCGCCGCGAGCCTCGCGACGTCGAGCATACGATCACGGTCGCCGAGCAGGCAGGAGATGGCGACCGGGGCGCGACGCATCGTTCCGGGCATCGGACGGCCGCGGCTGTCGGCCCGGGGCACGTCGAGCCCGTCACGGCGAAGCCGTCCGAGCGCCGCCAGCAGTCGTCGTCCCTGCCGGATCGCGGCGGCGGCGATCCGATCGGCGACGTCACGGTCGCGATCACTTTCGCGACAGATTCGCAGGCCGCCATGCCAGGGTCGCGATCCCCCCTGCCAGGAAAAACTTGCGAGACCGTCGAAGGTGTCGCCGGCGAGCACGATCTCAACGCCATCCACGGGTCGATAGCGGCCATCACCCCGGAAGCCCGCGCGCCAGGCCGCGCGTCGCAGTTCGCGGAGAAATGCCTCCACCGACCCGCGTGGCGGCGGCCCATGGACAGTGCCGTCGCCGATCGACCAGTTCGCCGTCACCACGAGCATGGAGCGTATCCCCCACGGTTCCATTCGACGTCCGAGGGCAATCAACGCCAGCTGCGGTCACACGGTCGTGCGGGTCGTGCAAACCTGTAGGGCTCGGGCAGGCTGTGGCGTGTTGATCAAAAACACTCGTGAGCGGTGGCCCATGAGAGGCCATCACGCTACGGCGATGCGAACGTCGTCTGGCACGACGCATCAGCCGAGCCGTCGAGATCAGCGCCCGTGACCATGGCCGTGGCCCTGCCGGTGCCGCCCACCGGCAGCCGATAGGTGACCTCGAACATCGACTGGCTCCCGGGTGGGATGCTCCCAACCGTGTCGAACGAGATCGTCGATCCCTCGATCCGCACCCGCGAGGGCACTGGATCCCCTACCAACCGGGCCTGATCGGGGATCATGATCATGAGTGAAAGCCGGCCGCTGGGAGTGATCCCTGTGTTCGTGATCGTGCACACGAGCGTGGTCGCTCCACCCGGCATGACCGGATCGTCGAGATCGGCCAGTGAAATGCGGATTCCCGCCTCGCTGGGCGTCCGGGGCCGCGGCGCCGTCGAACGGATCGGAACGCACGATTCATCGGCGACCATGATCCCTCCCGCCGTGCCCGCCAGCACCGCCCGCACGCAGGACCGGTTCGGTGGGGAGTCGGCATAACTGCGGGGCGGAGACTGGGCCCGCAGGTTGAGCTGCCGTCGCAGCTGTTCGCCGGGCTGGATCGACGGCAGCAGCCAGGTCACCTTCGACGAACCGAGCGAATAGCCATCGGAGGCCTCCAACGGCGAAAAGGCATCGTCCCACGAGAGATCGAGCGTCGTCTCCCCGGTGGCTGCGGTGCCCGTGTTGCGGATCGTGGCGACGTATTCGGCGGTCGCGCCCGCCGCGAGATCGTTGGGCCCGGTGAGTCCGAGTTCAAGCGATGGCGCGGCCGCTTGGGCGGGAACGGTCGTCGTCACGGGCAGCGGCGGCTGAACGATGGGAGACGGCTGCGTGAATGCGGAGCCCGTCGGGGCGGGAGTGCTCGGCACGGTCGGCGCCGGCGCTGCCGAGGGCAGGGTCGCGGGTTGGGGGGCGACGGGCGCGGCAGCGACCTGCACGCATGCCGTCGCGCCACCGACGAATTTCTGCGACTGATCGATGATCTCCACGCGGTGGCACTGGCGGCCCGGCTCGTCGAGCGTGAACTCGAGCGTGAGTCTCCGGGACGTGCCGGCAGCCAAATCGACCGTGCCCTTCTGCTCGATCGGGCTCTTCGAGGCATCGTGATGGAAGCCGGAATCGAAGTAGTCAACGACACGGAGCTTCTGGAGCGGTTGGCCAGAGCGATTCACCAGCTCCACCTCGAACGACACCTTCTCGCCGATGGTCCCGGTCAGCGGGCCGGTGATCAGCACGGCGACGGGATCCTCCGCGCGTGCCGCCCCACACGCGGCGACGATCGCCGCGAATGTCAGCCCCAGCGCCACGCACCGTGCACGATTCCGCATCGCAGTCATTCTCCAGCTCGCACCTGGGAACACCCCGGCCGCGGCGCACGATGCTACCACGCCGCCGCCGCCCACGGGAATCGCGGGAAATCGAGGGTCGGCTCGGGGTTGCCCGTGCCCCCGCAAGCCACATTTTCAGATGGGCAGTCAACCTTCCGGGAAGGGCGGGAGGCCCGCTAGTCCGTCATGCGGTGGCGGACGATGTCACCTTCCACCATGTATATGACATCCTCGGCGACGTTCGTCGCCATGTCGGCGATCCGCTCGATGTGCTTCGACACCGAATTGATCCGCAGCAGCGTCTCCGCCTTCTCCGGCGACGCCTTGATCCCCTGCATCACCATTTTCTGAACCCGCTGCCGCGAGGCATCGACGGCGTCGTCCTCCTCTCGGACCTGACGGGCGAGCGACGGGTCGCCGCGGACCACGGCGTCGAGGCACTGCTTCACCATTTCCTGCGCCTGCATCGCCATCGTGCGAATTTCGGGGGGCAGGGGGCACCGTTCCCCCTCGGCCAACTGCGGCACCCGCTTGGCGATGTTCTTGGCCAGGTCGCCCATGCGCTCGAGGTCATTGTTGATCTTGAGTACGGAGACGACGAAACGCAGGTCGGCCGCCACCGGCTGGTAGAGGGCGAGGATCTTGAGGCACTCCTCCTCCACCTCCACCTCCATGCGGTCGATCTCCTCGTCGCTGGCGATCACTCGCTGAGCGAGTGGAACATCCTCGTTGATCAGCGCGGTGATCGACTTGGATATCGCCTCTTCGACGAGCGTGCCGACGCGGAGGATTTTCTCCTTGAGATGCTCGATCTGGCGTTCGATGTGACGGGTCATGAACGGCTCCTCTTCCTGCTCAGCCGAAGCGACCGGTGACGTAGGCCTCGGTCTCGCGGAGGATTGGTTTGGTGAAAATCTCGGTGGTCGGCCCGTATTCTATGAGCCTGCCGAGATACATGAATGCCGTGTAGTCGCTCGTGCGGCTGGCCTGCTGCATGTTGTGGGTGACGATCAGCACCGAGTATCGGCCCCGGAGTTCCTGGATCAGGTCCTCCACTTTGCCGGTGGCGATCGGGTCGAGGGCCGAGCATGGCTCGTCGAGCAGGAGAACCTCGGGCTCGGCGGCGATCGCGCGGGCGATGCAGAGCCGCTGCTGCTGTCCCCCCGAAAGCCCGAGCGCGCTCTCGTGGAGCCGGTCCTTCACCTCGTCCCAGAGAGCCGCCCCGCGGAGGGAAAGTTCGCACACTTCGTCGAGCACGCCGCGGTTGCTCTCGCCGTCGATCCGCAGGGCGTAGACGACGTTCTCGTAGATGCTCATCGGGAAGGGATTCGGCTTCTGGAACACCATGCCCATCCGCTTGCGGAGTTCGATCACGTCCATCCGTGGATCGTAGATCGAGTCGCCATTGAGCCGCATGTCGCCGGTGATCCGCACGCTTTGCACGAGGTCGTTGAGCCGGTTCACGCTTCGCAGCAGCGTCGACTTGCCACAGCCGCTCGGACCGACCAGTGCCGTGACCTTGTTGTTGGGGATCGGCATCGTGATCGAATGGATCGCCTGCTTGGAGCCATACCACAGGTTGAACCGGTCGATCTCCAGAACCGGCGTCTCCTCGAGCACCCGGGCGTGCACCTCGGAGGGGACCTGGTGGCCGGCGGCCACGGCGAGCAGCCGATCCCGCGGCGGTGCCGGATCGAGGTCGGGGGTGTCTCCGGAAGCGTGCATGCCGTGGGGAACAGTCGGGGTTTCGGTCTGCGTCATGGAGTTGTACCTCAAAACTGCTGGGTGACGTAGCGGCGTTTCAGCCGCGAGCGGAACCAGATGGCCGTGACGTTCAAAAGCGCGATGATCGTCACCAGCAGGAACGTGATCGTGAACACCATCGGCTTCGCCGCCTGGCTGTTGGGGCTCTGGAAGCCGACGTCGTAGATGAGGAAGGCGAGGTGCATGAATTCCCGCTCTGGGTGGATGAACGGGAAGACCCCGTCGATCGGCAGGTCGAGGGCGAGTTTCTTGACGCCGACCAGCATCAGCGGCGCAACCTCCCCCGCCCCGCGGGCCATGGCGAGGATGAGACCGGTCATGATGCCGGGGAGGGCGCGGGGCAGCACGATGCGGCGGATCGTCTGCCACTTGCCCGCACCGCAGGCATACGAGCCCTCTCGCATCGAGTTGGGGACCGCGGCGAGGGCCTCCTCGGTGGCCACGATCACGACGGGCAGCGTGAGGAGGGCGAGCGTGAGCGACGCCCAGAGCAGGCCGCCGGTACCGAACGTCGGCTGCCCGTCGGCCACCAGCGCCGGGCGGAAGAAGAGTTCGTCGATGCCCGCGCCGAGGCCGTAGCAGAAGAAGCCGAGGCCGAAGGCGCCGTAGACGATGCTCGGCACGCCGGCGAGATTGTTGATGGCGATCCGCACCATCGATGTGATCCAGCCACGCGATGCATACTCCCGCAGGTAGAGCGCGGCGAGCACGCCGAAGGGCGCGACGAGGATCGCCATGATGAGCGTCATCGCCACCGTTCCCCAGATCGCTGGGAACACGCCGCCCGCGCTGTTTGCCTCGTGAGGATCGTCGCCC
>JBJTOU010000143.1:0-3200 GCA_046074725.1 Planctomycetia bacterium
TTGTTCGTAGGGAACATCGAAGAATCGCCCGCATGAGTTGCCGGACCAGTTGCCAGGCTTCGGACCATTGGTTTCATAGCCAGCCATCGTGTCGCTCCTTTCATTCGCCCGGGGCCTGGTAACACCGAACGTCTTCCTCCCAATACGTGGGCGCTGCCGCACACCGCTCCTGATTGAGCCGCGTCAGTTCGTGGTCGCTGCAAAGGCTGTAGAAGCGTGCCGCCGCCGCCGGAATGCACAACTGGCGATTACGGAGCAGATCCGGAAACGGCTTTTCGACCATCGTGCGTACTCCAGAACGAGCAACGCACCGAGAACCAGTCTGACGGGCGTCGACGCCCGTCAGACTGCTGCAACATTTTTTCGTGAGGAACAAGCCCTCACGCACATCCCGCCGGCATGGTCACGCCGGCGGAAGCACCGTTTGCCTTGCAGTGGCCCGGTTGCCGAAACGCCGACAAGGCGTTTCCGACACGTCATGGGGGACATGTCGTTCCTGATGCTCGTTGCATTTTACCCGCCGACTCCACCGCAGGTCATCGTTCAGCACCCGGCAACCGTGTCATAGTCGCGTCGCGTGGCGATGAACGCCGGTGGCGATGCGGTGGCGGAAGAGGCGATCAGCGTGTAGAATAGAAGTGCATCAAGATCGACACGAATTGAAAGGACGTGTCGTGTGAGCCTGGTCGAATGACTGGGTTCGCTTCCGAGCCTCTGCAAGGCAAACGGTGCTACCCGAGAGGGGATGTGCGTTGAGGTGCGTAGCCTCAGCGAAAGAAATGTTGCAGCAAGTCGGCAAAAGCTGGCTTGTTTTAGATCCTGATCTTGATGCGTTCACCCTCCAGGAGAACGCACGATGCCACGAGGATTTCTTTCAGCACGAATCGACGATCGCAACCGGCGTCACCACCTGTGGTGCAACAACGGCACATGGTGGACGCATTACACGCTCCATTTCGACCACCGCAAGAGGCGAATCAGGAGGTCGCTCCGAACCTCCACCGCCGAGGAGGCGATCCGCCGCCGCGACGCCCTCTTTGCGGAGATCAACCGTGAAGGCGAGGAGATTCCGGAGCGGCGGCCGGCTCTCCAAAACCGCCAGCGAGCCGCGCTGCCGCAGGGCCTCCGGGCCGACGCAGATCCGCAGTCACGAGCGAACGAGGGAGGCGAGTATGCCAATTGAAGACCCGTGCGTGATCCGCTTGCTGGCCGAAGGAGCCGGAATCGAGCTGTTTGGCCGGCAGGAGCCCGATGGCACGTGGAGTTTCATCGGCTCCGCCGGCACCATGGACATCGAGAACGACGGTAACGACTCGGTCCGCGTAGGCGGTATCCCGAGGTGCAAAGACCTCTCCGAGGCGTTGCCCGAGTCGTATTGGATCAGGTTCATACCGATGCATATCCATCCGGATCTCCGCGACTGGTTCCGCACTCACTACGACGCCGCCGTAGCCTCGCTGCCGGCATACCAGCGCGAGATGCACTACCAGTTCCGCCACCGCAAGTGGCAGGCCCTGTTCGATTCGACGCCTCCCGACCGCTGGAGCGTCGAAGAGACGTCGTGACCCGCCGGAGCCTTTTGTCGAAGGAGACCTACCGCATCATGAAACGCATCGTCGTCCTTTCCGGGGCCGGGATCAGTGCCGAGAGCGGGCTGCAGACGTTCCGTGGCGTGGACGGGCTCTGGGAGGGCCACCGGGTCGAGGACGTGGCGTCGCCGGAGGCGTGGGAGGCGAACCCGGCACTCGTGCTCGAGTTCTACAACCAGCGGCGGCGGGCGGTGCGGGCGGCAACGCCCAACGCCGCGCACCGGGCGCTTGTGGATCTCGAGCGCGGCTATGACGTCCGGATCATCACGCAGAACGTAGACGACCTCCACGAGCGGGCGGGCTCCACACAGGTCCTCCACCTGCACGGAAAGATCATGCTCGCCCGCAGCACCCGCGACCCGCGGCTCATCCGTCACCTCGGCGATGCCGACATCCACCTCGGCGACCGCTGCGAACTCGGCAGCCAGTTGCGGCCTCACATCGTCTGGTTCGGCGAGATGGTTCCCGCAATGGACGAGGCGGTGGATCTGATCGCCGACGCCGACGTGCTCTTTGTCGTCGGCACGTCCCTGCAGGTCTATCCGGCCGCAGGGCTGGTCTTCGAAGCGCCGAAACGGGCCCGCCGGATCGTGGTGAATCCGGACATCCCAGAGCGGGTTTCGGGGCCGGGGTTCGAGATCGTCGCCAAGCCGGCGACCGTCGGCGTGCCCGAAGTGGTCGCAGACCTGCTGGCGGCGGCCGGGGCCTGACGGCGACAGGCTACGACCCCAGCCCGGACCAAAGTTGTCCCACGGGGTCTTAGACTGTCGGCCATGAATCCGGCTGACCCCTCGCCGTTTTTAGAAATCCCTGATGCGAAGTGGCTGTGCGCGAATGCGCTGGCGTTTGCGGTCTTCGACAGGTTCCCCGTGTCACCCGGACACGTGCTCGTGATCACGCGCCGGGTCGTGCCCACGTTCTTCGAATGTACGGCCGACGAGCAGGCCGCGCTCATGGAGCTCGTGGCCCCGGTTAAGCGGCTCCTCGATGAGCGGCTTACGCCCAAGCCCGATGGGTACAACGTCGGCTTCAACGCCGGGGCCGCCGCCGGCCAGACCGTACCGCATGTGCATGTGCACGTGATCCCGAGGTATTCCGGCGATATGGGCGACCCCCGCGGCGGCGTGCGGCATGTGATACCGGCGAAGGGGAATTATTTGGCGGGGTTGCCTGCCTCTGGCACGGGCGGCCCGCGGCTCTCGCTCTCCACCGGTCCCGATCGTCCGCTATGGCCGCGTCTCGCTGAGCGGCTGCCGGGGGCGAGCGAGATCGACCTGCTTGCGTCGTTCGTGCAGCCCTCGGGGCTCGACGTTATCCGCGCAGGGCTTTTTAGTGCGATCGCCGCCGGGGCCCGCGTGCGGCTGCTCGTGGGGGATTACCTCAGCATCACGTCGCCCGAGGCGCTGCGGCAGTTGCTGGGGTGGATGGACCTCGCCGGCGGGGCGTTCGAGGCCCGGCTCGCAGAGATGGAAAACCTTCGCGGCACGCCCGATTCGTTTCACCCGAAGGCCTGGCGAATCGCTGATTCGTCGGGCGGGATCGTGGTCGTGGGATCGAGCAACCTCTCGCGGGCGGCCTTGGTCTCAGGCATCGAGTGGAACCTGCTCGGCG
>JBJTOU010000144.1:0-2689 GCA_046074725.1 Planctomycetia bacterium
ATCTGGAGTCGCAGGTCGCCGGGATCGACGGCGTGTTCCTGGCCGCGAGCGACCATGTGCGGGCCGTGCCGGAGCAGCTCGATCCCTGGATTCCCGGCGGGCTCTTCGCCCTGGGCACCGAAGGGTTCGGTCGCAGCGAAACGCGCGGTCCGCTGCGGCGGCACTTCGAGGTGGACGCCGAGTGTATCGCCGTCGCCGCGCTCAGCCGCCTGGCGGGCCGCGGTGTCATCGGGCGTCACGTGGTGGCGGAGGCGATCGCCCGGCTCG
The DNA here is from genome assembly GCA_046074725.1 of Planctomycetia bacterium. Classification (GTDB taxonomy): domain Bacteria; phylum Planctomycetota; class Planctomycetia; order Pirellulales; family UBA1268; genus CACORA01. Next base: position 268 of record JBJTOU010000144.1, read on the forward strand.
GGGTCGATCCTGGCAAGATCGATCCGGCGCTCGCCTGAGCGACGTCACCCGTGATGCCATGCAAGTGATCCCATACAAGCCTCGCGATTCCCGCCGCCTTTCGGCCTCGCGCGCCATCGTCGAGCGCAGGTGGGGGCGCCGGCGACTCCAGGTTGAAGCGGAAGGTCGTCACATTTCCACTAACCGCCTGCCGGCCGACGGATGAATCGGCCGGTTACCCGAACGGCAGGAGAACGTGTTTCAGACCATGGCAACGGAATTCAAGCTTCCCGATCTCGGTGAAAATATCGCGTCCGGCGACGTGGTGAGCGTCTTCGTCAAGGAAGGCGACGTTGTTCGTCCGGGCCAGGCGCTGCTGGAGGTGGAGACCGACAAGGCCGTGATCGAAGTGCCTTGTCCTCCGGGCGGCCGGGTGGCCCAGGTGCTCGTCAAAAAGGGCGACACCGTGGCGGTCGGGCAGACGCTCGTCGTGCTGGAAGCCGCTGGGGCCGCGCCGTCGTCGGTTCCTGCGGCGCCATCTCCGGCTCCCGCTGCGGCCGCCTCCGTCGCCGTGGCGACGCCTCCTCCGCCAGCGCCGGTGGCCGCTCCACAGCCGGTGGCGGTGGCCACTGCGATGCCCACCGCAGTGGCGGCTCCATTTCCTGTGGCGGCTCAGTCCAAGGCGATGGTCGAGGGTCCCGTTGCCCCGGCCGGACCGGCGGTGCGCCGGCTCGCCCGCGAACTCGGGGTGGATCTCGGCGGCGTCCGTGGTAGCGGGCCGGACGGGCGGATCGTGCGCGAGGACGTCGTCGCCGCGGTGCGGCATGCATCGTCGTCTCCGTCCTCCCGAAGGCAGGCCGGCGCTGTGGGCGGCGAGCGAGACGAGTGGGGGGCCGTGCGTCGGGAGCCGATGTCTCGGATGCGCAAGACGATCGCCGCCAACATGGTACGGAGCGTCTCGACGATTCCGCACCTCACCAATTTCGACGATGCCGACGTCACGGAGCTCGAGAACCTTCGCAAGGCGAGCGCTCCGGAGTATGCCAAGAACAACATCAAGCTCACGGCGTTGTCGTTCGTGGTGAAGGCGGTGAGTCTCTCACTCCGGCAACACGCGACGGTCAACGCATCGATCGACATGGAGAAGGGCGAGATCGTCTACAAGGACTACGTCAATGTCGGCCTTGCCGTGGACACGCCGAGGGGGCTCGTCGTGCCGGTGCTGCGAGACTGCGACCAGCTCTCGATCCCTCAGATCGCCCAGGCGATCGCCGAAACGGCCGAGAAGGCGAAAAATGCCCAGTATGGTCTCGAGGATCTGCGTGGCGGCACCTTCACGATCAGTAACCTCGGGGCGATCGGGGGAACCTACTCCACGCCGATCATCAACTGGCCCGAGGTCGCGATCCTGCTCGTGGGGCGGTCGCGGAAGATGCCGGTGGTGCACGAGGACCGAGTGGAGCCGAGGTTGATGATGCCGCTCTCGCTCTCCTACGATCACCGGGTCATCGACGGCGCTCTCGCGGCCCGTTTCCTCAAGGAGGTGATCGGGTATCTGGAGAGCCCGGGCCGGCTGCTTCTGGCGATGTGATCCACGGAAACCAATCGTGAGCATTTTCGAACGCATCGACTCGGCCGGCACGGCCTCGCTCCCCTTTCTCGAGGAACTCTTCGAGCAGTATCAGTGCGATCCATCCAGCGTGGATCCGGAATGGCGGGCCTATTTCGAATCATTGGCCGCGGGGCAGCCGCAGGTCGCGCGGACTCCCGTGCCCGCCGGCAACGGCCACGCGGCCGGCAATGGTCATGTCGAGGCCGTTCCCGTCCGCCCTGGTGCGGTCCCACGGCCACGCGGGGAACGGCTCGTCACGCCCGACGGCATCGCCACGGCCCATGCGGTGGCGATCTCCAACGGAAGCCTGCAATTGCCCGAGGCGCCAGCCGGCGAGGCGATGCCGCTGCCGCTGCCGCCGGTGGCTCAGGGTACCCAGGGGGAGGAGCGGGTTGCGTTTCTTCAGGACCGAGTCGATCAGCTCGTCCGGGCGTACCGTGTCCGCGGCCATCTCATGGCCGAGATCGATCCGCTCGGGCGGCCCCGGCCGGGGCTTCCGGAACTCGATCCCGACTTTTACCACCTCACCGAAGAGGACATGGATCGGTCGTTCTCGACCGACACGATCGAGGGCCCGCAGTCGATGTCGCTGCGGCAGATCATCAAGCGGCTCCGCAACACCTACTGCCGTTCGATCGGTGTCCAGTTCATGCACATGGACGATCTCCGCGTTCGCCAGTGGCTCCAGGTGCGGATGGAGGGGTGCGAAAACCGCATCCAGCTCGATCGGAGGCAGCAGCTTCGAATCTACCGGCAGATGACCACGGCGGCCGTGTTCGAAGAGTTCATTCAGAAGCGATTCCTGGGGGCCAAGAGCTTCTCGCTGGAGGG